>JAJYTC010000057.1 GCA_021793275.1 Deltaproteobacteria bacterium | reverse complement strand
TTCGAGTACCGGATGCCAGGATCGAGGCCTTTGAAGCCGGCCTGCGACCGAACCAGGCACGTTGGCTCGTATCCCTCCCTGGAAATGGCCCGTAGAAGGCGTCGTCCTACAAATCCGGTCGCGCCGGTAATAAGGATCTTCCCTCTCATATCGCAAATCGTTGACCTTTTCCTTCTCTCAGGCAATCATTATTGCCTTGTGCGATTAATGCGAAGCGGAATCAAGGACGCTTTCTCCCGGGCGTTCCAACTCCTGAGAGCAATTGCTTCTTGCGCCTGCGCCTCTGCGCGTGGGAAAATCTCCCCGTACACACCCCAGCCCTCACACATGGTTTCTTAACTGCAGTTCCCCAGGGTGGGGATCCAGATAGGACTGCTCTTGGAGGTATGAATGTTTGTATTTGCGAACGTAGTGTTTAAGAAGAGCAAGCGGAACGACAAGCGGGAGATATCCCTTGTAGTATTGGTCTATTACCTCGGTCAGCTCCTGCTTTTCGTCCGCTGTAAGCTGCCTCTTGAAATAGCCCATTATATGCTGAAGAACGTTCGTGTTTTTCTTTACGGTCGCTTTTAATCGCAGACCTTCCATAAGCATTTTTTCATACTGGCTGAACAGTTCGTCAGCGGGGATTTCCTTGGCCTTCGCTACCAGTTTTCCCATCTCGCTCGCATACCTGGGGCTGTGGGCCATCATCTGCAGTTTGTGCCGGCTGTGGAATGCAATCAGTCGAGCAGCCTTCCGACCCTGCTCCAACGCTTCCCGCCATCTTTGCAGAGCGAATATCCGCTCGATAAAATTCTCGCGAAGCCCCGGATCATGCAGCCTTCCTTCGTCTTCGACGGGGATGAGCGGAAAGTGCTTCATGAAAATCCCGGCAAAGATGCCGATGCCGGTTTTATGTGGTACCCCATTGGGGTCGAGCACCCTCACGCGCTCCATCCCGCTGCTGGGCGAATTGCTCTTGAAGATGAACCCGAAGAGGTTTTCCGATTCGAGTTCCCTTACTCTCCGGTCGGCCCAAACAACCATGCGGTCCGTCAGATCTATTTTCGTTCGCGTGGTCACCAGGCGTAGCGCTCCTGGTTCCCCCTCGAGGTGCATGGACTCGCGGGGTGTTCCCAAACCGCATTCCATCTCCGGACAGACGGGCACATAATCGAAATACTGCCCCAGGGTGTCTTTCAAAAACCGGTCGAGCTTGTGGCCGCCGTCATATCTGACCGGTTCGCCCAGCAGACACGTACTGATGCCCAGTTTGATCTTGTCCATAAAATAGAAACATCCTGACATGTGAATGCAGCGGCCGCCAAAAGGGCTGCGTTTTAACGATCCACTGGAATGAAAGGTTTGCCAACAGTCGTGTAAAGCACCTGCGCCTAATTAATTCTTACCTCACGCCCCCTGTTCCAAGGCATCTGCTTCAATATAAGCGCAATGCTGCAACGTCCGAAGAAGGTGACCATAATCGTCCCCAACAACAGAAGTATATAAATATAGAACCGCACTCCAGGCAATAGACCAAAGAGGGCAAGGACAAAATAGACAACTCGAATCTGGGATGGAAACGTGATCAGGCTTTTTTCTTGCACAAGAAAAAAGATGACCTGCACGGCGCTAATACTTATTACAACGTAATACCCTGGCGTCCAGCCGAGAAGCGCTGTAATAATGAATGGCAGCGTTACCGCCCAAAACCACCAACGGATGTCTGTAGAGTTGATCTTCAGTTGCATGGTGTCTCCAAAACCAGCTCGATAGCGCCAGGTAACTCCCTTGAATCGGTTTCGCCTGGCGTGGAAAAGGAGCAAGTTTCATTCCATCTGTCGGTATTATCGATTAACGTGGAATTCCAATAGATAAACAGGAGGGCAAAGCCAGGGCGGAACTGTCCTGACCGATGAAGGCGACACTGTACGAAACCGAAAAGATTCACCCCTGGGTATCCTTTCTTGCGCGTTCGGTCTTAATATCGTATTGTTTTTGCGGGTTTCAGGATAGCAACGGAAGTATTTCGGGCAAAACGAGGAGGCTATTATGCTTGAAGGTTTCACCCCATGGCCGCCGCAATATGTCAAACGGTACCGCGAAGCCGGATGGTGGGAGGAAAAACCCCTTGCCGAAAAACTCGAAGAAATTGCAGCCGAAGTGCCGGATAAAGTGGCCTTTGTATGCGGGGAGGCGAGGGTAACCTACCGCGATATGTTCGCCAGGATCAACCGGTTGGCGCTCCATTTCGTCGAAGCGGGTCTTAGACTCGGCGACCGGGTGGTCTTGCAACTGCCCAACATAGAGGAGTTCGTCTATACGTTTTTTGGCTTGGTGAAAGTCGGGGTCATACCTATCATGTCTTTGCCGCCGCATCGCAGCACCGAGATAGGATACTTTCTCAGGCATAGCGGCGCTGTTGGCTACGCAATCCCCTCGGAGTTCAGGAAATTCAACTACATCGAGATGGCCGAAGCGCTGCGTAAAGAAATTTCAGAACTGAAATATATAATGGTTGCCGGTGAATCCCTCGGTCCCGACATGATCTCCATTAACAGGCTTCTCGATACACCAATCGAGGATCGATATCCTTCCGACTACCTGAAGAAATTTCGTCCCGATCCTTATGATGTCGCGTTGGTTCATTTATCCGGCGGCACAACAGCCCTGCCCAAGCTTATCCCCAGGACTCATAACGACTATGTGCTGAACGCTAAACAAAGCGCAGCCGCCGCGGGTGTCGATGCAGACACTGTCTTCCTTGCCGTCCTTCCAATAGCGCACAATTTCACTCTTGGCTCTTATGGCGTGATTGGAACTTGGTTGAATAAGGGCAGAGTCGTAATATCCGCAGCTACGGACCCTCAAAGCGTTTTTTCTCTTATCCGGGAAGAGAAGGTCACTGTCGCGGCCGCAGCCGTTCCTCTGGTCGTTCTGTGGGTTAACAGCAAAGACGTCGGCCGCTATGATCTGAGTTCCTTGAAAGTCGTTCAGAATGGGGGGGCCAGGCTCGCTCCCGAACTGCGCAGGAAGGTAAAAGAGGTGCTCAATGCCTTTCCCCAGGAGGTGTTCGGAACAGCAGAGGGGCTCCTCAATTACGTTCGGTTGAACGACCCGGATGACATGGTCATGGAAAGTTCCGGCAGGCCGGTGTCGCCCCACGACGAGGTAAAGGTAATCGACGATTTCGGCAACAGTTTGCCTTTTGGCGAAATAGGAGAGCTCGTAACGCGGGGTCCTTATACCGTGCGTGGCTATTTCAGGGCGCCGGAGCACAACAAGGCGGCCTGGACCGAAGACGGTTTCTACAAAACGGGCGACCTCGTCAGGATGAATGAAAAGGGCTACATCTTTACGGAAGGCAGGAAAAAGGATGTTATCAACCGCGGCGGCGAAAAGATCAACGTGGAAGAGGTGGAAAACCTTATTCTCAGCCATCCGAAGGTGAAAAACGTGGCCGTCGTTGCAATGCCGGATCCCGTGTTCCTCGAGAGGGCCTGCGCTTATGTCATTCTCCAGGATAACGAAACCATAACCTTCAAGGATCTGATCGATTACCTCCTGGGGAAAAACATAGCGAAGTTCAAACTGCCCGAACGGCTCGAGGTTGTCGCTGAATTCCCCCTGAGCCCGGCCGGTAAGATACTGAAAAGAGATCTGCGGGAGGATATCGCGAAAAAGCTCGAGAGTGAGCGGAGGACGAAATGAGCGACGTACAGAGCTTACTGCAGGAACGACAAAAACGATTTAGCGATGCTGTTTCCCTTAAAAAACCTGACCGGGTTCCCATTACGGCTCTGTGGGATTATTTTCCTGCTCGACGCAAAACCGTTTCCATTCAGTCCGTAATGTACGATCCACAGCTCATGTTCGACTTGTGGGTAGAGTGTTATGAGCATTATCAGCCGGATACATTTGAAAATCCTTATCCTCTGCGCGGCTTCGCCCCTCTTTTGGATGTGGTAGACTATCAGCATCTTAAATGGGCCGGCCACGGTCTTCAGGAAGACAGATCCTACCAATTCGTAGAACTGGAAGTGATGAAGGTCGACGAGTACGACCATTTTCTTTCCGACATGTCTGATTTCATGATTCGGCGATTCTGGCCCAGGGTGTGCAAGGCCTTGGCTCCTTTTGAAAATCTACCGCCGATAAACCAGGTGATTCCCTATTATTGGGGCTTTTTCAGTGGGGCGTCTTTGCTCTCGCCGGAAATGGAAGCTGCGCGGAATGCCCTTATAGAGGCGGGTCGAAAATCTGCCGAAATCCTCAAATGGGCTGCCCAATTTCATAAAAAAATGACCGAATTGGGCTTTCCCGCCGCAGCAGGTGGCTTCAGTCAGGTGCCCTTCGACACCTTGGGCGATCTTTTCCGTGGAACCAGGGGTATAATGATGGACATGCTCAGACGGCCGGAAAAAGTCATGGCGGCCTGTGAAAAACTTCTGCCCGTTATGATCGATGCGGCAATCGCTTCCGTAAAGCGAACCGGAGTCCCGACGGTATTTATTCCACTCCACAAATGCCTCGACCAATTGATGTCGCCGCAGCAGTTCCAAAAATTTTATTGGCCGCATATGAAAGAGCTGCTCGAAGCCCTTATCCGGGAGGGGATCACGCCCTGGGTGCTTGTCGAAGGTGTATGCAACACCCGGCTCGAATTTTTCAAGGACGTTACTCCTGGAAAGGTTATGTACCATTTTGAGGGTACAGACATTTTCAAGGCAAAAGCCGTGATGAGGGATCGTTGCTGTATCCGCGGAAATGTTCCCTTGAGCCTTCTTGCGTTGGGTAGTCCCGACGACGTCAGAGCCTGCTGCAAAAAGTTGATCGATGAGTGTGCAGCGGATGGCGGATATATCATGGATGCTTCCACCGTCTTAGGCGATGCAAAACCTGAGAACGTGCAGGCCATGTTCGATTTCACCAGGCAATATGGAGGTTAGGTCCGGCTTTTCTTCGAAGCGAATGAAAACGTTATTCCCATAGCTTTCATCAGCCGGGAACCAAATCGCCGTCCGGGCGATCGAGCACCTGTCTGACCTTTTGTGCAAGATCATCGATGCCGAAAGGCTTCTGAATGAAATTTACGTTTTCCTCGAGAATGCCGCGATCGCTTATCACGTTGGCCGTGTAGCCCGACATATAGAGAGATTTGAGGCCGGGTCGGATTCGATGGAGATTTTCCACCAGTTCGCGGCCGTTCATCTCAGGCATTATTATGTCGGTAATGAGAAGATCGATATCTCCCGGGTAGGTTGCGGCAAGAGTTATCGCGCGTGCTGGAGCGTCCGAGGCGAGCACCGTGTACCCCAGCATCTCGATCATGCTTTTACTGAGATCCAGCACCGCTTCATTATCTTCTACCAGCAGTATCGTTTCGGCCCCTGTCGGGCGATCTCCCGGCGCCTTCTTCTCGGGGGCCGCTTCGGTCCCATTCTCGAACGCGGGCAGGTAGATCTTGAACGTCGCCCCTTTCTCCGGTTGGCTCACGACATCGATAAAACCGTTGTTTTGTTTGACAATGCCGTAGACGGAGGAAAGTCCCAGGCCGGTGCCCTGGCCCAATTCCTTGGTGGTGAAAAAAGGCTCGAAAATTTTTTCACGGACTTCCCTGGTCATTCCTGCTCCGGTGTCGTTTACGGTGAGCAGGACATACCTTCCAGCCGTCAATTCAGGCTTGCCGGCCCTGGCGGCCTCATCGACGGCGAAGCTGTCGGTCCTTACGGTTATGTTGCCTGCGCCCGAAATGGAGTCGCGGGCGTTTACCACGAGATTGACCAATATCTGGTCGATCTGGGAGGGATCGATTCTGACTTTCGGAAGATCGATCCCCGGCATCCAGCTCAGGTCGATATCCTCGCCTATAAGCCGGCGCAGCATTATGAGCATGCCCGATATCGTCTCGTTAAGATCCGTTATTTTTGGAGAGATGGACTGTTTGCTGGCAAATGCGAGCAGTTGCCGGGTAAGTTCCGCCGAACGTTGAGCGGCATGGATGATTTCATTTAGATTTTGCCGAAGTCCGTCATTCAAAATACCGCAATGCATAGCCATTTCGGCCCGTCCGATGATCACGCTGAGCATATTGTTGAAATCGTGCGCCACGCCGCCGGCCAGCCGTCCTACCGACTCCATCTTTTGCGAGAAGAACAACTCCGTCTCGAGCTTTTTCTTTTCCTCCTCTGTTTTCTTCCATGCGCTGATGTCGCGGGCGATGTTGAGGATCATGTCTTCCTGGTTTATGCGCAGAATACGGGCGGACATCAGCCCCGTTAAGACCCGACCGTCCTTTGCGCGGAACTCGGCTTCCACGTTTTCCACAAACCCGCTGCCCTCAAGACTGGCTCGAAACCGTTCCCTGGCTTTCAAATCGTTCCAGATATCGAGTTCGAGAGCGGTTTTTCCCATGACGTCATCGCTCGTATACCCGGTGATTTTTGTGAAACCCTCATTTATGTCGATAAACATTCCATCCGAAAGCCGATTGAGACCGATCGAATCGGGGCTGGTTCGAAAGGCGAGCCGGAACCTTTCCTCACTTTCTTCGAGCGTCTTCTGCGCAAGCTTTCGCTCCGTAATTTCCCGGGAGATCGAATCATTTACTCTTCTCACCTCTTCGAGCAGTTCCAGGTTCTCAAACCGTAAAACGATGCCTGAGGTGATGAACCTGTTGTGTTTGAGCCCGAAGATAATGACGGAAAACAGGAAAAGGACGCCCAACATGCCTATGGTGTATCCAAGCTCTCCCCCCTCCATGCAGCATCGGAGGGCATAGGCCAGTACTGCGGGTCCCGCCCATGCCGCAGGACCGAATTTGAGGGAAGAATAGGGCAGGGTGGTTGTTGTTGAAAGGCAGGCTATTACGAGAAAAAAAAGAAAGATCAGGCCGGGATGATCGATGGGTGGAAAAATAATAAAAGCCGATGCTCCCCAGACGATCCCGGTAATCAGGTTCAAAGTGAGATAAAGATTCTGCCAGTGCTCCCCGTTGAATGCATCATCGCGCACCTTGCGAAATTGGAGGTGAAGGAAGGTCCCGCCCAGCACGGTCACCAGGACCATCGAAATCCATACCAGAATCCTCCCGCCGGCCACAACTCCGCATGCGGCCAGGGCAAGCACCAAAGCGGCGACCAGGGGGGCAATCAGTGTCATCGGGAGCTGTTGCATAGCAAGACGAACCTGCTCCCTCAAAATCCTGTCCCTGCAATTTTTATTCATCATCGACAGCTTCATTCACAGGTGCAGTGCGTCCAGATTACGGCGATTTCAGATTTATCCAAAGCATGGAGTTATAATGGCTTGTATGGGATTGTCCCCGGTTTTGTCAATTTCTTTCATGGCAACCGTACGCCTTTTTATATTTCCCTTCCAGGTAGGAGATCAGGTAATCCGCATGCAACTCGTCGCCGGTGGCGGCCTTCACGAGGTCGCGGGGAAGAAGGCGGCTTCCCTGTGAGTGAACGTTTTGCCGGAGCCATCCAAGAAGGGGAGAAAACTCGCCGGCCGCAAACATCTCCTGCAGATCGCCCAGCTCCTTTTCCGCCTTGGCGTAAAATTGCGCTGCGTACATATTCCCCAGGGCGTAGCTTGGAAAGTAGCCGAATGCTCCCGACGACCAGTGAACGTCCTGCATAACGCCGTCGGAATAGTTTTGCGGAGTGGTGTGGAAATATCGGTCCATGGAAGCGTTCCATGCGTCCGGAAGATCTGCGGCCCCCAGTTCGCCGCCGATAAGCATCCTTTCCAGTTTGAATCTCATAATGATGTGCAGGTTGTAGGTGACTTCGTCGGCCTCGGTGCGGATCGTGCTCGGGCGAACCTCGTTCAGGGCGAACAGGAAGGCATCCAGCCCTGTCTTGTTCAACCACGGGAAATAACTGCGTGCCGTGGGGTAAAAATGCCTCCAGAACCCCTCGGACTTTCCGACCATGTTTTCCCACATCCGCGACTGGGATTCGTGGATCGCCATGGAAATCGAGCTGCCGCGCGGCGTTCCCCAGTGCTCTACCGGAAGCCCGTGAGCGTATAGGGCATGCCCCGTCTCGTGAATCGAGCTGAAAAGGCCCATGACAAAAGATTCGCGATCCAACCTGGTGGTGATTCGCACATCTCCCGGTCCTATGCCTGCGGTGAAAGGATGGGCCGAAAAGTCCATCCTCCCACCATCGAAATCGTAGCCCAGGCTGCCGATAACCTCCCTTATGAAGGCCTCCTGCGCCAAAACCGGACAATCGCCGCGCAAAACCGCCGGGTCAGGCCTTCGAGGGGCGGCTTCGATTTTTTCCAGCATTTTGAAAGTCGCGCCCTCGAGCTTCGTGAAAAGCGCCTCGATTTTCCCCGCGGTTTCCCCCTGTTCGTAGTCGTCGATAAGGGCGTCGTAGATCTCTTGCCCACCCTTGGAGAGGGCTTCGGCCTCCTGCCGCTTCAGTTCTACGATGCGTTCGAGATAAGGAAGGAAACCCTCCCAGTCATTTTCCTTTCTCGCCGCCTGCCATGCGAGTTCGCCCTCGGATGCGGCCCTTGCAAGTTCCACGGCGAGTCTTTCGGGTATCCTGATAGTGCGGTCGTAATTTCTTCTCCACTCGCGAAGATTTACCGCTTCATCCGACAGATCCTCACCCCGGCTTTTGCCGGCTTCGGCCTCCGCCAAAATCTCCCCGAGCCGAGGGTCCGTAGCGCGCCGGTAGACAAGGGAAGTCATTGCCGCAATCTGCTCCGACCTGTGCGCGCGGCCTCCTTTGGGCAAATATGTGCGCTGGTCCCAGTGAAGAAGCCCCATCATGGATTCGTAAAAAGCGGTTGTCTTCGAATAATCCAGCAGCCATCGGTAAGCTTCGGCAGGTTTCATCCGGGTTCCCCCCTTTTAGTATTTGTCCGAATAGACTTCGAGTGCCTACAGAGTTTTTTCTTCTATCGTCATCCCGTCAATTCGCCGGCGGTGGCTCGCCGATTGACTTTTACCTACCCTGACTTAGTTTGCACGTGATATAAAATAGAGCAAACCTGTTTAACGTGAGACAATTACAAAGGATCTGAAAACTGAATAAAAAACTATTATGCTGCCTGACGAATTGAAGTTCAAGCTTAGGGAGATGATAGCCGGTGCGGAATCGCCCCGCGAGAAGGCTATTGATGTAATGTTTGCAATCCAGGAACTCCAGGGCTGGATGAGCGACGAAGCAATGGTCGAAGCCGCGGAGCTGCTCGGCATGACGCCCCTCGAGCTCGAAGAGTTGGCGACTTTTTACGACTACATATACCGCAGCCCGGTGGGCAGGTACGTGATCAAGGTCTGTGACAGCACGGTATGCTGGCTCCAGGGGCATCAGCGCGTAATCGACTACATAAGTTCGCGTCTTTCCATCCCTATGGGAGGGACCAGCGCGGACGGACTCTTCACGCTTCTGCCGGTCTGCTGCATCGGCTATTGCGACCGTGCTCCCGCCATGGTCGTAAACAATCGCGTTTTCGGAAACCTGACTCCTGAAAAGATCGACAGGGTCCTCACCCAACTGGCTGAAAAGGCCGATTTTAGCGGATCGGAATGAATCATGCCGTTTAAGTATCCCCTGGTATTGTTTCAAAACAGGAAGCCCGACCGTGTGGCGACCCTGGACGAGTACCGCGAAAGCGGGGGTTATGAAGCGCTCGAAAAGTTTATCGGAGGCGGGATTTCTCCCAAAGAGGTCATAAGGCTGGTGACTGAATCGGGTCTTCTGGGCCGGGGCGGCGCCGGATTTCCTGCGGGAATGAAATGGGCCGCCGTGCCCGATTCGAGCCCTTTCCCGCGCTACCTCGTGGCAAACTCGGACGAAATGGAGCCGGGGACTTTCAAGGACCGCATGCTGCTCCACGTCGATCCGCACTGCGTTATCGAAGGGATGGCCCTTGCCGCTTATTCCTTTTCCGGCTCCAAGGCCTTCTTTTTCGTGCGCCCTTCCTATGAAAGCAGCGCGGCCATATTGGAGCGCGAGCTCGAAAACGCCCGAAAGGCCGGTTTTCTCGGCAATAGAATTCTTGGGACCGATTTTTCCTTCGATATCGTCGTTCATCGAAGCGGGGGAAGATACATCTGCGGGGAGGCCTCCGCTCTTCTTAACGCCATAATGGGCAAGAGACCAAACCCGGTAAAGCCGCCGCCGTATCCTACCGAAAAGGGCCTCTGGGAAAAGCCGACCGTTGTCAATAACGTCGAAACGCTCGCAAATGTCCCGCATATTTTGCGAAACGGCCCCGAATGGTTCAAAAGCTTGAGCGCCACCGAGCACGGGGCCGGCACGAAAATTTACGGCATAAGCGGCAGAGTCAGCCGTCCCGGGGCGGTCGAGTTGCCTATAGGCACGAGGCTGAGCGAAATAATCGATCTACACTGCGGAGGCATGGCGTCCGGTTCAAAATTCAAAGCATGCCTTCCGGGAGGCGCTTCAACGAGGTTTTTGACCCCCGAGCACTACGATATTCCGATGGATTTCGAGGATCTCAAAAAAATCGGCAATCGTCTCGGCACAGCGGCAATAATGGTTTTCGATCAAAATACCTGCCTTCTCGGAGCTACCCTCAACCTGATGGAGTTTTTCGCCCGAGAGTCGTGCGGGTGGTGCACGCCTTGCCGGGAAGGGCTTCCCTACATGCGGGATCTTCTGTGGAGAATCGAAAACGGGGAAGGTAAAGAAGAATTCATACCCAATTTGAGGATGCTTTGCAAACAGGTTTGGAATTCCTATTGCGCGCTTGCCCCCGGCGCCGCAGAGCCTGTGATCAGCCTCCTGGATTTTTTTGAAGACGAAGTCCGACAACACATTAGCGAAAAGGGATGTCCTTTCCATGCCAAGGCTGATCATTGACGAACGCGAAATAGAGGTCCCCGAGGGCACCAAAGTGATCGATGCGGCACAAAGGCTGGGCATCGTTATTCCGCGCTTTTGCTATCATGAGGCGCTGGGATCGGTCGGGGCGTGCCGGATGTGCGCGGTCAAGTTCCTCCAGGGGCCGTTCAAAGGCGTTCAGATGAGCTGCATGATCGATGCCCGTGACGGGATGGTGGTTTCTACGACGGACGAAGAAGCCGTTCTCTTTCGAAAAAGAGTCATCGAACTGCTGATGATGAATCATCCCTTGGATTGTCCTGTGTGCGATGAAGGCGGCCAATGCCTGCTGCAGGACGAAACGGTGTCCGGCGGCCATGGCCGGCGCCGTTTCAGGGGCCCCAAGCGGACCTACCGCGACCAGTACCTCGGACCCTACATCAAGCATGAAATGAACCGCTGCATACACTGCTACAGATGTGCAAGGTTCTACCAGGAGTTTGCCGGCTACCGGGACCTTGGCCCTCTGCGCATCGGCGACCGGATGTATTTCGGCAGGTTTTCCGACGGGAGTCTTGAAAGTCCGTTTTCGGGAAACCTGGTCGATATTTGCCCGACCGGCGTCTACACGGACACCACAGCCAGGTTCAAACTGCGAAGATGGGAGCTGGAAAGATCCCCCTCCCTCTGCAATCAGTGCTCGCTCGGGTGCAATACGGCAGCAAACGCCCATCACCGCGGGGTTATGCGCGTCGAGGCCCGTTTCAACAGTGAGGTAAACGGGTATTTCCTATGCGATGCCGGAAGGTTCGGATTTTCCTACTCGAACGGCGGCACAGGCCATAGAGAACGTCCCCTTTCGCCAAGGATTGCCGGCGCCCCGGCTTCCGCCCACGCCGCCCTGACAGCCGCGCGGGAGGCGCTTGACAATATTGCGGCCAAATACGGGCCGCGGGCTATCGCCGCCGCAGGCTCGCATCGAAACAGCTTCGAGTCTCAGTGCATGCTCGATCTGATATGCAGAACGCGCGACTGGCGGGGTCCAGTCTTCTTTTGGGGTCCCGAAGATCGCCGGAAGACCCTTTCCGCCGTCGAAGGGCTGGATGGCGAGATCGCCGTCTCGATGCGGGAAATCGAAAAGGCCGATTTTGTTATCGTTGTCGGGGCCGATCCGCTGAACGAAGCGCCAATGGGCGCCCTCGCGCTCAGGCAGGCCGCGAGGAAGAACGCCCCGGTCGTTACGATTGACCCGCGCCCGATCTTTTTGCCCTGCGGTTTCGAGCACTTCCCCGCAGCGCCCGAAAAGATCGAGCGGTATCTGGGCATGCTCGTCTGGAAGGCTGTGGAAAAGGACGCGGCGCGGTTCGGAAAAGACGCCGAAGAGTTTTGCCGCTACCTTGCGGCCGAATGTGAAAGCTGTGAACCGCCGGCGGCAATGGCCCGGCTCTCTCAGCTTCTCGCATCGTGCAGCAGGCCGGCGATAATTTGCGGGACCGATGTGACCCTCCAAACCACTCCGGCGTTCGCCGCTGATTGCGTGCGCCTGCTGCGGCTTGCCGGAAAACAGGCAGGCCTTTTTTTCCTTTTGCCGGGGGCGGGCTCTTTCGGATCGGCCCTCCTCTCCGGAACGGACGACAAGACGTTTGCCGATCTTGTCGAGGATATCGAAGCGGGCCGTGTGCGCGCGCTGGTAGTTGGCGAAAGCGACCCCTTCCATCATTACCCGGACCGGGCCAGGCTGGAGAGTGCCATGTCGAAACTCGAGCTTCTCGTAGCCATCGATTATTTTCCGTCCGAAACGGTCAGGCGCGCTTCCTTTTTCTATCCCTCTTCCACTATCTTTGAAACCGGCTCGACGTATATAAACCAGGAGGGAAGGGTACAGTTTGCGCACCCGGTTCACTGCGGCGGAGTACCGATCCGGGGAGGCGAACATCCTCCGCGTGTCTACTCCGACCTCGTGCCCGGTGGCGACCACCTGCCTGCCTGGAAGGCGCTTTGGCAAATTGCCGGCACGCCTGACAAGGATGCCGGACCCGGCGGTATCTCCCCTGAAAAGTTTATCCCTGCCGCGCTTCCGGCCTTCGATGGGCTTAAAGCGGGTCACGGCTACCCCGTTGACGGGCCGAGACTCCTTACGGCCAAAGCCGGCTTCCAGGGCAAATGGGAGAGGGCGAGCGCAGATGCCCGAACGGGTCCCGAAAACCCCGAGGCCTTCGAGCTTTTGATGGTCGAGTGGATGTTTGGAACGAGCGAATTTTCGGCCTGGTCCGATTCGCTCGATGCCGCCGCTGCCGCCCCGCATATGTCGATGAATAGTAAAGACGCAGCTCGTATCGGCCTTTGCGACGGAGATACGGTGTCCGTGGAACTCGACGGCGGGGCCTTCGAAATCGTGGTCTCGGTCTCGGACCGCACGGCCGAAGGTGTCTTGGTCATTCCCCGCCATCACTCGTTCGAGTGGCGAAAGATGAAAGATTCCCCCGCTCGGGTCTCTGCCGAAAAAATCCGAAAAATATGAGCGGTGCTGTCTCGGGTTTGGTTCCAATATCGACTCGGGGATGAGGCCGATAGCTGATTCCTCGAAGCACGGCAGCACCGTAGGTCGGGGCGAGCGAAGCGAACCCCGACATCGGCAGACAGGATATCCGGTCCCGCTGAAAAAGCGAAGGGCGCCCTTGGCGCCGAAATCTATCCTTGTTGTCCCCGGGAGTCTTCCCCGGCCGGCAAATCAAGGCCTTGCGCTGAGGCGCACCAGAGTACGTCGCACAACCAAAGGCGAAGAATGACAACGCCGGAGCCTGCCCCGGACTTGATCCGGGGGCGCAAAACGGCGCTTTCCGCATGGCAACTGTTCCAGTATCCTGACGATCTTCCTCCTCCGGCGTCTTTTGTCTCTGCACTCGTAAATCGCGGGCAAAGAAGATCGGTCACCTTGTTCCCCGGGAATGGAGATTTTCCGCCCACTGCCTGGTCCGTATCCAAAAAGAGCTCCCGGACCGTTGCCTCTCGTCTCGTGCCCCTGATATCGTCTGAGGCCTAGCTCGGCCAAAGCCGCAAGAAAGATGAGAAAAAGAGGAAAATAGGGGCGGCCGGATAAAAACAACGCCAAAATAGCAGTCAAAGCTGCAACAAGTGTAATGCCAATCTTAAACATCCTATCCACGGTCATGTTTCCGTCCTCAAGGTCGGAGAAGGGCGTCGATAATAAATCGGGAGGGGAGTAGCGCAGCCAAACTCGCTTCCCGGGACGGGGTAAAGCTGGATATCCCGGAAGCTCAATAGCTGCCGGGGCGAATGTGCAGACCCTTCCAATCGAAAATATAGGCACTGGAGAAAGCCCTCGCTACCACGGAAGATATGACAATGGGGCTCAAAGAATAGACGTGGAACTCTTCGGAATTGACACTGCCGACTCGGGCCTCTATGACCTGGTCATCCATAGCACATCAACCCTGGAGGGTTGGGAGGCCAATCGAAGATGTTCTCGGACAGCCTCCTGGTTCCCGGCAGTGTCCGGAGCCTCCTTGGGCACAAGGACTGCGATAGGCTCCCTGATGCGGGGGGGGGGGCGGAAAAGCTTCTCAACCGTTCCCGAAAAGTGCGAAGGCTCGAAGAGCCTGGACCTGATGTCTTCCCTGCTAAAGGGGGTAAACCTCAGGCTCTGCCGGGGGTCCCGCGCCTCGCGGGATTGACGGTTCCGGGAATCTACGAGTGTTTTGCCCTACGGACTGTTCAAAGCTCCATGAGAACGACAAACCCTCGTGCCGTCATTCCGGCAGTCCCGGCAGTGGTTTTGGGCCGGGATCAAGGCCGGAATCCAGCGCCGCCGCCGCGTCCTCGGACGCGGTTTGAACGAGAATGAAACTTATAGCTGCTTAAGGTCAAGTTCGTCACCCCGGCAATCCCGCTCTTAGCGGGACTAAGCCGGCGTCCAGGGCGTCAACAGGCCCTTGAAGTTTCAGAAGAGAGCATATCGCTTCTTCATCATCGACGATAAGAATCTTCCTTACGTCCCCGCTTCTCATGACACCTTCTTTTGGTCCAGCACGGCCCTCGCCGTTGCCGCCAGTTTCCTGATGGTCACCGGTTTTAGAAGGAACCCCGCGATGCCCATCTCCCCCGCCCTGTTTGCATCGATTTTTTCACTGTAGCCGGTCATAAGTATTATCGGAACTTCGGGGCGAAGCGCGGAAAGCTCTCGGGCAAGCTCCACCCCTGTGAAATGAGGCATGGTCATATCGGTGATTACGAGGTCGAAAGCTTTATCCTCCGGCTGATGCCGAAAGGCCTCCAGGGCTTCCAGCCCGTTCGTTCGAAAAACAGCGTTGTATCCAAGCTCGGTGAGCATCTGCTGCGTCATTTCGGCCAGCACCGGCTCGTCGTCAACGACAAGCACCCGCTCCAACCCGCAGGGAACAGTGAGCGGCTCTCCTTCTTGCCAGGGCGCGCAGTCGGCTTTCATGACAGGGAAAAGCACCGTGAATGAGCTCCCTATTCCTGGAGTGCTCTCCACACTGATTGCTCCCCCGAGGCTTTGCACGACTCCGTGCACCACGGAAAGACCCAGCCCTGTGCCTTTGCCCTGCTCTTTGGTAGTGAAGAAAGGGTCGAAAATGGAATCAATTATTGATGGATCGATGCCGTGTCCGCTGTCCCTGACCGTAAGTTCGACGTATCGACCCGGCTGCAGGCTTTTCCTGCTTGTACAGGACCCGGCGTCCAACTCGATATCCGCCAGGCTGACTCCCAAAACTCCGCCTTTATCCTCCATCGCATGTGCCGCGTTGGTGCACAGGTTCATGAGCACCTGGTGCATCTGGGTAGGATCGGCCAGTATGGCCGTTTGGCTTGTCACATCGGTTTTTATCTCGATGGTCGACGGCAAAGAGGGGCGCAAAATGCGCATGGCCTCTTTCACTATAGTCCCCGGTCGCAGCGGAATCTTTTGCTGTTCGGACTGGCGGCTGAACGCAAGAATCTGCTGCACCAGTTCCTTTGCGCGGTAGGTTGCTTTGAGCACCTCGTCGAGCTTGCAATGCGCCGAACTTCCCGAGTCGGAATCATACATTGCCAGTTGCGTATAACCCATGATGATTCCAAGGATATTGTTGAAGTCATGGGCAATGCCCCCGGCAAGCGTGCCGAGCGCCTCCATCTTTTGAGACTGGCGAAGCTGATTTTCCAGTTGCAATTCACGGGTGACATCCCTGTGAATGGAGATATAATTTTTGATAAAACCGGCGTCGTCGCGAATCGCCGAGGCCGTGACCTCGGCGTCGTATAGGGCGCCGTTCTTCTTCTTATTGGTAACGCGTCCGGACCACGTCTCGCCCCTTGAAAGAGTTTCCCGCACGTTCCTGTAGAAATTTTTGTCGTGCCTGTCGGTTTTGAAGACCCTTGTGTGCATTCCGACAATTTCATCTGCTGAATATCCGGTGAGCCGTTCGAATGCCGGGTTGGCATACTCAATATTCCACTTCGGGTCCGTTATGATTATACCTTCGGCGACCTGCTCGATGGCCCTTACCAGCAGCGCGCGCTCTTTTTCCGCCCGCTTGCGCTCCGTTATATCGCGAATGACTCCATCGACCCCGAGGATGTTTCCTTCCCTGTCCTTGCGGAAATTGCTCGTAACCGATACGAAAACCGGCGAACCGTCTCTGCTTCGTACAGTGACTTCATAATCCCGGACCACCCCGTCCCGCCGGATCAGTTCCAGCATTTTCGCGCGTTCCTCGGGGTATATCCAAAAATCCTCTATATTCCTGCCCGGGATCTCCTCAAGCGGCCCTCCGTACAGGTTGGACGCCGAGGGGCTTACCATGGTGATCAGGCCGTTTTTATCGGTGCGGTAGAAAACGTCCTGCATATTTTCCACCACGCTCCGGTAGAGTTCCTCGCTGTCCCGCAGCATTTCCTCGGATTCTCTCAATGCGTTTTCAATCCGCTTGCGCTCCGTAATGTCGATTGCAATGCCAAGCACGGCTTCAATATTTCCACCGTTTGTGTAAAAAGGCGCCTTGAAGGTCTGCAGGTAATGCAAATTCCCCCGGCAATCCGTGTAAGGTTCTTCCTGAATGAAAAGGGTTTTTCCGCTTCTCATCACCTCGCGGTCATCCTGCAACATCCGCTCAACTTCGTTTCGGTCCGGATGCAGATCGGAGTGATTTTTCCCCGTAAGGGCCTCGACCGTGGTGCCATATCCCGCGGCAACGGCCCGGTTTGCCAAAAGATATTTCCCGTTCCGGTCCTTTACGAAAATCTTGTGTGGCACCAGGTCTATTATCTGGCGCAGTGTCGTCTCATTGTTTTCCAAAATCCTCTCTGTCTTTTTCCGCTCGGTTATATCCAGCATGACTCCAACAATGCCTGCCGTTTTTCCCGAAAAATCGGAAAAAGTGCGCTTGGTGAACAGGACGTCGAGCAGATTTCCGTCTGCGTGCCGGAATGATGTCTCGTACTGTTTAACCCCCGGGGCCTTCAGTAATTCCAGATCGGCTTTATGATATATCTCGGCAAGCTCGGCGGGCGCGATATCATAAGCCGTCTTGCCTATGATTTCATGTTTGGGCCTGCCTATACAGGTTTCGAAGGCGGAGTTGCAGCCAAGATAAATTCCATTGCTGTCTTTATAAAAAATAGGGCATGGAATGGTGTCTGTTACCGTGTCCAGGAGGTTGATCTGCTCTTCGGCGCCGTTTCTTTTCCGCTTTTGCACGCGCAGCATGATGGGCAGCAACAGCCCTGCGGAAAGCAGGGCCGAAAGCAGGGCCGAGAGCAGGGCTTCGTGCAGTGGCGCCGGAAATCCCAGGGTGTGCAAAGATTTCCAGTTAAATCCGAAAAAGGGGACCATGGCGCCGAATATAGTCGCCGTCAAGGCGGCCGTGCAGATCTGAGCCTTGGTCCCTCGGTCGATAATTACCTTCCTGTTCACATGTACTCTCCTATGGACGGGCGGGTGGCACGCTGCATAGAGGCGTTAGGGCCCGCATCCAGTTAAAGAAATCTGCAAATTTCGCAGAAATCGGCTACCTTGCAGATCTCTTTCTCTTCACCGTTAAATGACACGCCTGCTTCCGTAGTTCTGTTTACCTGCTTGATCTTTGCTACCACAGCCTCGAGGTTTTCCACAGGGATTTCGTTTGGAAGCTCGAAGGTCAAGGAGAGGCTGCTTCCCTTTGTCATGCGCACGCGTTGGTTGAATGCGAGGCGGCATCCGCCTCGGCTGATATCGATCATTCTTGCTGAAACAGGTTCACCGTTGCCAAGGAAGACCCTTGTGTCGATGTCCACTTTGATCCTGGTGTGCTCCCTTATCCGGCGGACCTCCATCTCCCTGGGATATTCTATGCAAACTATGTCGTCCATCAGGCGGTTGCGGTACCTGCTGTAAAATATGTAGAGGTAATCTTCACACAGGCAGGAACACAAAAGATTCTGGTCGAGGACCGCTGAAAGCCTCTCGCTTATCTTTATCGCGGGTTCGGTAATCAGTATGAATCGGCCGTGCCAGGCTCCGACAACCTTGCACGAGGTGATGCGCGCTGGTGCGGCAGGCGATCTTACGACCATTACATCATCTATTTTAAGGGGAATCCTGATCCTTTCAGGTTCATCCGGATCGACGTTCCAGCGCAGCGGCTCACCCTGCTTCCAAGTTATTTTCAATACCATTATTTTGTTAGCTCCATGGCTGCCCTTGTTCCTTCACACAATAGCTGGTGCCCGTCCGGAAACCCGGGGTGTGACACCGATAGCTTCCGAGCACTATCCGGACACAACGTTAAATCGGTACAAGTCCTGCAAGTCTTGAAAGCTTTTAAAAATGAAACCGGCGGCTGCCATAAAAATGCGCTGCAACCGTCGTCGAAGGACTGAGGTCCGTCTTGACTAATTTCCCTAAGTCCTTTATCTGAAAGAGGAGATTTTCCCCCTTGATAAAGATTGTCCGCAGGGTTGTGCCGGATGAGGAGAAATATCGTCTTGGGTGCGGAGCTTGCCCCGAACCTTCCGCTGATGTTTTTGAGGTGAACGCGAAAGCAATGTGATACGGAGGAGAAACCATGATCCCTATCGGACCGCTTATGCGAGAGCACCGGCTGATCGAACACATGATCTCTCTTATGAAGGCCGAGGTATCGACTATTGCGGCAGACCGGCAGGCCGATCCGGCTTTCATAGAAACCGTCGTGGATTTTTTCAGTACCTACGGGGATCGGTGTCACCACGGAAAAGAAGAAGAGATCCTGTTTGCGCAATTGAAAGGCAAAAAGCTCAGCGCAGCCCATGAGGGGATCGTTGGCGAACTGATCGAGGAACACAGGATCGCGCGGCAGACCATGCACGACCTGGTCGATGCTAACGATAGGTACAAAGGCGGCTCTCTCGCGGCCCTGGACGAAATAGGCAGGCTTTTGAACTTCCTGGTCGCTTTTTACCCGGCGCACATTGTCAAAGAGGATAAATCATTTTTTTACCCCTGCATGGAGTATTTCACAAAACAGGAACTCGACGCCATGCTGGAACAGTTTTGGGAATTTGACCGGAAGCTGATTCACGAAAAATATGGCCGTACGGTGGCTGAACTCGAAAAAACGCGTGCAACCGGACCCGATGCGCCCCCACCGTTCAGGGATGTGTAGCAGGTGAAAAAAAATGCCATAGGAATTGATCTGGGAGGCACTAAAATAGCCTTGGGCAGGGTCGATGAAGATGGGGCGCTGCTGGAGCTGGTTCGCTATGAGACCGAAACCCGCAGTGGCTATGGAGCTGTAATCGGCCAGGTGGTCGAAGGGGTCCGGCGGCTCGGCGCCGGGTCTGCCTCTCAGATATCCGGGATCGGGATAGGGGTCGCCGGACAGGTGGACCCGCAGAGCGGGGCGGTCATATTCGGACCCAACCTCGACTGGCATGACGTGCCGCTCGGTGAGGATATCGAGAAGGCATGCGCGATTCCTGTCGTAGTGACCAACGACGTCCGGGCGGCCATGTGGGGCGAATGGCTTTTCGGCGCCGGCCGGGGAGTCGAAGACCTTTTATGCGTCTTTATCGGGACCGGCATAGGCGGCGCCATTGTTTGCGGCGGCAAACCGCTTGAAGGATGCAGCAATACGGCAGGGGAGATCGGGCACATGACGGTGGACCTGGACGGTCCTCTTTGCAATTGCGGCAACAGGGGGTGTATGGAAGCTCTGGCGGGCGGATTGGCTTTGGCGCGCAGCGCCAGGGAAAGCGTTGCTGCCGATCCGGTTCGGGGCCGTAAAATCTTGAAGATGGCAGGAGGCAGCCTCGAGAACATCACGGCGAAAATCGTGGTGCAGGCCTGTCACGAAGGCGATCGGCTCGCCGTCAGCCTGATCGATGCTGCTGTTCGGGCCCTTGGGGCTGGTGTGGCCGCTCTGGTCAACGCGGTTAATCCTTGCGTGATAATCCTCGGCGGAGGCATTGTGGAAGGCATGCCCGAGATGGTCTCTCGCGTGGAGAGCGAGGTGCGAAGCCGTGCTCTTGGCGCTGCCCTCGGCCGCCTTACTTTCCGTGCAGCCAGGCTTGGTAACCGCGCTGGAATTATCGGCGCCGCGGCACTCGCTATGAAGAGCGCCCGATAGCCGTGATACATGAAAAAGGACAGGCTGTCATCTCGTCATTCCGGCAGTCCCGCTCTTAGCGGGATTGAGCCGGAATCCACTGGTCATGGGAAGGTGTATTAAATGAAAAAACTTCTTTCCGCATCTATTCTTTCGGCCGATTTCGGCAGGCTGGCCGATGAGGTCGAAGCCGTCGAGGCCGCGGGGGCCGACTGGATACATGTCGATGTTATGGACGGCCGTTTCGTGCCCAATATAACCATCGGGCCTTACATGGTGGAGGCGCTGAGCAAAGTGACTTGCCTTCCACTCGATGTCCACCTGATGATAGAGGACCCTGGCCGTTACGTGGAAAATTTCGCCAAAGCCGGGGCAACGTTGATCGGCGTGCATGCGGAAGCGTGCGTGCACCTGCACAGGGTAATCCAGAATATAAGGGAACTCGGGGTTAAGCCCTGCGTTGCTCTAAATCCCGCCACCCCGCTGTGCATGGTCGAGGCTGTGCTGCCCGACGTGGACATGGTGCTGCTAATGACCGTCAATCCCGGGTTCGGCGGGCAGGCCTTCATACGGAATGTGCTGCCGAAAATCCGGGAATGCCGCAGGAAAATTGATGACGCAGGCCTCTCGGCGCTGCTCCAGGTTGATGGGGGAGTTAATCCCGCTACGGCCTTCGAGCTCGCCGAAGCGGGCGTGGATGTCTTCGTGGCAGGCTCTGCGGTTTTCAACGGCGACTACGCGAAAAATATCGAAAATATCAAAGCGTCGATGGATCGCGGGGGAAAGTCTAAATCTTGATTTTCAGCTCATCGAGCATCCGGTCGGCATAGTCTATGATGTAGTCTCGCTGTCTTGCGTCGGCGTAGGCGATGCAGCTGCATCGCAGGACCTGGCGGCTGCGCACCAGCATTTCGAAAGCCGCTTGTTTGGGTGAAAGGTTTACGGCGAAGCAGAAAGGCCGGCATTTCTCGTGTTCCTTCTGAACATCGGTGTAGAGATCGGCGGGAAGCCTTACCCAGAAAACATCTCCAAATTCCGAGGCATCCGCATTTTTCTGCAGGAACCCGAGGATCTTGTCGTAGTCGGCCTCTCTCAACTGGTCTATCACATACTGCTTCATCTTGTCGTCCTCACAGTTTATTCAGGAATGCGGACAAGATGCTGTTAAAAGATATTAAAGTCAATAAGCATTTGACTTATCACCTCCTTGCTTTTATACGTGCCCGGTGGCGGCGGCGTCCAATTGCAGGGAATTGGTTTACATTCCCGGCAAATCGGGTATTTCTTGTGTTGACATGAGTGGTTGCAATGTCGAGTTTAATTAAACCGGAATTAGAGTTCATGAAATCCCGCGAAATCGATCCTGCGATGCGGGCCGTGCTTCGGCAGGTATTGGTCAACATGCCTTGGAGCTATGTGGGACGCTTCATGGATTTGGTTGTGGAAAACCGGATGAATATCGAACTCGGGTTTGCGGCTGCCGATCTGGAAAGCTGTTCGCCGGGCGAGGTCTGCGCAGCGGTTGCGCGGATACGGGAAAGAGGCGGTAGAATCTCATTCCATGGGCCTTTCTGGGACTTGAATCCCGGAAGCGTCGATCCCGCAATACGAGAGGTTACCCGATCGAGGCTCGACAGCCTTTTCCAGTTGGCTGAAAGGGCGCTGCCCGAGCAGGTCGTCTTCCATGCCGGCTTCGATCCGAGACATCATCGCGGACATCGCCCCGAGTGGATCGAGAACTGTCTTGCCACCCTGGGGCCTTTTGTCCGCCGGGCCGAGATGCTTAATTGCACCCTGGTTCTTGAGAACGTCTTCGAGGATGGCCCTGAATTGCACCTGGAGCTCCTGGAGAGGATAAAGTCGCCCCGGTTGGGCTTCTGCCTGGACCTCGGCCACCAGCACGCTTTTTCGCAAACCGCCCTGGACAAATGGCTCCTGGCTGCTTGGCCATACTTGAAAGAAGTTCATCTTCATGATAACGATAGATCTTTTGATGCTCATTTGCCTGTGGGCGCCGGTACGATTGATTTCGATCTCCTGTTTGGTTTTTTGATCGAAAAGAGGATTTTTCCCCTCCTGACCGTCGAGCCCCACACGGTTGAGCATTTGTTCGAGACTTTGGCGGGATTGGCGCGGATGGCCGCATTCAATGATTTCCTGGAGGCATGCCGGCAGAATGCATAGAGCGCCGGTGCCCAAATCCCGTTCGAGCATGAAAGGCGGTTCGCATGGCGATTGTTGACCTCAGCATTGTGCCGATTGGCGTTGGCGCCGGTGTGAGTTCTTTTGTGGCAGGGGCGATAAAGGTGCTGGAAAAGACCGATCTCAAGTATGAACTTACCGGCATGGGCACCATCATTTCGGGAGATCTGGACGACATCCTCGGCGTCATAAGGAAAATGCATGAGAGTTGTTTTGATGCGGGCGCCGTGAGGGTCCTGACGCAGATAAGGATCGACGACCGGCGTGATATGGAATCGAGTACTGAACGCAAAATTCGCTCGGTCCGGGAAAAGCTTGACCCCGCGCCGCGCGGGGCTGGAGGATAAAGATGGCCCTCAAAGAATTGGCGGAATACCTGGTAAAATCGCTTTCCGATCATCCGGAAAAAGTGGAGCTTGAAGAGCGCGAAGAGGATGACACTGTGGTCATCGAGCTTAAAATATCACCGGAGGATATTGGCAGGATTATAGGCAAAAACGGATATACGATAAACGCGATACGCACCGTTTTGCAGACGGCGGCTTCGAGCCGCAGGAAAAGGGCCAGGCTGGAGGTGGTGGGGCAGGGCGATTTGCCCCTCGAAGAAAATGTCGATGCCGACAATGAGGCGGATTCATAATTTTGATGGCCTGACGACGATACAAAGGAGCCAAGCTTATGTCTGAGACAGTCCGGGGACTTCCCGCACACGAATTAAGAGCGCATTTCGAAGATGACCTGCTCTCGTTTGAGACCACTGCCGCACTGGAGGGCGAGGCGGACAAGGTCGTGGGCCAGGAGCGCGCCATTGACGCCATCAAGTTCGGGATGGGAATGAAGACGTCGGGGTACAATATATTTATCGCGGGACCTGCTAAAGCCGGACTCACTTATACCGCCCGGAGCTACATCGAAGAACAGGCCGCCAAGGAAGCCACTCCGCCCGACTGGTGTTATGTCTTCAATTTCAAAGAGCAGGACAAGCCCAAGTGCCTCAAGATTTCAGCGGGTCGTGGTAAAACGCTCAAAAAGGACATGAATGATTTTATAGATACCCTGCAGGCCAAAATCCCCGAAGTCTTCGACAGTGACGATTATCGCGCCAAGGAAAGCGAAGTCCACCAGGCCTTCGAAAAGCAAAGGCGCGACTATATCGATGAACTCTCGCAGGAAGCTCGCGACCAGGGTTTCATTTTGCAGTTCTCACAGGTCGGCATGGTCATAATTCCCGCCAATAAGGAAGGCGAGCCCATGACCCAGGAGGACCTGCGCCACCTCAGCGAGGAGGAACGCCAGTTCCTGCGCAACAAAAGCGACGAGCTCCACGAGAGAATGAAGGAAACCATCAAGAAAATTCGCACGGTTGAAAATGAATTCAAAGAAAAGCATACAAAACTGGATAACGAAATCGCTCTTTTCGTCGTCGGCCAGTTGATGGATTCTTACGAGGAGAAATACCAGGACGATTCCCAGGTGCTCGATCACCTTAAACAGGTCCAGGAGGATGTGCTCGAAAACATCGACGACTTCAAAAAGAAGCCCGAGGCTCAGCAGATGCCCGGCCAGCCTGTAGCGCCTTTTGCAGGCCCGCCCAGGGAGATGAATCTGCGCAAGTACGATGTCAACGT
>JAJYTC010000056.1 GCA_021793275.1 Deltaproteobacteria bacterium | reverse complement strand
CGTTGTTCCCTCTCCATAGTGCTCTGCATCAGGCCGAAATTTGAGCTCCCCGAATCCTTGTCCATCAGTGAGCTTTGCGTGCCCGAACATGGCAAAAGGCTGGACAGCCGGATAAACAAGCTCTTTTTTGTCTTTGACCGCATAGCCAAAAAACTGGAGAAAAGGCCGATAAGAAAGTTGAGGCGCAGGGCCATCGAAGCCGCTAAGAACTGGATCGTCGATCACCAGGAAGAAAGCGGCGACTGGGGCGGCATCCAGCCTCCAATGGTCTACTCGATGCTTGCCCTCCATTACCTTGGGTTTCCCCTCTCACACGAGGTCATGAAAAAAGGCCTCAAGGCGATCGAGGATTTTTGCCTCGAAGACGCGGAGGGGTTCCGGATGCAGTCCTGCATATCCCCTGTCTGGGACACCGCATTGACGGTCATGGCGCTGACCGATGCGGGTGTCGGCGCCGACCATCCGGCTTTGGAAAAATCGGCCAAATGGCTTATGGATCAACAGATATTGACCGGCGGGGACTGGCAGTTCAAAAATCGATGTCGTCCCGGCGGATGGGCGTTCGAATTTTACAACTCCCGTTACCCCGACGTTGACGATTCGGCCGTCGTTTTGAACGTATTGAACCGCTTCGACCCCAAAAAATTGGAAGGACTCGAAACCTGCAAGTCCAGGGGGATGGAATGGCTCATCTCCATGCAAAGTTCTAACGGCGGCTGGGCGGCATTTGACAGGGACAACAACATGGAGGCCCTCAACCGCATCCCTTTTGCGGACACCGAGGCGATGGTCGATCCTCCGACAGCCGATGTCACCGGAAGGGTAATAGAGGTGATGGGATGCTGGGGATACGAGCCCGGTCACCGCGCGGCAAGACGAGGGATCGCTTTCTTGAAGCGTATCCAGGAAAAGGACGGCAGTTGGTGGGGGCGCTGGGGCGTCAACTATATATACGGTACGTGGTCGGTTTTGCGAGGGCTGATCTGCATGGGGGAAGACCCGAAGGCGCCCGTTGTAAGAGCGGCGATGCACTGGCTGAAAGACCACCAGAACCCGGACGGAGGCTGGGGGGAGACGTGCGCTTCCTATGAGCAGCCCGAGTTGAGCGGCCAGGGGCCCAGCACTGCCTCGCAGACCGCCTGGGCAATAATGGCCCTTCTGGCCGGGGGCGAAGAAAGATCGCCGGAAGTAAGCAAGGGCGTCATGTACCTGCTGCGCAACCAAAAGCCCGACGGGAGCTGGGATGAGATCTATTTCACCGGGACCGGCTTTCCGGGGCACTTCTACATCAGGTATCACAATTACCGGAACTGCTTTCCGCTTATGGCCCTGGGGCAGTATCTGATGAAATTGAGAGGATAGGGCGGCTTGGCGGCCGCCTCCCAGATTAAGAGGGCAAACCACCGGCTCTGCCGGCGGTCCCGCGCCCCGAGGGATTGACAGTTCCGGAAATCTACGAGTGTTTTGCCCTACGGACCGTTCAAAGCTCCATGGGAAGAACGAACTCTCGTGTCGTCATTCCGGCGGCGCTTCTGGGCCGGAATCCAGCGCCGCCGCCGCGTCCTCGGACGCGGTTTGAACGGGAATGAAACTTATAGCTGCTTAAGGTCAAGTTCGTCACCCCGGCAAGTTCTAAGCCGGGGTGACGTAATTGACGTCAAAACCAGCGGGGAATGTGAGGCCTCCCGGCGTTTCCTAACCGCTTTGAGCGGTTCATGGTCTGCCAGGCCACCGGCTCTGCCGGTGGTATCTGACTTTATTCCTGCCTTTGCCAAGGCGCTGCGGGTTGCTTCGCCTGCCTCATTATCAAATTGTATTCTCCCATCCCCTGATGCTATAGTGACACGGTTTTGGGGAGCATCTCTGTGGAACCGGATCCCGGAATTCAATATTAACTCTACTTCCTCAGATTCCGCCTGTTTCGAGCGGAGCGTCTTCATGCGCAAATACGGGCCCGGCATCCTTTTTTTCGCAGTCGGCCGTATAGTCGTGCAGGGCCGGAAAATGCCGTAAAGCGCCTCATGGAAACGGCTGGTGAAATCCCGGCTTGTCTTTGATACCGTTGGGAGGCTGCAAATGGGGGAACGCGGAGCACCCATGGACCTTAGGACCTATCTTTTTGAACCCCTCGAAGGCCTGCTCTTTGTGGCCGACATCACCGCATCCGAGCCCGGTGTTCTTGCGGGCATAAAACTCGCTTTGGATCGCGCGGCGGAACTGGGCCTCTTTGTGCTTGCTCATCTTTCCGATGGTTCAAGTGTTGAAGCCGGCGCATGCGTTCTAAAAGTGCGCGGGACAGCGGAACAGATAGCTCGCGCCGAAGAAGAGCTTCTCGGCTGTCTCGGAAAACCCTCCGGGGTTGCGGCGGCGGCTTGCCGCTTTGCGACCCTGGCGGGCGGCAGAGCTCGAGTCGTTTGCGGCGCCTGGAAAAAGGCGCCCTCGGAGTTTCGAAGCCGGCTCCGGGAGGCCGTCGAGATCGGGGGCGCGCATATGCGCCTTTTGGATGAACCTTTTGTGTACCTGGACAAGAACTACGTGCGGATGTTCGGGGGAATATCGGAAGCCCTCGGCAGGGCATGTTCGATCGATGGACGAGTGGTTGCGGTCCAGGTTCGCGGGGAGGGCGGACCGATAGCCCAGGAAGCTGTCCTGGCCGCCGGCGCCGGCGCCGGCGTCGTAATGGTGGATACCGGCAGCGTGGAAGACCTTCGGCAGGTGGTTGAGGCCCTCCGGAGACGCAGTGGCGATCATGGGGTAAGGATCGCTTTTGCGGGCGGCGTCACGGCGGAGCGGTTCGAAGAAGCGATAGAGGCAGGAGCGGATATAATTGATATCGGCAGGGCCATTATCGACGCCCCGCTGCTGGATTTCAGGCTCGACGTACAAGCCCGCGACGATGAACGGCTTTGCAGGAATTGACTCGATGGAATGGGATCTTCTGGAAAAAACAACTTTCTGGGTCGAAGGGGCCGAACTGGACGGCGCCAATCTGGATGAGGCCGCAGCGGCCGCGGGTGTGGCGCTGGGCCTGGGACCAGGGGAAATAATGGTCGTAGACGTTCAGCCGGCTTCGATCTGCTTCGATGTCCTCAAAAGGAATATGCCTGCCGAATCGGTTGCCGGAAAGGGCGTGGAAATCCTCGAACGTTTGTCGGCAGTGCCCGGGATAAGGCTGCGTAACGGCGCCTGCGTCCACTCCGAAGGAGTGCTCGGGCTGATCGCCCTTGATCAGGAAGAAGCCGGCGAGGTTGTTTCACGGTCTGCGGAAATCGGTCGGGAGGTGGCCTGCGCGGTTGCCGGGCGTGCCTGTGTTTTCTCATCCGGCTCGGAGGTGATTTCCGGAAAGATCGAGGACACGAATGCGCCCTACCTTGTGCAGACGCTCACCGGGGCAGGCTTTAAAGCGGAATTCGGAGGAATTTTGGAAGACGGCCTGTCCGCGGCCGCTTCCGGGCTTGAAGCGGCTTTGATGCGTGGTTTCGGTCTGATCGTAACTACCGGCGGAGTCGGGGCCGAGGGCAAGGACCACAATGTTGAGGCGGTGCTCAAGCTCGATTCTGACGCCGCGACGGCTTGGATTCTCAAGTTCACTCCCGACATGAAACGTCATCACAAGGAGGGCGTGCGGATAGCGGTCGGCAGGGTCGGAATATGCAGGATAGTGACTCTGCCCGGTCCTCATGCTGAAGTGCTGCTTGGCGCCCGGGCGCTGATCGATGGAATCGAGGCCGGTTTGAGCGATTCGGCCCTTGCTGAATCAATAGCTTCGGTCATCAGGGAGCGTTGGGCAAAACTTATGGGAAAAAAGCATGGAGTATGAAGCGGGAGACGTGAGGTTTTTTGCTCCCTGCTTTTGAAAAAGGGGGGGTGCATGGATAACAGCAAGGCTATGGCTGAGCAACTCTATGAGGCTGAAAAGGGCGTAACTCCTGTTGAACCGCTCACGGTGACCTGGCCGGGCTTGACGATCGAACAGGCCTACGCGATTCAGCTCGATGGGGTGGCGATTCGGCGCGAGAGGGATTCGCGTAAGGTTGTGGGGAAAAAAATCGGTTTGACTTCGATAGCCATGCAGAAGCTGATCGGTGTCAATGAGCCTGATTACGGGCATCTGTTCGACAGCATGCTGGTGCGCGAAGGGGAGCCTGTTCCATGCAGCCGGCTCCTGTTGCCAAAGGTGGAGGGCGAAGTTGCATTCGTCCTGAAAAGGAGGCTGAAAGGTCCGGGAGTGACCATCGCCGACGTGCTAAGGGCCACGGAAGGCGTGATGGCTTCCATCGAGATCGTGGACAGCAGGGTAAGGGACTGGAAGATAAAGCTGGAGGATTCGGTCGCCGACAATGCTTCGAGCGCTCGCTTCGTGGTCGGGTCGCGGCTCGTCGACCCCGCGGGAATCGATCTCCGGCTCGTTGGAATGGTTTTGGAGAAAAACGGAGAAGTCGTCAATACCGGCGCGGGCGCAGCCGTTTTGGGGCATCCCGCCGCCTCGGTCGCCTGGCTTGCCAATAAGATCGGAGAATTCGGAATCGCGCTGGAGGAAGGCGAAATTATCCTGTCCGGCGCTCTTACTGCCGCTGTCGATGCCAGGGCGGGAGACAGCTTTCTCATTTCGTTCGGCGGGCTTGGAACGGTTGGCGTCAGGTTTGTATGACCGATGAACAAGGATGCACAGGATAATGGAAAAGATTAAAGCGGCAATTCTTGGGCCCGGAAACATCGGGAGCGATCTCATGTACAAAATCATGAGAAGCCGGCGTATGCAGGTCGCGATGATGGCCGGCATCGTCGATTCTCCCGGCATTCAAAGGGCGAAATCCATTGGAATCCCGACTACCACCGACGGTATCGGACCGATCCTCGACCACCCGGAAATCAGGATCGTCTTCGACTCGACAGGAGCCAGGCCGCACCTGGTCCACGCTCCCCTGCTCAAGGAAGCAGGGAAATTGGCCGTGGATCTCACCCCTGCTGCAATAGGACCTTACGTGGTGCCCGCAGTCAATCTGGATAAGGTTTCGGATGCGTCCAATTTCAACATGGTGACCTGCGGCGGGCAGGCTACCGTTCCTATTGTCCATGCAATCAACCGGGTCGCGGGCGTTGTGTATGCCGAGATTGTTGCCGCCATCTCCAGCAAAAGCGCAGGTCCGGGGACCAGGCAAAATATAGACGAATTCACCCAGACTACCGCCAGGGCGCTTTGCGTGGTGGGAGGCGCAAAGAAGGGGAAAGCGATAATCGTGCTCAACCCTGCCGAACCTCCCTTGATGATGACGGACACGGTTTACGTTGAGGTGGAGAAGCCCGACGAGAAGGCCATCCGGGAGTCCGTCGAGGAGATGGTCAGGACCGTTCAGAGCTATGTACCGGGCTACCGTCTCAGGATGCCTCCCACGCTGGACGACCACAGGGTCGTTACCATCGTCGAAGTGGAGGGAGCAGGTGACTTCCTGCCCAAGTACTCGGGAAATTTGGATATAATGACTTCCGCAGCGGCAGCCGTCGGTGAGGCGCTGGCGGAACGAATACTGGCCGGGAGCGGGAGATGATGGAAATGAACAGGCATATTCGGGTTGTGGACTCTACTTTGAGGGACGGCAGCCATGCGGTCAGCCACCAATTCGACGCCGACCAGATCGCGGCTATTGCCGGAGGGCTGGACAAAGCCGGCGTCCCTTTCATCGAGGCGTCGCACGGCGACGGACTCGGTGGATCGTCGATCAATTACGGAAGGGCGAAGCTCACCGACGAGCAAATATTGCGCGCCGCTTCATCGGTAATTGAGAAGGGCGCTCTTACTGTGTTGCTGCTGCCTGGAATCGGAACCCAGGAGGACCTGGTTATGGCCTCCGATTGCGGCGCCAGGGCCGTAAGGGTCGCCACGCACGTGACTGAGGCCGATATAGCCGAACAGCACATCGGCCTTGGCAAGAAGATGGGCATGACCGCTTTCGGGTTTCTGATGCTTGCCCACATGGCTTCGCCTGAAGTGATCGTGGAGCAGGCAAGGCTGTTCGAATCGTATGGATGCGATGTGGTCTACATTGCCGATTCCGCCGGCGCCATGCTTCCCTCCGACGTTAAGGTCCGAATTGAGGCGCTTGTCGATGCCGTTTCAGTCCCGGTCGGCTTTCACGCCCATGCAAGCCTTGGTCTGGCCATTGCCAACACGCTGGCAGCCGTTGACGCGGGCGCGCAATACGTCGACGGCACCTGTCGCGGTTTGGGGGGCGGCGCAGGCAACGCTCAGACCGAAGTTGCCGTCGCGGTTCTGAATAAGGCCGGATTTGAGACGGGCATCGATCTTTACACTATCATGGACGTTGCGGAGGACATAGTCGAACCGGTGATGCAAAGGCCCCAGGTCGTTCGCAACGCTTCGCTCATCCAGGGATACGCCGGGGTTTATTCGAGCTTTTTGTTGCATACCTATCGGGCCGCTGAAAAATACCGCCTCAATCCGAGAGATATTCTGGTCGAACTGGGACGTCGGAAGATGGTTGGAGGGCAGGAGGACATGATCCTGGACGTCGCTCATGAAATGGCTCAAACAAGGAGGTGACGGGAAATGAAGCTTGTCGATCTAATGCCTGTAGTGGATACCGGAAAATGCAAGGGATGTAAGACCTGTGTGCGGGTTTGCCCCGTGCTCGCGGTGAAGATCGAAGGGAAGGTTGCGGTGGTGGACCTCGATCGTTGCAGGGGTTGCGCGGATTGCGAACAACGGTGTCCCGAGTATGCGATCGCGATGGTGCGGCGACCCGAGCCCGTGTCGGTCGGAGTTAATGTGGATGAACTGGATTATCAACGAATAAGGGAACTCTGCCTCAAGGCCAGGTTCCATCCCGAACAGACCGTTTGCTACTGCACCGGCACGCGCGCTGACGAGGTTGCCGGAGCGATTCTGCTGGGGGCAAAGACCCCGGAGGACGTCTCCTTCATGACCGGTCTTCGGACCGGCTGTAAAGTGGAATGTATTGAACCGGTCCTGCGGCTGCTCGAAGCTGCAGGAATTCACCCCGAGCCGGTCCCCGACGGCTGGCAGTGGTATGGCCGCACGGTCACCGCCTGGGAGATTCCGGAACATGTGAAGCAAAAATATGCATCCCGCGGATTTTATTTCGATGAGGACATCGAGATTCTCGACCGCGTGGTGAGCGCACCGCTTCAGGGAAAGGAGTAGCGAGCTATGCGACCCCCGATTGCACCCATCCCTCCACGTCAATCAATGTATGGCATTGATCCCTCACTGGTTAAGACGAGGGTTAGCGAACTGCCCGGGATGACTTCCGTTACCCTGAGCGAACTCTTTCCGGATCTGCCTCCGGTGATTTATCCCGGAGACGGCGGCATTGCCGCCGTCCGAAAGCGCACGGAAGAAGCGCTCAAGGGAATCGATATGAGCCGGATAAAGCCCGGGGACTCGGTAAATATCTGCGCCTCCCATCACGGTTTCACTCTTCTTGGAGGCGAACCCTACGCGGAGATGCTCAGGACTATCCGCGACGCCATCGAGGAGCGCACCGGCTGCACCAATATACGCCTCCGGGCAGGAGTCGGTCTGCGGTTCAGGGAAACCGAGGAGTACATTCGCCGCTACAAGCTCGACGAGTACTTCAAAGGGAAAGCCGCGGGCGTTGCTCCCGTTGACGAGGGAGTAGCGATCGAAACTGAAATCGGCACCCTTTATGGAATAAAGAAAATCTACGACGCCGATTGGATCGTTCATGCGCACAACAGCGACGTGCGCGAAGTCCATTTTCACCGCATGGTGGACCGTGCCGTAAAGCCTTTCGGTATGTCATACGCCCGGATTGAAACCCGGTCGACCTATCATCAGAACCTCGGACCGAGGGCCGCAAACTTCATTGCACGCGCGATTTTCGACTCGCCTTTCGTTCAGGACAAGTTTGCCTTCGCCTGTTTTTTGACCGTGGCTCCGCACGGCATCCTCGGAGTCGACGCCGATAACGATTTGTACAGCCTGAACGAACGCATTACCGGCGTCGGCTGCCGCTACTACGGCAAAATGATGACCCTTTTGGGTGAAATAGACGATTGTATAGTAGCCCTGGATTTTCCGTGCCCGGTCGTCTATGTATTCAGCGCGGGGGTGGTTTACGCCAACTTTGCCGGCGCAAATACCGACTTGTTCGATCTCGAATCGCCCCTGCCCGCATATACATGGTACACTGAATCGTTCTACGGCAGAAAGGGCTTTCCACTCCTGCCCGAAATCCCGAAACTCAATCCCGCGGTCAGAATGTGCGTCCACAACTATGCGTGGACAGGATATCCGAGCGCCTTTTTCAGCGAGCATATCCCAACCGTGGTCGTCGGTAGCGAGCAGGCCGATCTTTTCAACCGCGACCCGCAAAACCTCAATTACATGAAGCATTCCGTTTTGTCGGAATCGACCGAATCCGCCATGGACTTTGCTCGTAAGGCTACAGGCGTAGACAAGGTGCTGATTTTTGACGGCGCTCCCGGCGGTATAAACCTTAGCCCGCCGCTCAGGGATTTTCTGCTGTCCAGGGCCCCCGAGGTAAATCGGCGCGTCGAAGAAGAGCTTTTTCCAAAATGGCTGAGGCAGCGAGGCGTTTTTGCGACCTCTGCCGCCGCCTGATTTCAGTTGAAGGAGCGAAAAAATGGCCGCGCGCTTTGCCGCTCGTATCGAAAGGGCACAAAAGGCCATGGCCTCGGCCGGACTGGATATCCTGGTCGTCACGAACAGGGAGAATCTTATCTATTTTACCGGTCTGACACAGATCGAATGCCTGGCTCTTATCATACCCGCTGAGGGCGAACCCTGCGCCGTGGCCCTCTGGCTCGATGCAGATTACGTTGGCGAGAATTCAGGGCTAAAAACGCATGCCTATTTTTTCCCTCGCCAGACCCTCGGTCCGGTCATCTGCGACCATATTCGCTCCTTCGACCATAAATCGCCGCGAATCGGGTTCGAACGGTATTTCGTGGATTTCGCCGTCTATGACGCTTTGAGGACCGAATTCTCCGAGCTCAATTTCATCGGCGCCGAAGAGCTTTTTTACAGGCTACGTTCCGTGAAGGACGCGGAGGAGCTGGAGTTGATCGAGCGCGCCTCCAGAGCGGTTTGCGTGGGAATGGATGCGGCGATGAAAGCGGTCCGCCCGGGAGCGGTGGAACTCGATGTACTGGCGGAAGCCGAATACGCCATGCTGCGAGCCGGTTCCGCGGGTTCCCCTTTCCGTCCCCAGGTGGTTTCCGGAGACAGGACCCTTATCGCCCATCCAACGGCAAGCCCAAGGCGAATGTGCGAAGGAGAACCGGTTGTAGTGCACCTTGGGGCTACGTGTGAAGGATACTGTTCAAAGATGGCTCGTACCGCCGCGTTGGGCGATATATCAAAAGAGCAGGCCGAAGTTCATGCTCTCCTTCTTCGCGCCCTGGAGCGGGCGGAAGAAGTTTTGAAGCCTGGCGTCGAATCGGGGGAAGTCGATGGAGCGGCCCGCGAGGTGGTCGAACAGGCCGGGTTTGGAAAATCATGGCTCGAATCGGTCGGCTACGGAGTCGGTCTTCGCCAATCCGAATTCTACCCGATCATCGGGCGTGGCCGCAAAGAAATCATCGAACCAGGCATGGTGATCGATTTGCTCCTCCCGACAATTTATCGCAAAGGCCACGGTGGTCCGAGGATTACGGATGTCATTCATGTGGGCGAGAACAGAAACAAAGTTCTCACTGCCTATCCGCGCAGCCTTATTGGAAAATGAGCGCGACGGCTCCTTGATCCAGACGTTTTATGATAGCCGCGCCTCTGGCTAATAATGCCATACCCACTGGATACCGGCGCCGTTTGTCGCTTCGACCCTCGATCGGTTGATCTGCGTACCGCGACCCGTCGTTTGCGTCACTATCAGAGGCTCGTTGGGATTGTACTGAGCGTTCGCCACTATAGGTTCCATACCGTAATAGGTAATGGGGCCCTCAATTCCTAATATGGACTGTCCCGGAAAATAGAGGGGACACACCGCCAGGATCGTTGCGCACAACACCAGAAAACGGGAAAATTTTGAAATCATCGTCGCTTCTCCTTGTGTGCGTTGTAAGAGTAACAGGTGAATCGAAAAAGATCGGTTCCCTCCGCAATTTCACCACTCACTCAATGAATCGGTGAAAACTATAGCGACCATTAACTAATTTACCGATTCACAGTTCAATATAAGATTGCCCAAGGTCAAAAGGAATAGCGACTGACCACAGGCGCCCCCGGCGCGTGTTACACCGTTCGAGCCGGCTGTGGGAAGCGGATAACCGGCCCGGGAAGCCTCGTTTCCGGGCCGGAATAGGCCGGAGCAGCGGGATGATCAAGCTTCCGCAGTAAATTTCGACAAATCGTATATGCCAAGTTTTTTCTCTATGTCCGCCACCGATTCCACCGTTTCCTCAAAGCCATGCTCACCAAAAAGCTCCCTTCCCCTGTTCTTGAATTTTTCCCCCACCTCGATGAACTTTCGAGGCGACACTATTGACTGAAAAGCGGTGAAAACGACCGTATCTTCCCGTGCGGCGTGAGGCCGATACATGCGAACGAACTGCTCCATAGCGATAAGCAGGTCCTGCTTGCTATGCGGGATTCCCTTTGCTGTCATTTTCATCTCCGGGGTTTCTTTCCCGAGCAGGTGAGTAATAAGAGGAGTCCCGCCGTATATCTGCTCCATGGCCGCAGGCATCTTTTGCTCTGTCTTTTGCTCTGTCTTTGGTTTGGTGGGTGTAACCGTCCCGGGTTTAAAAAATTCCAGAATGGAGTCGGTCAGGCGCCGTCCGGCCTCGTGCTGGGTAGTCAATATAGCGATCAGACTGTTTAGTCTTTCGTCATTTTGAAGACGCGGGAAAATCTCCTCTTCTTCGAGCTTTTCATGGTAATCTTGAATGTAGCGGCGGAGTATATGCGTTGAATCTTCGATAACCCCGGGGGGCAGTTCTTTTTTCCTCCTGATGCGATTTGCCGATTCGTCATATATAAGCAGTATGCGGCGCAGGACGCCGTGTTCCCTCATCAGGTCTTCCACGGGGTTCAGCGCCCCGGCCCCCTCTTTTTGATCGGCTCGAACCGTGGATGGAATTGCAGGCAGAACCATGCCCGCTGCCAAGCCGCCGGTCAGGCACAAAAAACGGCGTCGAGACGTAAGTTTTCTATTGTCCATAAACTACTTCTCCTCCTTGAAGATTGATTGCGAAAAGCCGTAATTTATTTTGACCGCAGGCCGTCGGTAAGAACGACCCGGAAGGCCCAGCCTCTACCGGGACTGTGGGTTCATTATGCAGGGTTATATGCCGGGGGGCAAGCGCAAGCTTCCTTGCACTGGTAAATTGTGCGGATTCGGGATAAAAGATTTCCCGTGCGGGAGTCGACCCTGCGGGCTATCTTTGCTCCAATTTTCTTAAGACTTTGTTTCAGGAGATTAATCATTGTCATCGCTATCACGGGAACAGGCATCCGCAGTCCAGTATGTGGACGGGCCGGCGCTGATTTGCGCGGGCGCCGGCGCGGGCAAGACATCGACCATTGTTGCGAAATTCGAGTACCTGCTTGAAAAGGGCTGCGATCCGGGACGGATTCTGTGCATCACCTTTACCAACAAGGCGGCAAACGAGCTGAAGGATAGACTTACAAAGTCATCGGGACGTAAGGCCTCGGAATTTCCATGGGTGAGGACCTTTCATTCATCGATGCTCCAGATCCTCAAGGCGCATGCGCCTGTCATCGGCTTTACCAACCCCATCTCCATTTACGATGGCTCCGATCAGCTCGGGCTTATAAAAAACATCCTCGAATACAGCCTCAATATTGACGGCAAGTACGCAAAAGCCGTCAGGGCGCATATCGGTAAGGCCAAAAATTCCATCTCTCCGGATGCTTATATCCATTCCGTAAAAGAATTCAGAAAGCTCGATTTCATCTTCGAGCAGTACAACCGGCGGCTCAAAGAATCGAATGCCATGGATTTCGACGACATCCTCGTCCACGCCCACAACCTGTTAAAGGAAAATTCCCCGATTCGAGAGTCTTATCTGAATTTGTTCCAATACATTCTCCTCGATGAGCACCAGGATTCCAATTCGATACAAAACGCAATAATAAAGCTCCTGGTAAACAACGGAAACATCACCGTGGTGGGTGACTTTTCGCAGTCGATCTACGGCTTCAGAGGGGCTGACCCCGGCTATTTCGCCCGGTTTCCGTCCGAATATGAAGGCACCAAAATTTTTCTCCTCGAACGCAACTTCCGATCCACTGCGCCGATCGTCGAACTGGGCAACGAAATCATCAGCTTCAACAACGAGGAACTCAAAAAGAAATGTTTCAGCACAAGACCCGGCAATCCTCCCTCCTTGAGGGGCTTTGAAAATTCCTACTTCGAGGCAAGATGGGTGGCGGAGAGGTGCCGGGCCTACCGCCGCGACGGTCTTCCTTTCGAGCAGATGGCTGTCCTCTACAGGACGAGCTTTATCAGCCGGATTGTTGAGAAGGCGTTCAACGAAGTCGGGGTCCCGTACAAGCTGGTAGGAGGGGTTTCATTCTTTGAGCGGCGGGAAATAAAAGATCTGACAAGCTATCTAGCATGTGCCGTAAACCCGAAGGATGACGTCGCCTTCGAGCGTATCCTGAATGTGCCCAAAAGGGGTATTGGAAAAAAATCCGTTCAGAGAATCAGGGAAATAGATTTCCCCGGCGCCTCTTTAATGGAGAAAGCTCCAATCGCAATTCAAAAAAAGATAGGCCTCCAAAAAGTGGCGGGCGGGATAGGGATGGTGCTGTTCATCCTGGACCGCATAAAGAATATGCCGCCCGGGCAGGCTATAAAGGAAGTAATAGAGATCACGCAATATGACAAATACCTGGAGAGCTGGGCCGGCGACGGCGATGGGAACGGCCTTGAATCGCGGCTGGAGAACATCGACGAGCTTCTCAGCATCGCCGAAGGCAAGCAAAGCATAGAGGAATTCCTCGAGGATTGCTCCCTGCGCTCCGAAGAAGAATCTGACGAGGAATCGGAAGATCGCGGCGTCAGGTTGTCCACGATCCATGCCGCCAAGGGACTCGAATTCCATACCGTCTTTGTAGTGGCGTGTGAGAATAATATTTTGCCCCATTGGCGTTCCATCGAAGAAGACGAGGGCAAGTCGAACGCGGGCAATGTCGAAGAAGAGCGCCGGCTTTTCTATGTGGCGTGCACGAGGGCAGGGCGAAATCTCCACATTTCCTACGCCGAAATGCGGCAAAATAAGCCGAGCGGAATCAGTCCGTTTCTCGAAGAACTCTCCTGCGAGCACCTGAACAGGCTGGACTGAAGACTGGAGTCGAACGCCGCCGTCGGCAGGATAGACCGACGGCGGCGTTTCTCAACCGCTTACTTTTGTCAGAAGGCTCGCCTCGGGAGGCTCCGCAAGCAGGGTCTTCGACTGCTCGGAAGGTTCGAGAGCGGTTTGCAAATCGCGTGTCAACCAGCCTGAACGGGGAGCGCTCATCAAGGCCCAAAGGGAAATCCACGACAGAATGAAAACCGATAGAAACGAGTAGGGGACAGCCCAAAGCCAGCCAAACCATGTGCGGTAGCGCAGCTCATAGACTGCTGCCGGCACAAGCGAGCTGATCAGACAGCCGACCACCAGAACACGGAACGTGGGTAGCGGTTTCATGAGGAATTCCGCAAGGACCCCGACTTTAAGCGCTTCTCCCACCGTCAACCGAAACATCTGCATTCCGCTAATGCATCGAATCCATCCACCCCCTGCGTCTCCCTTTCTGAACTTTCTGATCACAAAGGTCATCATAACGATACTTTCCCGGACGTTGCTGCGCGCCCAGCGCAGGAGCATGCGGCGCAGCCCCCGGAAAGTGGCCGGAATCTTGGTCAGCACGACGGCTTCTCTTTGATAGACGACCCGATAGCCGCTTTTCAGCACCAGGTTTGTCAAAGCTCTGTCTTCTCCGATCGTTGCCGGCGTTCCCAGGAAAGCCTGTTTGACCCACCCCTTCAATTGCTCCCTTATTACCGAGACCCTGTAGGCGGACAGAGCGCCCGGAGTGCAGAATACCCCTCCGTATACGCTCTGGCCTGCGCGGATGAAATCAAACCCGGCAGTGAAGAAAACTTCCATCATCTTCGGGATGGCCCCGTCGGCGCGGTTTAGTACGCGCACATTGCCCGCCACGGCGCCCACCCTGGGATCTGCGGCAAGCGGGCTGACAAGGTGAAGCAGGGTGTCGGGCAGCACCTCGGAATCCGAATCGATGGTCACCCACACGGTCCCCACTGCGTGGCTAAAACCCGACATAAGGGCCTGACGCTTGCCCGAGTTCACCGGCTGGCGCAGCAGTTGAATCCGGTCAGGATATTCTTCGCGGGCTTCCAGCATCCACTGCCAGGTATCATCGACCGATCCGTCGTCCACACAAATCACCTGCATTTTGTGGGGAGGGTAATTGCTGTCCATAACCGAGCGCACAGTAGGCAGGACCTGCCGGCCTTCGTTATAAGCCGGTATGACGATCGTCACTACCGGAAGGTCTTCTTCAGCCACTGGTGCGCAGGCCCTGTAACGCCAGGCCATCCAGATTCTCCAGGTCAGCACGCAAAGCCCGAAAAGTGCCAGCGCCGCCCCCGGTCGAATGCCAAACAGAGGTGGGCAGGGATGTTTAAGCGTCCTGAGAATGTGAACTTTGCCCGACAATCTCGAATAGAGGAGCGAAGCCGCTATGATCAGGTCAACCGCCAGAACCCAGAGATACAGATGGTCGATCTTGCTGCTGAGGAATAGAAGTCTTTTTTTCATGGGATTGTCTGCTTGTGCCTCCCTGTTATCGTCAACCTAGTTGCGAGTGTAGAAACGTGATTCCTCACGCGAGGACGTCGCGTTGGCCCAAGCAAATGTTGTTCCACGGGCAGTAAAAGTCATTTGTCTAATCATTCTCAATTGATGTTCAGAAGATGAAGATAGGGTGGGAGTAAATTGACCTTTACAGGTGACAGCGGCCGTAACCCAACAGATTCACATGGAGAATAAGGGGGGCGCATAGCGCCCCGGTTTTCTCAAAGCAGCTCCTCACGTCCCATTGGGACACCCGGAAACCACAAAAAGTTACGAAGGTCCCGGGTGGCCCGGACACCCGGTGTCCGGGGCGCGAAGCGCCGAGAGGTGTCGGGAGGAAGTTTTCAAAGCAGTTGTTTGCGTCTCTTCGAGATATCTTGAAACAGGGTAAGGCTTTCTCGGCTGGCGTTTCCGGTACGTGAAAAAATCCTTTCCGCCTGGAGCTTACGTTGGTGTCAATCCGAAAACCCCGGTCTCGGCAAACGGTGAACACGGCGATCCCGTACCAACCCTACAGCGGGTCCGGGTCCAGATAGGGTGGGCACAAAGCTTTACGGTACCCACCAGGAAGCTTCCGGACGGAAACTACGTTAGTCCTCCCCCGCAGATTTTACCTGGTCCTTGATCCGCTTTACATTCCCGCGTCCAAGCCCTTTCACTTCGCATCCGAGTTGGAAATAACGCCTGATGTCGGCGTCTGAAAGAATCCCGAAACAATCTATCACTGCAACCGGCTTTCCGGTCATCTCCACCAGATCGTCGGCAGAAACACGCAAGTAAGGTTCGTGCCGTACGGCAAAGACGACGGCATCGGCGCCGCGCACCGCTTCTTTCATATCCTTGCTGACGACAAGGCGCTTGAGGTTTTCCTGGTTGCGAAAAAACCTCGACCATGAATTGCCCGGAGCAGGGTATGTATCCTGTTTCTCGAACTCCCACCAATGTTTTACGTAAGGGTCATGGACGGAGATATCGGCCCCCATTTCGGCAAGCTTGCGAATGAGCAGTTCCGAACCGCTGTAGCGCGTATCGCCGACGTCTTCCCTGTAGGAAGCGCCGAAAATGGCTATCCTGCAGGCCGCAACTATTTTGCCCATATTCCGCAGAGCGTCGCGAACCAGGCGAGCCACGTGCAGCGCCCTCGTATCGTTTATGTCGATCGCCTGGGGAGTTATTTTGAAGATATCGTCTTCGAAGCCGAGAAGGGTCTGGTAAGCCCAGATCCCGAGGCCTCCGTCCTTGGGCAGGCAGTAGCCTCCTATGCCGGGTCCGGGAAATATGATGTTCGAATGTGTCGGCCGAACCTTTATGGCTTCGATGACCTTTGTGAGGTCGACGCCGTTTCGTTCGGAAAAAACGCTCCACTCGTGAAGAAAAGCCAGGATGGTGGCGCGGTAGGAGTTTTCGATCACCTTGCAGGTTTCGCTTTCGATGGGCGATTCAAGGACGGTCAGAGGATATTTTTCCACGTTAAGGATTTCGGACAGGAAAGCCTCCACTTTGTGCCTGGATTCTTCGTTTACGCCGCTGCACACTCTCCAGAAATCCCGGATCGAAGACACGTAATTTTTCCCCGGCATAACCCTTTCGAACGAATGGGCCAGCAGGGGTTCGGCTTCGATGCCCCTCATTTTAAATGCTTTCTTGATGATGGGGTATGCTACATATTGCGTCGTGCCCGGCGGGACCGTCGTCTCGATCAGCACCAAACATTTGGGGTCGATCTTCTCGCCTATTATCTTCAGGCACTCTTCCAGCGCCTCAATATCCGCGCTGCCCTGGCGCACGTTTCCAAGTGTTTCCTTTTGATAGTCGCATTGCACGTCAACTATGACCACATCCGCAAGCGAGAGCACTTCATAGGTGTAGGTGGCGACGAGCGTCTTTTTATCCTTGACGCACCTTCGGATAAGAGGCGCCACTTCCGGGTCTTCGGCTTCGACGGGCGCAATTCCCCGGTTGAGGTATTGGATTTTCCAAAATGACCTTGGCGATGGCCGCTGCATTCCTATCACGAATTTAGAGGGTTTTCCCGTTGTCTTGTCCACCGAATCGGCCACCACGCCGGCCATCACGGCGCCGACAAACCCAACCCCCATTACCACCACGATCTGCCGCCCCAACCCACGCTGTTCTTCGACAATTTTGCCGAGCCTGGCAATTTCCTCTTCATGCTCCGATTCCTTTGGAATGGGGAAAATCTCGCCGGCCGGGCACGTGGAATAGAGGTTGACTGGAACTTCCGGATCTTGACACGTTTTGTTCTGCATGTTCACGTGGTCCTTTCGTAATCAAATGGCAGAACAGCCTATACCAGGATGAAGGGTTATTCAACGAAATTGCTTTGTTTACCGCACGACTCTTTTAAGGTTAAACATATATAATGTAGTGCATACTACCATTTCTAAAATCTTATTGGAAAGGGAAACGTCTATAACCTTACATATAGAGGAATATCAGGCGAACATGGAAAGGATTCGGAGCGAAGATGGGGAGCCGTGGAACGTTGGCCGGTAGTTTTTTTATGGCGTTTGCTCTTAGCTTCGATTACCATCGGCCGGGGAGGGTAAAAAAAGCATGGGACCGACGAAGAAAGAATTATTGCTCGCCACTGAGCGGATCTTTCAGGAAAGCATTGAGATCAAGCAGTCGCTTTGCAGCACGGCGAAAGAGAAAATAGTCGAGATAGCCGGGCTTGTGAGCCGGGCTTTTCTTTCCAAACATCGGCTCTTTATTTGCGGCAACGGCGGCAGCGCGGCGGATGCCCAACACCTGGCAGCCGAGTTTGTAAATCGATTTCAAATCGAGCGGCCTCCGCTGCCGGCGCTGGCCCTTACGGTCGATACCTCCATTTTGACCAGCATAGCAAACGACTATGACTTCGACGAGATATTCGAAAAGCAATTGCGCGCTCTGGCCGGTCCGGGGGACGTCGTCCTGGGGCTCAGCACAAGCGGACGGTCCGGCAACGTGCTAAGAGCGCTCAAGTGGGCGCGGGAAAACGGGATTGTTACGATCGGCCTCGGAGGTTTTGCCCGGACGGAGATGGATCTCTATTGCGACCTGATCGTGCATGTTCCCTCAACGATCACGGCCAGGGTGCAGGAATGTCATATCATGATAGGGCATATAATCTGTGCTCACGTTGACGATATGATTATCGCAGGAGGAGAAGTATCCGAGTGAGCCGGGGATCAAACCCGGGACCGTATGTTTTTTTCGGCATATAACCTCTGTACCGCTTCGAGCGATTCGGGGGTATCCACCCCCCTGACTTCTTCTTCCGGCGCGGTGACCATTCCAACCGGTACTCCATCTTCGTTCATCATTTCAGCCAGGTCGGTGAGGAAATATTCTTTCATGGTAATCAGTTCGCCGTCCCGCTGCTTTTTTACCTCGTGCGGTCTTTCTTCCATCCGGTCCATGTAACCGAGCAGAACGCTTCTTTTAGCTGCATAGACCCCGGCGTTGCAGTACTTTAGTTTATCCCGCCTTTCCGGTGGAAAGTCCTTCCAGTATTTCCACTCGACGATTCCGGCAATCCTTTCGCCCTCCATTTCGATCATGCCGTACTGCGCCCTGTCGGGGCATTCGAACCCCAGGAGGGCCATGTCGCATCTATCCAGCCGATCGAGAAGTTTTATATAGGTGGCCGACCGAATGAGGGGAACGTCACCCATCGTGATTATCACGCGGTCGGCGCGGCAGGAGTCGAGAAAGGAGCGGGCTGCGAGCAGGGCGCCCCCTGTGCCGTTTGTCTCCGGCTGAGAAATGAAATGTATTCCAGGCCTTTCTATGGCATTGCGCACCTCTTGTGCGCGATGGTTCACCACTATCCCCCTTGGACCCTCCGGTAGATTATCGAGGACTTCCATAATAAGCGGGTGAGACCCCTCGTAAAGCGATTTTTCGGGAATGAGGGGCAGCAGGGTCTTATTGCCGCAATACCCTGTCATGCGTGTCCCGCGTCCCGCTGCGAATATGATGCTTGCGACCGTGCTCATTTCTTATCAGCCTTATCCTTCAGTTCGTAGTAATGTAAAACGGCCTTTTCCTGCTCCTTGCTGGTGACCGAGAAGTGGTGAGTGCCGTTATCATTGCTTACAAAGTAGAGGTATGGGACCTTTGCGGGATAGAGGGCCGCCAGGATCGATTCCTCCCCCGGGTTGCAAATTGGGCCGGGCGGCAGCCCCTTGATCAGGTAAGTGTTATAGGGACTATTCCTTTTCAGATCGGCCGGGGTAATCGGCCCTTTAAAGCCGGGCATGTCATAGACTGCCGTCGGATCGCTTTGTAGCGGCATATTGATTTTGAGCCTGTTATAGAAGACGCCGGCAATGATCGGACGTTCGTGATTGACCTTCGCCTCCTTTTCTATCATCGAGGCCATGGTAATGATTTGATTGAGATTCATGCCGAGTTTTTTCTCGCGGTTTTGCCAGCCCGCAGGGAGTTCATGCCGGAACTGAGCGACCATCCTCCTTACGATGTAGGCCCCTGAGACCGGCTTTTTGAACCAGTAGGTGTCGGGAAAAAGATAACCTTCCAGAGTATTTGCCTTAATGTTGAGCGATTTGGCAAGCTTGGCGTTCCTTCCCGCCGCGATGATTTGACTATAGCCGGCAAGGTCGTCGCGGGCCACAATCGCGGCGACTTGCCGCAGGGTGGACCCTGCGGGCACGGTGATGACATAAATCACCACTTTCCCTTCTACGATCTTTTCAAGGATCTGTTCAGGGCGGTCGAGGGTCGAAAAAGCGTATTCCCCGGCCTGCAGGCGGCCAAGAGAATGCTTCAGCAAGCACAAAAGATAAAATTCGGGCGCGTCCCGGATCACCCCCTTCGATGCGAGAAGCCGGGCCACTCCATATCCGCTTGTCTTTCGCGGAATAAAAAACTGCTTCTTTTCCGGAACAGGTTTTGCCGGAAGGCGCAAAAAGAGCCAGAAATGAAAAAAACCGACCGTTGCGACAACCGCCGCAAAACACAAAAAGACCAGGAAGAACCTGGAGGACGCTTTCAAAAGCTTTTTTCCCAGCGACATCTCACCCCCTAGCATCTGGTGTCCTTTATCACAGGAGTCCGGGCTTTGGCAACGCCGAGAGATCTTCTTAAACGAGTGGAAAGGCGTGACAACAGCTCCCCGGTGCTTCTGCCCTTGCTTCTTTGACCAAAACCACCCGGGTCACTATATTTTCAAAGCAGTGGTGAATGTCCCTTCGAAAGACTCTGAAACCATGAAAGGCAACGAAGAACCGGGGTGGCCCGGACACTCGGTGTCCGGGGCGCGAAGCGTCGGAAGGCCTCGGCGGGATAATGCCGCCGCGGGACACCCGGAAACGACGCAAAGCCCGTGGTGTGGGCATGGCAATCCTGGCTGGCCGCCCTGCCGCCTTAAGGCAGCTCCAGGACGAAAAGCCGGTCGTTTCCAAGCTCGGATTGAGCGAGTTCAACCAGATGGCTGTGATGGGTGAACATGATAAGCTGCGTTACTTTGCTGACTTCGGCCAGAACTCTGAGCGTCGCCTTTGTGCGTTCGTTGTCGAACTGGACCAGGATGTCGTCGAGCACCAGCGGCAACGGTTCGTTGTTCGAGACGTAGTGCTCGAAGCTGGCAAGTCTCAGGGCCAGGTAGAGCTGGTCGGCGGTGCCGTCGCTCATTGCCCCCGCCGGCACAATTTCGCCTCCCCGCCTTAAGCCCACGATGACGCTTTTCCCCGAATCGTCGCCTTCGCGAACGCCTTCAAAGGACCCCAGGGTAAGGGCGCTAAACAGCTCGCTCGTGCGCTTTATGACCGGTCCCTGGCTGATTTCGCGATGGCGCTCCTTTGCCCTGAGCAGCAGGGCGTGGGCGACTTTGAGTCTTGAGTATTGCCTGGCGCTGTTTTCGAGATCGGCAAGACGGGCCTGGATCTGCTGGGCCAGTTCGGCAGCGTCGCCTCGTCCGTCCCAGCGGACCAGTTCGGTCTTTTCAGACCCGATAGTCTGATCGAGGTGGGATTTCTCTTTGTTGAGCTGAGCGATCTTTTCGTCCAATTGTTCGATCAGAGGCGGGAGCAGATCCGGGTCCCGCCCCTCGGCCTCGGCGGAAAACTCCTCGATCGATAAGCCTGCCGCCAGTTCGATAAGCTGCTCTTCAATTTGTTCGAGTTTTCCGACCAGTTCCTTTTTCGCCGAAGACCGCCGCTCCGCCTCGGGAAAAGCTTCGATTTCCTCGCAGGCCGCCTCCGCGAGCATTCCCGAAATTTGAATTTTCAACTTGTCAATCCTGCCCATGGCATTGGCAAGTTCCTGTTCTTCGTGCCTTATTTTCTTTAAGAGATCGTCTCTTCTATTCTTCTCGTCCCTGGCTTTGGTCATCAAATCGTTCAGTGCCCGCACGGCCTCCTCGCCCGGCGTTCCGTGAAGCTCGGGGGCGGCCAGGCCGACAAGGTCGGCCGCCTGCTTTTCGAATATTTCGCAGTCGGTGTCTATTTCGTCCACCCGCTGGCCCAGGTTTTTCGATTCCTTGAGCCTGGCAAAAATTTCCTGCAGTTTCCCGAGCATCGCATTTGCCTGCTCGGGGATCGATTTGCCGCCAAGCCCGAGAGGAAAGATGGCGTTTGCCCATTGGGTCTGCCACTCTTCGAGCTCGGCCTTTGCCTTCCCGGTTTGGGACTCGACTTTCCGAAGCTCTCGCTTTTTCTGCTGCAGATCGTTTTCCAGCCGGTCTCGTTCGGTCGCTCTCCCGATCTCCGTCTCCATCGCATGTGTCGCTTTGGCGACCATCTCCCGGAGGGATTCACTGTTTTCAGCACTCAGCCCGAATGCATTGAGACACTGTCCGAGCGCGCCTTTTAACTCTTCGATCCTGTTGGAGCGATATTGGGCTTCGCTAAAGAGCTTTCTTATCTCCATGCGCCTGCGCACCAGCTCGGATCGTTTCGCCGCCCACCTGCGCATCTGGCCCGGAGGGCCGGGCGCAAACCCGCAAGGAAGCCACAGGGTGGTCCAGTCCCGCTGGATTTGTTCGAGGGTTTGCTCGATCTGTTCCTTTTTGCGCGTGACCTCGCTTCTGTCCAATTCAAGCCCATTTGCCGTCGAAACGAGGTTGTTGTACTCGGCGACCCCGTCGGCCTCGCGCCGCAACCGGTCGGAGAGTTCATCCGCAATGAAAACACTTTTTTCGAAAGCATCGGGGAGCGTTTCTGATCCCGGGACTGCGGCAATAAAGGCTTCCCGCGCCTCCTCGGAAACTTTTCCCCCTTCGATCGCCGTACGAATCAATTTCCAGCCGGTTGCGCGCAAAGACCGCGCATTGTCGAGATCTTCGAGCGACACCACCTCTGCGGCCCTTAGCTCAGAGACCTTGCTTTCGATTTTCCTGATCTCCCGGGAAAGCTTTTCCATCTCCATGGCGTGATTGGCGATTTGATTCCCGGTTTCCCGGATTCTGGCCTCGAAATCGTCTATGGTCTCCGTATCCGGTATCGGGACGCGCTCCAGTTCGTCGAGGCTGCCTGGCCACAGCTCAAGCCCCCCAAGGTCGATGTTCGCCTGCTCCTCGGCATGCAAAAGATTCGCTTCGATCTGCGAGAGTTCCTCTTCGATCCTGCCGCAACTTTTTGCCTCCTCGATCGTTGTTCGAAGCCGGGTAGTGTCGCGCGGGACAGGGATGGCGGCAAGCCTTTCGTTTATCTCGGCGATTTCGACCGTCAGTTTTCGTGTCATTTCAAGCGCGTTTTCCAGATTTGCCGTGTACTTTTCACGCTTCGATCCCAGGTTTCTTATTATGATCTCTTCGTCCGCACGAAGCCGCAGTTCTTCGATTCTTTCAAACGGGAAGTCCTTGCGCAGCTCCGCCAGAAGTTCCCTGGCCTGGTCCTCGATCGCTTTCCTTTGCACGATGAGTTTCGGCCGGTCGGCCAGCGCTTTTCTGTGGCTTCCGAGCTTGAGATAGAGTTCGCTTATCTCCTTTGTAAAATCGAGAACCGCAGATGATGATTTCAGCCCGGTCAACTCCGAACGGAGCTTTTCGATTCTCTCATTTGCCTGCCGTTCGTTCTGTTCTTCGAGTCTGAGGGCCTGGACAGCTTTCTGCCTCTTCTCGGAGAAGTCCTCGGGCAGCATTGGCGCCGATGCATAATCGCAGAGTTCCCTCAATAGGGATTTACGCCTGCCTATGAGAGGAAGGGCGCCTCTCATGCGCTTGAGGCGGTTTCTTTCCTGCTCGGCTCTTTCGAGTTCGGCTTCGACCGCCGTCCTGCCGGCAAGGGCGTCCTGGTGGGCTTTGAAATGGGCATCATATTTCTCGTTTGGAAGCTGAAGCTCACGGAGCTTTCTCTGTTCTTCCCTGAGAGTCGACAGAAGTTCGTTTATCTTCGGCCTCGAGCCCCCGGGCTTGAAGAGTTCGCCTGCCTCATATCCCACCTGTTCTTCTATCTTGCGAAAAGACGCCAGACCGGCCCCGGCGGCGAAAAGAACGTCTGCCAGTTCACCCTCGCCCTTTACGATTTCGCTCCCTCCCTCGATGAGCGCGTTATGATCGATCCCGAAGCGTCTCGAAAAGTCCCCGGCCGATATTCTGCCGCAGGCTTCATGCCATAGAGCTTCATCGAGCAGGGAATCGTCGGGTCCCCTCAGAGTATTGGCGCGGCCTTTGCGCCTGACGGCCTCGATTATCCTGCCGTTGCCGGTCTTAAGCGCGCCTCCAATCCTGAGTTTCTGATAGGGGTGTTTGAAGTCGTCCTCGCACCTGTCCGGAATTCCGAACAGAAAATATCCTATGGCACGCAGCGCGGAACTTTTGCCTGCTTCATTGGGGCCGTAAATCAGGTGCAACCCTTCGTTTCCTCTGCCGAGATCAAGGCTCAAGTCCGTGAACGGTCCGCACGCAATGAGATCGAGCCGCAGTATTTTCATATTCTCGCCGCCCTCATTTCGATATTCCGAGTCGTTGAACGAGCATCGGCCGAACTTCATTAAGCAGACGCACGAGCGCTGCAGGATCGTTTGGAGACACCGCCGCCTCACCGGTCCTTATTTCATGCGGCAGCCTATCCCACAAGTCGGTAAGGCATGCGCCCATCTCGGCCAGTTGGTCTGGATCGGCCCCGATTTCGTCGATCAGGTTCAAAAGCACCTCAACCGGCCCGCCGGCGCCGTCACTATCTTCGTCGGATACGGGCGAAGTATGGAGCTTCACTTTTTCGATCCATACTCTGTCGCGGAGAAGAGAAATTGTCTCCGCCCGGATAACGCCGGCCAGCCGTTCCGGGTCCGAGCCGATCCGGTCGTGAACGGGGCATGCTCCTACGATGTTTACCCGGACCGCCATCGGAAGCTCCGATCCGGAAGCAAGGGCCGATACGCGGTTCATAATCTTTTCAAAGACCCCCGTCTCCGTTCCTTCGCCGGTAACGTCAACTTCACACTGCTCCCAGCGAAAGACGTCCAGGGGGCAAAATTCATAAACGGGCCGCCCGTTTTCGACCCTTACCAGCATGCAGCCCTTCGGGCCGGTTTCCCTGATGTTTCGGCCCTGGAGATTTCCGGAAAAAAGTATCGGAGGATCTTCACAAAGCGCCTGCCGTTTGTGAATGTGACCGAGCGCCCAATAGTCGTAGCCCTTCA
>JAJYTC010000055.1 GCA_021793275.1 Deltaproteobacteria bacterium | reverse complement strand
ATGCAGGCCGGTGCGGAATCGTTTATCACCAAACCCGATACTTTCGACGAATGGGTCGAGATGATGAAATCTTTGGCCTCGCGGTGGCTCTGAGCTCGGAGGCTTTCGCTTTACCTGCCAAAAGGCCTGAAGGGATTTAAAGTCAAAGTTTTGAACTTTTTGTTCCGATACCAGGCTTCGATCAAGATCGGGCGTGGATAAGCCCTGCCCTTAGCGTAGGCGATGTTGAGCGCGATCCCGCCAGCGGCGGGATCGCGCGCTGTATGCCCTGCCGTAACATCCTCCTTGAATACCACTTGGTATGAATTTTGAATTCCAGAAACATTTGAAATGCTGAAAGGCGTTGGGATACTGGAAGGGGCGCCGCTTCGCTCAGAAAAGGGCCACGTGCAGTAAATGACGCCAGGAAAGTGACCTTATCAACAATCTCACAAGGTAGCACAACATGAAAATGAATTGCTGGGAATTAAAAAACTGTGGACGAGAGGCGGGTGGTTCAAAGACCAAAGAACTTGGCGTTTGTCCAGCCGCCCAGGACACCCGATATAATGGGCGAAACGGCGGAAAGTGTGGAGGAAGATATTGCTGGAAAATTGCAGGGACTTTATGCGGAGGAACGGTCCAGGGAACCTTTGCGACGAAGCTGGCGAATTGTTCCAAGTGCGAAGTCTATCACAAAATCAGGCAGGAAGAGGGCAGTAGCTTCGCCATATGAAGCCTGTGCGAATAACTTGGTTACGAAATACGCTAAGCCGCGAAAACGCTTGTCTTTTCGCGGCCTCCGGGTATCCCGATGTGACGTGAGGGGCTGTCTGCCTCGGCCATGACCAGGGTTGTCTCCGACTTGGCGGGGGCTATCGATCTCAACCATCGTTTGCGGCTCACCGCTCACAACTCACTAATATATTTCCATAACTTTGAGCAAATTGGTGGTTCCGGACATCCCTACGGGGACTCCCGCCGTGATCACCATCGAGTCTCCGGCCTCGACCACCCCTTTTTCCCTCGCCAGGGAGCGCGCGGTTGAAAACATCTGGTCCGTATCGATAAAAGCGGCCACGAGGTGAGGAATTACGCCCCAGGAAAGAGATAACTGGCGTTGGGTCTCGATGTGGTCGGTAAGCGCCACTATGGGCGCCGAGGGCCGAAACCGCGAAACCAGCCGGGCGGTGTTACCCGAAGAAGTGGTGGCTACGATGGCCGCCGCCTTCAAGTCGAGCGCCAGCAGGCATGCGCCGCGGCTGATCCCTGCGGGAATCGTGTGGAGCATAGCGGAAATTTCCTCCTCCAGGTAGATCCGCTCCTCCATGTAGGGCTCGGTGGCCCGGGCTATCCGGTCCAGGGTCGCAACCGCCTCCACGGGGTAGTTGCCCATCGCCGTCTCTTCGGAAAGCATAAGGGCGTCGGTGCCGTCGAGGATGGCGTTTGCCACGTCGGTTGCCTCGGCCCTTGTCGGTCGGGGTCTTTCCAGCATCGAGCCGAGCATCTGAGTCGCGGTGATAACCGGCTTTCCCGCCTGCCTTGTTATCCTGATTATCTTTTTCTGGATGATGGGCGCCTCTTCCAGGGGCATCTCGACCCCGAGGTCTCCCCTGGCCACCATGACTGCGTCCACCGAAGACAGGATCTGTTCGAAATTTTCCACCGCCTCCCGTTTTTCTATCTTGGCGATTAGCATCGGGCGGGATGAGGCGCCGGATAGAATTCGGCGCGGTTCCTCGATGTCTTCGAGGCTGCGGATGAAAGAGAGCGCGACGAAGTCGACCTTTTCCTCCAGCCCCACCTTGAGGTCCTCTCGGTCCTTGTCGGTGAATGCCCGCACACTGAGGCGGCTCCAGGGGAGATTCACGCCCTTTCGGGAATAGATGGTTCCTCCCGCTTCGACTTCACAGACGGCTTCTTTGCTTTTTTTCTCAACCACGGTGAACTGGACTGTCCCGTCGGCCAGAAGGATCGGGTTGCCCTCTTCTATATCGTCGAGCAGGCCAGGGTAATTTACGGGGATGGCGCCCCCCTCGGCATATTCTCCGGCCACGAGTCTCACCCTGTCTCCGTGCTTGAGGATTATTTTATCCTCGCTGAGTTGACCGAGCCTGATTTTTGGCCCTCCAAGGTCCTGGAGAATTCCTATTTCCTTTCCTGTCTTTTTTGAAAGGGACCTGATGGCGCGGATGGTCTGCCTATGCTGCTCGCGATCCCCATGTGAGAAGTTAAGACGCGCCACGTCCATACCCTCGGCTATCAGCCTTTCTATCATCTCCGGAGAGCTGCTCGCAGGTCCCAGTGTGCAGACTATCCTTGTTTTCCTGAGTTTTGCCTTTGACTTCATCATAGTGATGCTTCCTCTTCGGCCTCGTCGATGAGACCCTCTACGATTTTTAAGCCGCGCTCCCAGAAACCGCCGTCGGTCGGATCCACTCCGAGCGGCCTCAGCAACTCACATGGCTCGGCTTTGCCGCCCGATTCCAAAAATTCCAGGTACGCTGGAACGAAATCCGGCCCTTCGCGCAGGTACTGCTCGTAGAGGGCCGCCGTCATCAATTGGCCGAAGGCATATGCGTAAACATAGCCCGGAGAGTGAACGAAGTGAGGGATGTAGGACCACCAGGTCTTGTAATGATCGAGGAGACGAACGGAGTTGCCGAACATTGCGGCCTGAGTTTGCATCCACGCCGAGCCGATGAATTCCTGATCGAGCTCTCCGCGCGTTCGCCTTGCATTGTGCACGCGCTCTTCGAATCGGTGCATGGCCACCTGCCGGAAAACTGTCGCGAAGGTATCCTCTATCCTGGAGCAGATAAGCCCGAGTCGCTCCTCTTTTGAATCCGTGCGTTTGAGCAGGCTTCGAAAGACCAGCGTTTCCGCGAAGACCGAGGCGCTTTCAGCCGTGGTAAGGGGAGTATTGCAGTTAAACAGTCCCTGCTTTCGCGCCAGGTACTGGTGGACGGCGTGACCCAGTTCGTGGGCAAGTGTCATCACGTCGCGCCGGCTGCCTGTAAAATTGAGAAAGACATATGGATGAGCGGAAGGAATGAGGGGATGCGAGTAAGCCCCGCTTCGTTTTCCGGGCAGAAGCGAAGCGTGTATCCACTGCTTTTCGAAGAAAAGCCGGGCTATCTTCGCCGCCTCGAAAGAAAAATCCTCAAACGAGGTGAGTACGATCTCCCTTGCATCCTCCCAGGAAATACCCTCCCCGGTCTGCGTGCAAACAGGGGCATAACGGTCGTAGTCGAAAAGCTCGTCGTATCCGAGGAGCTTTTTCTTTAGAAAATAATAGCGCTCGACAAGATCGTACCTCGAGCAAACCGCGCTCACCAGGGCGCTTACCGTTGCGTCGCCGATCTCGTTATCCAGGTTTCGGGAACTCAGCCAGTGAGGGTATTCGCGCAGCCGGTCGTCTATCGACTTATCGAGCAGGACGGTATTGAAAATATGTGTCAACGGCAGGAGGAGCGTCTGGAGCCCGTCGCTCAACTCGGCTGCCGCGCCTTTTCGCTCCTCGCGATCGGCGCTGTAAAGTCCGGCGAGCACCTCGGACTGCGACTTTTCTTTTTCTCCGAACCTCAAACGGCCGAGCATCTTGTCGAAGAGCGCCTCCCATGCGGATGATCCGGCAGGCGACTTTTCAGCCAGGATTCTCTCCTCGGGTTCACTCAAAAGGTGCGGCCTGTAGCGGCGCAGCGAAGCGAGGTAATGCGCATATTTGGAGAGCGCAGCAGACTTCGTCAGCGCCTCTGCCGGGCCGTCTTCGATCTTTGTCCATTCCAGCCGAAAAAAAAGCGTGTCGCGCCTGATTTGACTGGAAAACTCTTTCATGGACTGAAAAAAGGCGCTTGCACCGGCATCGAGCGTACGCGTTGAAAACTCCAGGTATGCGTATGCCAGGAGCTTCTCAGCGCGTTCGTATATTTCTTCGAGCATCCGGACTGCCTCGAGCAATTGCTCCGGCCCCAGTTCGGCGACCTTTCCCCTGTACGAAGAAAAATCCGAAATCCGCCTTTTAAGCCACTCCGAATCGGCTGCGATTTGCGGGTCGGCTGGATTCGAGTAAAGATCGCTCAAGTCCCATAAAATTACTTCCGGTTTATTTTTTTCCAAGCAAACTCTCCCCATTCGACATCGAAAATCTAGCAGTGTCCCTCCGGAAACTGCGCGGTGGGCACGATAAGGCTGTGTCCACCCTACGTAAGCCCGTGACCACCATTGCCTTAGACCGGGGTTTCCGGATGGATGGTAGTTAGACATAGGCCGCATTGAACCTGTCGATGATGTCAAGGAAGTGCTCCGGCAGCCTTCGTCTCGCTTCGCGAGCGATTTGCTCCGGGACATCCCCGTAAAAGGCATGAGCGATTCCACCGGTTATGCAGGCCAGGGTGTCGCTGTCGCCTCCAAGCGATACGGCCCTTCGCACTGCATCTTCGTAATCGGTCGATTCGAGAAAAGCGATGATCGCCTCTGGGACCGTGCCCTGGCAGGAAACGTCAAACCTGTAGGCCGCTCTTATCTGCTCGGTGGTGCGACTGAGGTCATAGCCGAACCGCAAGGAAATCTCTTCCCGGATCGTCTGCCTTGCCGCTCCCGTTCGGGCCAGAAATACCGCCAGCGCGCCGGCCTGCGCCCCTTTGATTCCTTCGGGATGGTTATGCGTAACTTCCGCGGTTTTTGCGGCTTGCCTCAGCACTTCTTCGACGGTTTCGAATGCGAACCCCACCGGACTCACCCGCATGGCCGCCCCGTTGCCCCAACTGTTGTAAGGCTTACCGTGGGGGTCGAAAAGCCATTTGGAAAAGCTGCCCCCGTAACCCGCCCGGGGGTACAGGCGCCCGAATGCCCTGAAGGATTCCGCGTAGCCCCTCTTTTCCATGATCGAGGAAGCCGTGGCAACCGTCAGCACCGTATCGTCGGTAAAACGCGAACCACCCTGAAACAAGGGAAACTCCATCGTCTTGATCGGATGTTGTTCGTATACCGACCCGATTATGTCACCTGCGACCGCTCCAAGCATTGTAACAGCCTCCTTGATAAACGAGCTGTTTAATCTTTATTCCGGGAGGTAAATAATGTAAGTCTGGATCTGGCCGGCCGGCACACTGCAGCCGCGGTTTTTATTAAATACTGGAGACACAGATGAACTCAATCCAAGATGCGCTTTTTGCAGACCTCTATGAATTTACCATGGCCGCATGCTATTTCGAAAACAGGATGTTCGACCCGGCCACCTTCAGTCTCTACATCAGAAAGTATGGACCGCACAGGGGCTATTACGTCAGCGCGGGACTCGAAGAAGTGCTCGATTTTCTCGAGAGCTTTCAATTCACGCCCGAAGAACTCGATTTCCTTCAGTCAACCGGGCTTTTTTCGACCGATTTTTTGAACTATCTCGAAAGACTGCGCTTCACGGGAGAACTTTTTGCCATTCCGGAAGGCCGTCTTTTTTTCAAAGACGAACCCATCCTGGAAATTACCGCTCCCATCATCGAAGCCCAGTTGATCGAGAGCTTCGTAATCAATGCGGTCAACCTTCAAGTGTCTATTGCCTCCAAGGCCGCCAGATGCATCCATGCCGCCGGGGGCAAAAACCTCGTCGATTTTTCCCTGAGGCGCACCCAGGGGACGGATGCCGGCATGAAAGTCGCCAGGGCAAGTTTTATAGCAGGCTTTGGAGCGACGAGCAACGTTCTGGCCGGAAAGCAATACGGAATCCCCATATCCGGTACGATGGCCCACTCCTTTGTTTTAAGTTTCGAGGAAGAGATCGAGGCTTTTCGGGCTTTTGCCAGGACTTTCCCCGATAGAACGGTGTTGCTCATCGACACCTACGATACTATTTCGGGGGCAAAAAAGGCTGCCGAGGTAGGAAGGGAAATGCTCGAAGGCGGGCACATGTTAAGAGGCGTGAGGCTCGACAGCGGCGATTTCGTCAAATTGAGCAAAGAGGTAAGGCGAATCCTCGACGAGGCCGGCCTCAAAGAAGTGATTATATTCGCTAGTGGTGGGTTCGATGAGTTTGAAATCGAAGAGGTCCTTTCAAAAGGCGCGAAGATAGATGCCTTCGGAGTGGGCACAAAGATGGGAGTTTCGGCCGATGCGCCTTACAATGATATTGCGTATAAACTGGTCGAATATGACGGCCGTCCCGTATTGAAACTGAGCAGGGCAAAAAAGACCCTGGTGAATCGAAAACAGGTGTTTAGAGAAACCAGGGAGGGCAAAATGATTGGAGATACCATCGGGCTGCGGGCTGAATCGCACGGGGGGACACCTCTTCTCAAATGCATGATGCTGGGCGGTGAAAGGCTGTCTCAGCCGGAGTCTTTGCAGCACATCCGGGAACGTTTCCGGGCCGAATTCTCAACCCTTGGCGACCCGTATAAATCGATAAAAAATCCGGAAACATATCCGGTGCGGCTTAGCCCGATGCTCGAGGCGGCTCAGAGCAGGACCGTCCGTGAAGTAAGGAGAAGAGAATTGGGGGAGAGTTAGTGATGGAACGAACGAATCGCAACTCCGGCGAACTCCCCTTGCCCGATCACTTCGCGCCGGAAAGAGTGGGCGAGGTCTGGCGCGTACCCTATCAGCAAAGAGCTGCCGAGGCGGCCCAGTGGGCACGTACGCACTCCATGGCCCCGGCATCTTCGGACCGCAGACGCATCGCGCTGCTGCTGGTCGACGTCCAGAACACTTTCTGCATCCCGGGTTTCGAACTCTATGTGGCCGGCCGTTCGGGGGCGGGCGCGATCCATGATAATATAAGGCTTTGTGAATTCATCTACCGCAATCTCCAGCGCATCACCCAGATCATCCCGACCATGGACACCCACCAGGCAATGCAAATCTTCCATTCGATCTTTCTCGTTAATGAAAGAGGAGATCATCCCGAACCGTTTTCGCTCATAAGCGTCGAAGATATCGAGCAGGGCCGGTGGAAGCCGAACCCTGAAGTGCTGAGACATCTCGGTATAGACCCCGTTCATGCAGATCGCTACCTGCTGCACTACAGCACGGCGCTCAGGCGCAGCGGCAAATACGACCTCACAATCTGGCCCTACCACGCGATGCTGGGAGGTATCGGACATGCCCTGGTATCGGCTGTCGAAGAGGCGCTGTTTTTCCATTCCATGGCCCGATATACGCAGCCGCACTTCAGGATCAAGGGCGGCAAACCCTTGACCGAGCACTACTCGGTTCTGGGGCCTGAAGTGACTCATGGACCGCAGGGCGAGGTGGTGGCGGAAAAGGACGCCTTGCTCGTCGAAGAGCTTCTCGGTTTCGATGGAGTGATTGTCGCCGGACAGGCAAAGAGCCATTGCGTGGCGTGGACGATAGCCGATCTGCTGGAAGGTATCGGCATACAAGATCGTGCGCTTGCCGGCAAGGTTTATCTACTCGAAGATTGCACCTCGCCGGTGGTCATTCCGGGAGTCGTAGACTATACCGACGCCGCCGACCGGGCCTTCCGCCGTTTCGCCGATGCCGGAATGCACGTGGTGCGCTCCGTCGATCCGATGACCGCCTGGCCGGGAGCTGTCGGGGACTGACGCCAGGTTGTGTTCACGATGCGTCAAGAAGATGGGTTCCGATCTCCTAGACGAAATCCCCCTCAATAAAGGTACGGTCCGGGGTGAACATTTTCTCCGGGTTCATGATATTGAGCGGATCGAGCGCCTTTTTTATTCTTCGCATGGCTTCGAGGCCCCCCGCGCCCACCTCCTGCTCGATAAACGGCGATTTGGCTATCCCGACTCCATGCTCGCCGGAAATGGTGCCTCCGAGCCCAAGGACCATTGCGAACAGCTCCTCGACCGCTTTCCCGGCCCTTCGACGCTCGTTTTCGTCCTTTCTGTCGAGCATGATATTTGTGTGAATATTGCCGTCTCCGGCATGGCCGAAACAGACTATGGTGAGGTCGTACTTTCGGGCAAGCGACCGGATGGACCTGATGAGCTCGGGGATCCTGGTGCGGGGGACCGTTACATCCTCGTTTATTTTTCCCGGCCTTATCCGCCCCAGAGCAGGCGAAATCGACCTGCGCGCCCGCCAGAGCCGCTCTCTTTCCTCTTGTGAGCGCGCCGTTTCGGTAAGGGTGGCTCCCGCCTGCCGGCAGATTCTTTCAATCTCGCAAACCTCGCCGTCCAGCACGATGTCCGGTCCGTCGACTTCTAGCAGCACCATCGCCTCGGCTTGGACCGGAAGCCCTATTTGAAGGTGGTTTTCGATCGCGCAGATCGTCGCCTGGTCCATCAGCTCGATAGTGGACGGGATGATTCGCGCCTTGAGTATCTCGCATATAGCATTTACGGCGCAGTCAAGGCTGGAAAACACGGCGGTCAGAGTGCGCACGGACTGAGGCGCGGGAATCAACCGAACCACTATCTTGGTGAAAATCCCGAGCGTGCCTTCAGAGCCGGCCATCAGACGGGTCATGTCATAGCCGACCACTCCTTTCATGGTGCGCGTGCCCGTTCTAATGACCTCGCCCGTTGGCAGCACCATTTCGAGCCCCAGCAGATAGTCCCGGGTTACGCCGTATTTCACGGCCCTTGGCCCGCCCGAACACATTGCCACATTTCCCCCGATAGTTGAAAAAGCCAGACTTGCAGGGTCGGGAGGATAAAAAAGACCGTATTTTGAAACCGCTTTCTGAAACTCTCCGGTGATTACTCCCGGTTCGACTATCGCCGTCATGTTATCGCCGTCGATCTCCAGTATCCTGTTGAGCCGGTTTGTAACGATTACCAGTCCGCCTCTAGGAAGGCATGCGCCAACCATTCCCGACCCCGATCCCCTCGGGTAGACCGCAAAGCGATGCTCATTGGCAAGTTTTACGAGGGCCGAAATCTCGGCCGCATCAGCCGGGAATGCGACCCCCTCGGGAACCGAACGCATTTTGCTCGCATCGAAGCTGTAGCAGTGCAGCTCTTCGGGCGATCGCAACAGATTTTCGCCCCCAACTATGGCCTCAATAAGTGAAAACGGAAGGGACATCTACCCAAAAATCCTTTCTGATAGGGCGAGAGACTCCAATTCGATCATCTGCCACTTTCTTATGGATTTTCGAAAATAAAGGGCCTCGGGTCAAGATATTTCATGTTGACGGTTTCCATCCGGAAACCGTGGAGGGAAACTTGATAACAGATTTGTAATTTGATAGCCTCGCAGTTGCCAATCCGTTATAGAGGTATCGATTTTGTGGAGCTGATCCGATCGATACGCGCAAAAATACCAAAAAAACAGAGAATCGAGATAATATGAACTGCCGAATCAACACAGAAAAAACGGGGGATTTTCGCCTGGGATGCGACGCTTTGCTGGAGTCGCCCCCGGGGTGGTTTCGCTCAGCGCGCCTGGGGCTTTTGGCCAACCAGGCTTCTGTCAATAAATCCCTGGAAAGTGTCAAAAAATTGATTTTAGAGGCGGGGGGAAACCTCAAATGCATTTTCTCGCCCCAGCATGGATTCTATTCGGAAAAACAAGCCAATATGATCGAGTCGGCCGACTTCCGCGACTCTGAAACCGGCCTGCCGGTTGTTAGCCTTTATTCCGAAAGCCGTGAGCCTGCCGCAGCAGCGCTGGAACCCATCGACGTGCTGTTGATCGATTTGCAGGACGTAGGGACTCGCGTTTACACCTACACCACTACAATAGGGCTGTGTATCGAAGCTTCTGCGCGAGCGGGCAAAAAAGTAGCGATCCTGGACAGACCAAACCCGATAAATGGTACGGAAATTGAAGGAAATGTAGTCGAACCGGCCTACCGCTCCTTTGTGGGAAGATACCCGGTTCCGATGAGGCACGGATTGACAGCGGGGGAATTCGGGCGCTTCGTGTGCGCAGCGGCAAACGTCGACTGCGATCTGGAGGTGGTTCCGATGAGCGGGTGGAAAAGAGGCCGGAGTTTCGACGAACTGGGCCTTCACTGGGTTTATCCCTCACCCAACATGCCGACATGGGAAACGGCCCTTCTCTACCCCGGCATGGTGCTCTTCGAGGGGACCAATATCAGCGAAGGCAGGGGGACGACAATGCCCTTCCAGCTCTTCGGAGCGCCCTTTCTGGACAGGGAGAGGCTTCTTGCGGAACTCAAGCCCGATTTGGAAGGCGTAACTTTTCGGCCCGTAACATTTGAACCGGCTTTCGATAAGTTCAAGGGGCGAGCGTGCTTTGGATTCCAAATCCACATAACGGACAGGGACGGATTAAAACCTTACAGGTTGGGGCTCTCTATTCTTCGCGCCCTTTGCATGACGCATCCGGAGAGCTTCAGATGGCTTGACCCTCCTTATGAATACGAAATGGAAAAGCTGCCCATAGACATTTTGATAGGGAGCCGGACCATAAGGCAAAGGGTCGAACAGGGGCAAAGCATCGGCGATACGGAGTCCGGCTGGGAGCACGATCTTGAAAAATACCGGCAAATGCGCAAACCGCTCCTGCTTTACCCCGAATAGGAAAAATCCGGGCGGCTAGCCGGGAAGGAGCAGTTTGCCGAACCTGTTCCAACGGACATAACTTGTGGAGGAATTAAGAGTGAGCGAGCCATTGCTCCTCCACGACCAGTAGATGAGAAAAGCTTCTCCCACCAGGTTCTTGTTGGGAACGAAGCCCCAGAAACGGCTGTCGTAGCTGTCGTCCCGGTTGTCGCCCATCACGAAATAATCGTTGGCCGGAACGACGACCGGACCGAAATTGTCCCTTCGACCCGGCGAAATGTTCGGATCGCTGTAGTAGCCGTAGCGGTTTTTTAGAAGCTTGTTATTGATATAGATTTTCCTGTTGATGATTTGAACTTTATCGAAAGGCAACCCTATTACTCTTTTAATGTAGTCAACCGAAGGGTTTCTCGGATATCGGAACACGATTACGTCGAAGCGTTTCGGGGAACTGACGGGGATAATCACCTTGTTGTCAAAAGGATTACGGATACCGTAGACGAATTTGTTTACAAGAATATGGTCCCCGACACGCAGGGTTGGCTCCATGGAGCCTGAAGGGATTTTAAAGGCCTGAACGACGAAAACGCGAATGAAGAGGGCGAGGAATACGGCAATGACGAAAACTTCGGCATACTCACGCACTTTTGACTTATGTTTTGGTTCCTCGCCCTGTGTTTTGGCTGCTTCTTTCAACTCGAACTCCTTTAACGTAATTAATGACCCAACATTTCATTATGGTCCTATTCTGGGTCCTTTTCAAGGACAACATGCCGAAGCGGGCCGGACGGACGGACACAGCCGGGGAAATGGTTTGATATGATTCCCTTATTCTCGAAATCGGAAAACCTCGTCGGCCTCGACATAGGCTCGCACAGCGTCAAGCTCTTGCAGGTGAGCAGCAGCAATGACGCCCTGAGGCTCATGAACATGGGGGTTGCCCACTTGCCGCATGAATCCTTTGTCGAAGGCAGGCTGGCCAAACCGGAGGTCGTCGCCGAGACGATCCGCATGCTTGCAAGCCATCTTAAAGTCAAGCGCAAATCGCTTGCCGTTTCCATATCCGGCTACGATGTAATGATCAAAAAAATAGAACTTCCCACCATGACCGAGGATGAACTGGCCGCAAGGATGCAATCCGAACTGGGCCAGTATATCCCTTACAACATCGATGAAGTGGACGTTGACTACCAGGTGATCGATGTTTCCAAAAACCGCCCTAATTTCATGGATGTCCTGCTGGTAGCGGCCAAAAAGGAATCGGTTGCCGATTTCAATAATCTGCTAAAACTCGCCGGGTTCGACCCGCTTGTCGTGGATGTCGACTTTTTCGCTCTCAGCAACTCCTTTGAGGCGACTTGCGGATTTGGTGATAAAACAGTAGCCCTGTTCGATCTTGGCGCCAGCAAGTCCCTAATGAACATTGCCCATAAAGGCATGCCCATTTTTACAAGAAGCATCTCCGTAGGGGGAAACCAACTCACTGAGGCCATAAAGGATTTTTTCAATATCAGCTTCGAAGAAGCTGAAATGGTAAAGCTGGGCGAGTCGGAGCACAAGTATCCGATCAAGGAGCTTGAAGACATTTTCGTATCCACGGTGAGCGGATGGGTGACGCAATACCAGCGGGCGCTCGACTTCTATTATCATAATTTTCCCGATGATAGAATCGACTCTATTTACCTGAGCGGAGGCTCCTGTCAGATTCCGGGCCTGGACAAAGTGCTCCGGGAACAGCTCGATATTCCAGTCGAGGTGTTCAATCCTGTCTCCCGTATCCAGCACGACACAAAACTGTTCGATCCGGCTTATGTAGATTACATAGGCCCGCAAATGACCATCTCATTTGGACTTGCTTTGAGAAAGAACAGAGAAAAATGATTCAGATAAACCTGCTTCCCGTCAGAGTCCAGAAGCGCCAGGAAGGCGCGAGGAAAATCGCCTCCATATACTTGCTCACCATTGTTCTGGCCATGGCCATAATCGGGTATCTGGAGATTACATACAGTCGGGCTATCAGCAGCCGCCAGGAAAAGTTGTACGCTATCCAAACTCAGGTGAACAAATATCGGGTGTTCCAGGTGGAACTCCAGCGTCTTACTCAACGCAAGAATCTCATAGATGAGAAACGTAAAATCATACAACGGCTCAATGGGAATCGCGACGCGGTGGTCCGAATGCTAGCCCTTCTGTCAATAAAGGCGCCGCAGGGGAAAATATGGTTCGACAGTTTGACCCAGACCGGCAACGCCGTTACCCTCGATGGTGTGGCTGAGAACAATGAAGCCATCGTTCAATTCATGCGCAATCTCCAGTCGTCTCCATACATAGAAACCGGAAGCACCAATCTGATCGTTTCCAAGCAGTTCGAGATAAGGGATATGAGACTGAGAAAGTTTCAGTTGGCCTGTCGTTTTCGCACATATTCGGAAATTAAAAAAGAATTGAAGATGTAGCGTTATGAAAAATATTTTTGCTCAATTCCAGGAAAAAATTTCCGATCTGACAGTCGCTCAGAAGGTGCTGCTTTTCGCGGGCACACTCTTTTTCATGGGCGCAGCCTTCTATCTTTTACAATTCCAGAGCCAGTTGAACACTGTTTCGGAGCTAGACGGCCAAATCTCTTCCCAGCAAAGAGTGCTGGCCAATCTCAAGGCATGCGCCGTAAGGGTCAAAGCCCTTAACATAGAGATCGCTCGATCCCGCAAGGAGCTTAAGACACTCCTGAGGCTCCTTCCCGATCAAAAAGAGATCCCCGCCCTTTTGGACAGCGTTTCGAGACTTGGCGCTTACGTAGGTCTTGAGAATATCCTGTTTCAACCCGAACCCGAAGTGCTTCATCAGTTCTACGCCACCATTCCCGTCCAACTCGATCTTGTCGGCACCTTTGACGATCTGGGGGTTTTTCTGGACAGCGTCTCCAAGCTCGACAGAATCTTAAAAGTCGAGTCTCTCAAGTTAGTTCGAAAAAGCAAAGATCAGACTCCTTTGCTCCAGGTCACCTGTGAGATTGTCACTTATCGGTTTTTGAATAAACCCATGAAGAAGACAGCCTCGGGAAGGAGAAGGTAAATGGTTCGGGCTCGTGCCTCAGGTATTCCGATTCGTAACTTTTTAACCTGCAATTATGGGGCTGAGATAGTTCATCAGGGAGAACGCATGCGAAGGCAGGTAAATAATTGGACCGGCTCTTTTCCTTTCATTCTGGGACTGGCGCTTTTCCTCGGCTGCTTCCTGCACCCGTGGGCGGCACGCTCCCAGGGAGCTTTTGCACCAGCCTCGGCGACGAGCAGCGCGCTGCAGGCTTACCCGGAAAATATGGCCGGGGGAATGGCAGCTCCGAATGAGCAAAAAAAATATACAGGCAAAAAGATCAGCCTGGACCTGATGGACGCTGACATCAGGAATGTATTGCGGCTGATTTCCCAGCTCACCTCGACAAATATCGTCTTAGACCCTGACGTGACCGGTAAAGTGACTCTGAAAGTAAAAAACGTCCCATGGGACCAGGTGCTCGATATGGTGCTTTCGATGAACGATCTGGGCATGGAACACGAAGGCAATGTGATTCTCATAGCAAAGCAATCGAAGCTGCGCCAGCAGTATCTCCAGGATATAGCGGCGATAAGGGCGAGGCAAAACCTTGCTGAAACGAGCAAGGACCAGGGGGAGCTTACAACGGTGTATCTACCGGTAAATTTCGGCAACCCGACCTCCCTGGCCGCTAAGATAGCCGCGGACAAGAGCCCGCAGGGGAAAGTCTCCGTTGACAAGAGAACCAGCCTTATCATTTATACGGATTATCCGGCAAGGATCGCCAATGCCAGGAACCTGCTCCAAAGGCTCGACCGCCCTACTCCTCAGGTCCTTATACAAGCGCGAATCGTAACGCTCACCAGCGAAGCCAACAGACAACTGGGAGCAAACTTCACGTTCTCTGCACAGCATGAGGCCAATCCGCAACCGGTAAGCCAGAACTTTTTCATCAATCCTCCGATTCCCGGCGAGGCCCAATTCGGCGCGATAATCAGCCAACTGGTGGGTAAAACCTTGCTCAATGTGGATCTCGAAATACAGGCGCTCCAGTCTCTTAACATGGCAAGAATAGTGGCGGCGCCGCGCGTGCTGACCCTGGACAACGTAAAAGCCGTCATCACTCAGGGCGAGGAGGTGCCATACCTCGAGGTCAACGGTCTCAATTCCACAGTATCTTCCACGGTTTTTCAGAACGCCGTGCTCGAACTCCAGGTTACGCCCCATATCACTCCGGACCGGAAGGTAAAACTACTGATAAACGCCAGGCAGGACACTGTTTCGACATCTACCTACCCGGTGGGGACCAACAGCGAACCCGGTATCAATACAAGAAGAATCCAAACCGAACTGCTTGTAGGCGACGGCAATGTCGTCGTAATCGGCGGCGTCATAAACAACCAGTCTACCTACACCAACCAGGAGACGCCGGGACTGAGCTCCATACCGATCCTGGGTCGGCTTTTCAAAACAGAACAGACCGACGACCAGAAAAACGAACTGCTGATCTTCATCAGCCCTAAAATAGTTGAACCTTCAACACCTTACGCCAAAACATCATGACAGTGATTTTAAGCTTGCTCCAATTATCGGGGCTGTGTAAGATCTTTAGATTCGGCTGAGCGGTGCGATATGGATTGCAGGGAGGGGCGTCTATGCGCGGGGATTTTTTGGCGGTGAGGTTTATCTTCCTTTGCCTGATTGTTTCCGTGATTTCAGGATGTTCAGTACAAAGGCCCGACGCGGCGTTCAACTCCTCCGGAGCGAAGGGGAAAAAACACATCCGCAAAGGCTCAGCGTATCGAACGCCTACGCCGGCAATAGAACCGGTCAGGGTCGATTATCTCACCCTTCTCTCCGAGGTTACCAATCCTCAGATCTACATCTATAAGGAGAAAAGGCGGCTTTATTTAGTGCAGTCCAACGTGGTGGTCCGCCAATATCCGATAACCCTCGGGATTCACCCGGTAGGAAACAAGCAAACCGCAGGAGACGGCCGCACCCCGGTAGGCAACTTTTATATTTGCCAAAAAACTCCGGGAGAACGGTCCGATGAGGCGCTCTTTATCAATTACCCCAATAAAAGGGATGCGCAACGCGCGCTTTTCTCCGGCATTATTTCACCTCTCCAGTTCAAACAAATACTTTCGGCTGCCGAGACCAAGACCGCGCCCCCATGGGATACGAAACTGGGCGGAGGAGTCTCCATTTGCGCTGAAGGTGGGCAGGACAACGCGGGGCATGGCGACATCGAGCTCTACAGCAGCGATATGAAAGAGCTTTTCGAGGTCGCCTCAATAGGAACTCCTGTACATATCAGGCCTTAGGACTGGCTCCCTGCAAAAGCCGGTCGCTGGAAGCCGCTCCTACGAAAGCCGTTCCTACGACAGGCGCCGGCGGCTGGAAGCCGGGGAGCGAAGGGCGGTCTGTGAGCCCTTTTATGACGGGGGCGCGGGACGCTGGGTCCCAGACCCCCGCCGAAGGAAAGATCAGGGCTGATCGGGAAATACTTCGGCCATTTCCACAAACCGGCCCGAATTACAAATACTGTAACATTTGCGGCAAAAAACGCACTCGTCGCCCTTATCGGGCATCAGCGCCACCTTTCGGCTCACTCCCCTGCCAAGAAAACCTACCGCATCGCCTCCGCCGATCTGCTCGCAATAGCGCACACACAGGCCACAGAGGCTGCAGTTCGCAGGCGCCTGTCCGGGATTATCCAATTCGAATCGCGATTTTTCCACCCCGTAGCGCTTCGCAAGAGCGCCGATCGGGCCTGAGGGGGCTACGGGCAGCAGCAGTTCGATGAGCATTCTTCTGATTTTTTTTACTCTGTCGGACTCGGTTTGCACCTCGAGGCCATTTTCGACGGGGTAAACGCACGAAGCCACCAGGCGGCTTTTGGTTCCCCGGGTGATTTCGACCATGCAAAATCGGCAAACCCCCGCGGGCTCCAATTCCTCATGGGAGCATAAGGTCGGAATATCAAAGCCTGCCGCCCTTGCCGCGTCGAGAACGCTCGCGCCTTCCCGGGCGCTGACTTCCAGTCCGTTTATTTTAAGGGTAACGGTTTTCATCGGCTTTCCCCCTTTGCTTTTTGCACGACCGTGGTCCCATAGGCAACCGGCGCCGGCGCCGGCCCTCCGGGCAGCCTGCTCACGGCGCTAAAGCGCGCAGGACATACCTGAAAACAGGTCCCGCATTTGATGCATTTTTCCTGGTCTATGATATGGACGAGTTTCTTGTCTCCCGAGATCGCATCGGTCGGGCACTGTTTGCGGCATGTTCCACAGGCGGTGCACTTGAGCGGGTCTATATAGAAGACGATCAAATCACGGCACACCCGGGCAGGACATTGCCCATGAAGCACGTGCGCCTCATACTCGTTGCGGAAGTACCTGAGGGTGCTAAGGACAGGATTTGCCGCCGTCTGCCCCAGGGCGCACAGGGAGGCCTCTTTCATAAATGCGCCGAGTTCCTCGAGGGTGTTCAAATCGGCTTCGGCGCCTTTGCCCCGGGTGATGTTTTGGAGAATACGCTTCATCTGCCGGAGTCCTTCCCGGCATGGCACACATTTGCCGCAAGATTCTTGGGCGAGAAAATTTGTGAAATATTTCGCGACATCGACCATGCAGGTGTCTTCGTCCATGACGATCAGGCCGCCCGAGCCCATCATGGAGCCGACCTTGCTCAGCTCGTCGAAATCGACCGGCAGGTCCAGGTATTGTTCGGGAATGCAGCCGCCCGAAGGGCCGCCGGTCTGGACGGCCTTGAACTTCCGGTCGTTGCGTATGCCCCCTCCTATATCATAGACGATTTGGCGCAGCGTCACTCCCATCGGCACCTCGACGAGCCCGGTGCATTTGACCTTGCCCACGAGGGAAAAAATCTTGGTGCCCTTGCTGCCTTGGGTGCCCAACGAACGGAACCAGTCCGAACCGTTGTTGATGATCAGCGGAACGTTGGCCCAGGTTTCAACGTTATTGAGGTTACTGGGTTTATCCCATAGACCTCTTACCGCTGTCCGGATGTACTTGGGACGGGGCTCGCCGACGCGCCCTTCAATGGCGCTCATAAGAGCGCTCGATTCGCCGGAGACAAACGCTCCGGCGCCCTGGTGAATCGTCACGTCGAAGCTGAAGCCGGTCCCCAGGATATTTTCGCCAAGGAGTCCGAGTTGCTTTGCCTGCTCGATGGCGATAGGCAGGTTCTCGATGGCGATGCTGTATTCCTGGCGCACATAAATGAAACCCTGGTTTGAGCCGACGGCATAGGCGCCCAGCATCAGCCCTTCCAGAACGCTGTGCGGATTGCCCTCCAGCAACGACCTGTCCATGTAGGCACCGGGGTCGCCTTCGTCAGCGTTGACAATTACGTACTTGGGCTCTCCGGGGGCATTGCGGGTGGTATCCCATTTGAGGCCTGCAGGAAATCCGCCCCCTCCCCTACCACGCAAACCGGATTTTTTAACTTCTTCGAGCACATCGAGAGGAGTCATGGTCGAAAGGGCCCTGGCCAGAGCCGAATAGCCGCCCGCAGCCATATAATCTTCGATATGCTTGGGGCTGATCAAAAAATTGTTGCCGAAAACGACCTGGTCTTGAAGCTTGTAGAAGGGAATTTCGTCTTGACAGGCACATCTTTTCCCGGTTTTTTCGTCAAAAAAGAGCAGCCTTTCTACAAGCTTATCACTTAGCAGAGTCGATTCGACTATCTCGGCCACATCTTCGGGTTTCACCTGAAAATAGAAGATCTTTTGCGGAAAAATCTTGGCCATCGGCCCCCGTTCGCAAAAACCATGGCATCCGGTGCGCCGAACGGCTATCCCGGCGTCCAAACCGCGTTGCTTGAGCTCTTTTTCGAAGGCATCGGCAACCGCCGAAGACTTGTAGGCATGGCAACCCGTGCCCTCGCAAACAGCGATGGATTTTTTGATCCCTTTGCGCTCTGCGAGCAACTCCTCCCGGAACTGCTTAAGCTCCACGACGGATTTGAGTTTTTTCATTGATCGCTACCCTCCTGAAATTATTCCTGCTCTTCAACCAGTTTTTTCAATTCCCAAACGGACGGATTGCTGTGATAGTCGCCGCCAAGGGTCATTACGGGACCGAGGGCGCAACAGCCAAGGCAATTGACCGTTTTCAAAGTGAAGTTCATAGCCTGATCGGTTTCGCCCGGTTTGAGATTCAAAACCGACTCGGTCCTGGCCAGCAGTTCATTTGCCCCCCTCACGTGACACGCGGTACCCGTACATACCTGCACGGTGTGGCGGCCTTGAGGCTCGAGGCTAAACATGGTGTAAAAGGATGCGATCTGCATAATCCGGGTCATCGGCACTTTGAGCCGCTCGGATATCCATACCAGAGCAGGCTTGGACAGCCAGTGATTCTGCTTTTGAACGTCGAGCAGAATTTGGATCAGCATGCTGGGGTTGCAGCCGTGCTTATCGATAATTTCATCGACCTGTCTGATCTCGCGGAGGAAGTCTCTTATGGCCACTTCTTTTCGCCTGATCCGCTTGAGACTGGCCAGATGGTGCACGGCTTCCTTTTCCAGCCGCTGGAGCGCCGAAGGCATAGATTCCTGTTCCTGACCGAGATCGGAATACTCGGCCAGGGTTTCGAGCCCTTTGAGGAGGAGTTCGGATTTGGTGAGTTTCGATTTTTGCTGCAGCTTGGATAACATGATTTGTTGTTCTTTATTGACTCTGACGCCTACCATGCGGGTTTTGGTGCTGTCCATAGCGGCCCCCTTGCAGGTTAAACGGTTTAACACATTTTTACACCCGGGAGGTTTTTGCGGTCAAGTGAAAGTTTTCTCTTTGACTTCGACTTCTTTTTTACTGTAGCCCTAATTGAGGGGAAGACTCGATTGAATCCTGCGATGCCAACAAACAAGAGCGAGCGACAATTAACTCTTTCCTGATGGCGGATTTGCTGTTATACTCCCATACTCGGGTGCAGTATTGCCTCCTCACCACGGAACGGCATTTTCGCCCGCACCCGTTCCGATGCTATACCCCATTTACGAAAACTTATTTTCCTTAGGAGTTCTCCACGATGAAAGAGAAAACCGGCATGGAGCTTTTGCGGGACCGTCTACCCTATTATCAACTTCAGCGCAACCGGAAAAGCAGCGTTCAGTTGGACTGGAATAAGGAATGGGAAAGGTTTGACGCCAAGGCCCTTTTTGAATTCGATCCGGCTTCGATTCCCTCCGATCAGCTCGAAGCGATGAGAAAGCGAAAAGACCTGATCATGGACGGCAATCACGCGGTGATATCCATTTTCACGCGCCTGGTGGACGGACTGTGCGGATATCCGATAACTCCTTCGACGCCCGTGGCCGAGGAATTCGCCAAAGCCGCCTCCAACGGGGTGAAGAATCTGTTCGACCATGAGCTGATGTATTTTCAGCCAAGCGACGAGCTTTCAGCCATTGCCGCCGTTGAAGCCATGGCGAGCCAGGGAGGCCGCTACGTCGATAACTCTTCCTCCCAGGGACTGGTGCTAAAGACGAAGAACCTGTTTTCGGTGGCGGGCAAGAGGCTTCCCGTGGTGATGAGCATCATGGCAAGGGAGGTCAACAAGGGCTCTTTAAGCATCCATGGCGGGCACACCGATTTTTACGGAGTAAGAAATGCCGGATGGGCTCAATTGGTCTCCAGTGACAACCAGGAGCTTCACGATCTGCTGCCGGTGGCATTCAAAGTGGCGGAACTCCGCCAGGTCATGCTTCCCTGCATGGTCATCGCGGACGGCTTCATAAAGAGCCATTCCATTGAAAACATAAGAGAACTCTCCGACGAGTTCCTGCGCTATTTCGTGGGTTTCCCCAACCGTCTCTACCAGCCCAGATTCGGTCAGGCCACCCTGGTGGGCACTTTCACCGACACCGATCTCACCATGGAGGGCCAGATCGCCCAGGACTTCGCCTACAGGTTCCTCAAACGGGCGTATATCGCGGCCATGAACGCCATGAACAAAATCCTGGGCACCAACCTCAAAGTCGTTGAAAACTACCGCACCGAGGATGCCGACATGGTGGTTGTCATCATCGGCTCGGCGGCGGGCGTGGTGAAAGACGTGGTCGATTACTACCGCGACGTAAGGGGATGGAAAGTGGGTGTGGTGCGCCCGGTGCTTTTCGCTCCCCCCTGCTACGAGGAAATAGCCTACGGTTTGCGAAACGCGAAGGCGGTGACGGTGCTCGAGCGAAGCGGCATGGCCCATAATCAGCTCCTTTTGGGCGACGTCGAGGCGGCCCTGCAGGTCTCGATGCGCGCGGGGCGCGAAGGCAGGCCCGAGCACCATATGTACAGCAGAGAGTACATGCCGACCCTGCTCCACGGGGTCTACGGCCTTGGGAGCAAGGATTTCAACAAGTACGACGTTGGCGCGGTGATCGAGAACATGCACGCATCCCTGGAAAAGAGCAGCGGTAAGATCGTGCGCGACTTTTTCTCGGGCGTCGAAGGGCCCTATACGTTGGCGTCTCAACCTCTTCCCGGTTACGTGGAACGCGAAGTGGGCATGACTTTCATCGGGATCGGCGCCGAAGGCGTGAAAACCGCGCTCGAGACAGCCGCATACATCTATTCCGAAGACTGCGGCGGGCAGCGCAAATACGTCCAGTCCGGCGCGCGCTACGGGGCTGCCAGGAAGGGCGGCGCCGTGTTCATGAACCTTCGCATAAGCGACTACCCCATACGCAACAGCTCCGAGCTGACTGAACGAGACGTTCTCGCGTTTTTCAACGAAAAATTTCTCCTCGGGCAGATACTTCGCGAATATGCGGGCGGGATTAAGGAAAATGGCCTTTTTATCGTCAACACCCCCCGCTCGGCCGAGGAATTGCTTGCATCCTTTCCCCCGGAAATCCAGGCCATCATTTCGGAAAGGGGAATCCGTCTTGTGGCGATAGATGCTACCGCAGCCGCCTTAAAGCATTTGAATCGGAACCTGCCCGGCACTGCCATTCTCGGGCTGATCAACAAACAGATGGGAATCATCGGGGAGAAGGAATTCGAGGAGCAGGTCGGAAATATTTTAGGCGGAAAGCTTGGCAAGAAGAAGGGAATGGAGATTATCGAATCCAATCTGGCGCTTTTGCGTTTCGGAGCATCTACGGTTGTCGATGCGGCCGCTGCCTGCACCAGCGCGATTTCGAATTCGGGCCCGGTCAATCCTGCTGCCTTTGCTCCGCCGCTACCCGAAGACTTCGGCCAGGGTTCGGGATCGGCCGGTCTTCATGCCGAACTTACCGAAAAGGACGAGCTGGGGACGATAAAACCACCCAATCTCTGGGACAATTACGAGAGCTTTTTCTACGAGGAGATGGTGAAACCGATCTCGGACGGCAAGAAGGTCTCGTGGGACCGCTTTTTGCCCGTTGTGCCGGGGGGTACCAGCAAGTATCGGGATATGAGCTATATAGGCACACATCTGCCGGTATACGATGCATCCAAATGCACGATGTGCGGTACTTGCACCGCCTCCTGCCCGGATTCGGCGCTCTACTCGACCATTACAGACCGGCCCATACCGGAAGAAGCGGCGAGGTATTTCAAATCGCTCAAGAAGGCCCCGGGGGGTTTACCCTGGGAACGATTCGCCCTGAACATCAACGTGAACCCGGCAGCTTGCAAGGGGTGCGGCGTCTGTGAGCAGGTCTGTCCCACGAACGCCCTCAAACTGGTGGCCAAAACGGAGCTTCGGGACAGCGATTTTCTCCCCGAAGCATACAAGGAGTTCGACAAGACTGCTGACGCGGCCCCTTACGTAAACACTTTCCCCCCCATGCAGCAGGTCCTCTTTGTCTTTTCCAAGATCTATCCGGGCAGGCATACTCTTTGTCCGGGCTGCGGCGAGGGCTCCATCAGCCTGCTGACCTTTTTTGCGGCCGAATCGCTGCGAAACAACCCTCAAGGGATCGCCACCTTTTACCAGGGCATGAAGGTCCTTTCCGAAAGGCACAGACGCGAAGTCGAGCACATGCTCGATCACGGTTTCAATATCTATTGCGTGAATGCGACCGGATGCAACGAGGTTTCAGAGCTGACCAACCCGTTCAATTCCCGGGTCTACCAGGCGGGCCACTACGGCTTCGGCACGGCTTCGGCGGCAGCCCTTGGCGCCAAGTTCAGCCTGGACCAGGCATACGTTAACGGGTTCAAGGACGTGCTGACCAAAATTATCGTCTTTGCCGGTGACGGTGCGTTATACGACATCGGAAACGGCCCGTTCAACTATGCTCTGGGCGAAAACTTCGATATCACCTGGGTGATTTTCAACAACGAAGGCTACATGAACACCGGCGCGCAGAAATCGGGGGCGACGAGGTTCGGCACCGACCGCTCGACTTCTCCGTTCGGAAGCCGCTATGCGGGGAAAACGACGCTGCACAGACGCATCATGGCCCAGGCCATGTCGATCTCGCATGTCTATGCGGCCAAGCTGAGCATAGACAATCCGCAATATGCCATGAAGATCCTGAAAGAAGCCATCGCCTACAGCGGTCCTTCGGTCGTGGAATTTTTCTCTGCCTGCCCGCAGGGTCAGCAGACCCACGACTGGGCCGGCCCGCTTATCTCCAGGATGATGGTCGAATCGAGGAAGTGGCAGATCGCGGTGAGAAGACCTTTCCAGAAGCTCGACATATCCGCCAATCCCGAGCCGGATAAGATCTACCCGACTCAGGGCAAACCCTTCAAGAAGGGGGTCAGCCGCGATCCCGCGACGTTTTTTGACGTGGTCAGCATGCTTGGCCAGTATAATCAGCACATCAAGACGCGGGAAGGCGAGGTCATGCCTGAGATCATCCAGGTGAACGAGATGGTGAGCCTTTTCCGGTGGCTGAGGGCCCAGTATCTGGCCGGCTATCGGGACAGCATGCCGACCGAGGATGAAGTGGAACGCATTGTTGCGGAGCGATACCGCATCTAAGGCATGAGGAGATCCCGGTTTTGCGCCTCGTCAAAGAAGCGGGAAACGCAGAGCCGGGATCAAGAAGGACCGCGTCCCCAATCTTTTTGGACGGACCGACCCGGGAGATATCGAGTTGCTCGGGGCAAAAGGCGTCAGGCCGGCGGAGGACTACAGGGACCTTTCCTGACGGGTTCCTACTCACAACGGCAGGCTTGGCGCCTTTTCAATCGGTCACAAAAACTCTTCCCGACCCTCCCTTTGAATCCAACCTTCCGGAGATTTTCCGCCTGGAAAAGCGCTAGGGCCGCAAATTCTGCGACACCAGCGGCGGACTGCCCCTTTTCGGGGGTCGGGGGGGATTCGTGATTTTTCGAGCAGCCTGCGGCCTGGAGAGCCTGAGGTTGAATCTCCAGGTTTTGTTCCTCGGCAGATACCCGAGCGTAGCCTATCTTCATGCTGCTCTTTATGAGTTCAGAATCTTGTCGTATTCCGAATGGCTCCCAACCCAAAACCAAAGCAGGCCTTCCGAAATCTCTACGGCAAGCGCTCTGTAGTGAAGCCCGACGCGCACCGCCCTGTATTTGCCAATCTTTTTAAAGTGCAATGACGGGTGGGAAGAATCTATCTTAAGCAGTTCATAGTTGGCATCCGCCAGTTCCTGAACCTGTTTTGGCAATCGGCGATAACATGACCAGAAATCAGGGGAGCAAAATGCCTCAAAGTTCACTCGTCTTTCCTGCTTTGTAATCGGCAAGGGCCTTTTGGGCAAGACGGTCAAGTTTGCCGGTCAGGGCATCCTCTTCAATCTGTCTGTCCCACTGGTCAGAATCGTAGTCCTGAAACCATTTGCGAAAAGCTGCAAGCTCGCTCGGGGCAAGTTTCCTGACTTCCTGTTCCAATTTTTGAATTCTTGTCATACGGCGTCCCTCTACGCGATGTTGACCACGCACAAGACATAGCAAAACTGATCGACTTTTGCAAATAACTTATGCAAAATGCAAGTGTTTTGAAAGCCTCGTTTGGAATTTCAAGGGCGAGGCGTGAGCAAAAGTTAGAAGTTTTGCGAAAATGGTTCCTGGAAAGCATTTGCTAAAAGAGTCCTTCCAAAGGTTGAATTTCCTTGGCACAGTACGAATTTCACTTCTTCGATTTTTTGAGTAAAGGGAGAGCTGTCACTTAAACTTGCGGAAGCCAAACCTAGGAGCCTGCCTGAGAACATCTTTGATGGGCCTCCCGACTTTGTAGGAGCGGCTTCCAGCCGCGACAGGCCTGTCG
>JAJYTC010000054.1 GCA_021793275.1 Deltaproteobacteria bacterium | reverse complement strand
GGCAGCTTAGCGGCAGCCTTGCAGAAAGCCTCGACCTGGAAGGTGAAAAATGAAAAGGCTTGCCGCTTTTGGTCATCATTAATGACAAAATTTGTCACTCCTCGCAGCCGACAACATCTGCCGCTGCTTGCGACCTCATCGGGCCTTTTTTTCTCAAGTCGTTGTCATGGCTGATCCGGGCGCCATAACAAAAATACAGTAAAGCGCCTGGAATTCAGGCATCAATCTTGCTCAACCCTGTTAGGGCGTCAGGAGGAAAAGCTTAAAGAGTCCGGAGGAAGTTGACGATAATTCTCGTGTAAAGGGTGAAAACTCCCAATCGTGAAACGATGGGATGGCATATCAATAAACAAAAAAAGGAGAAAGACATGTTTATCAAGATGAAGGAAAGTAAAGGCTTTACCCTGGTGGAATTGATGATCGTCGTCGCGATCATCGGCATCCTGGCCGCTGTTGCCGTCCCTTTCTACCAGAAGTACATTCAGAAAGCACGCCTGACCAGCAAGGTTTTTCCCGGCATGCACGCCATTGAAACCAACATGGCGACCTATTACAGTTTCCGTGGCACATTTGGACAAACGACGGTCACCCCGGGATCAACGTCTCCGTTTTTTGCCGATGCCGACACTAATTGCTTCACCCCGTCAATACCCTCCGCGGGCGGCGTGTTGGATATAACCATTGCCTCGGGGACCTGCTTGGAACTCAAAGATCTGGCCGGCCAGACTATAACGGCTACCGCTCAAAGTATGTCCGGCAAGATTACGGGCTGGGTCCTTGGAGGCTCTCTTGCCGAGCAACTGGGGCTGGCCGGAGAACAGTAATCTGCCGACGAAACTCAACGGCGTGAAGAAGAATGCCGGCATATGCCGGCATTCTCCTATTCATACCACCTTCTGGAATTGCGATGCAGTCAATGGAACGCCCCACAAGCATTCGAAGGAAAAGGACGCTTCTTTTTTTTCTCTTCTTTTTCATCGTCCTGATGATCTTGTCTGCCTACTCGAACACTTTCAACTCGCCCCCTTACCTGGATGATTTTCACACATTCATAAATGCAAAGGACTCATACCTGCACTCGCTGTCGCTATCCGCCATTCTGGCGCTTTCAAAGACCCAGTGCGGCTGGACTCGTTTTTTGCCCATGGTCACCTTCGGGCTGAACCACTATCTATGGAACAGCAAACTCTTTTACTTCCACCTCGTGAATATCTGCATTCACCTTCTGGCCTTTTTCGCCGTCTTCTGGTTCGTAAAAGAAGTTATTGCAGCGGAGAGCAAACAGCGCCCATTGGGCCAAACGCCATATGAACCGGCGGGCTTTTTTGCGCTCTGCGTCGCCGCCATATGGGCGCTCAGCCCCGTACAGACAAGTGCGGTCACTTACCTGGTGCAGCGCATGGCTTCCATGCAGGCGCTTTTCTTTACGCTGAGCGCGGCCTGCTTCATAAAGGCGCGCCTTCTTTCCGCAAAAAAAAGCCGGGCGGCTGCTGTTTTCTATTTTCTATGCGCGCTTGCCGGGATTTGCGCCGGCCTGTCGAAGCAAAATTCGGCAATGCTGCCGGTTGTGCTGGTTGTGATCGATATCTGGTTTTTCGATTCCGGTTGGCTGAAAAAAGCGCGGGACTTGTTGCGCAAAACCGGATGGAAGCTTCGCGCGCTTGGCGCTGCCGTCTTCTTTGGAGCTTTTTACTATGCATTTTGGGTGGAATTGCCCTATATACTCAGCGGCTATGCCCACAAGGATTTCACTCTCGCCCAGCGGCTGCTGACTGAAGCAAGGGTGGTCGTATGGTACATGACCCTCATGCTCTGGCCTGTCCCGTCACGGCTTTCGATGGAGCACGACCCACGAATCTCCACTTCGCTCTTTCATCCTCTTACAACCATTCCCGCACTGCTCCTTATCGCCGCCCTCTTTTTCCTGGCCGTAGAATTTCGAAAACGATCTCCCCTCATCACATTCGGCATCGTCTGGTTCTTTTTGAACCTGGTCATAGAATCAACGATCGTCCCGATCGAACTGGTCTTCGAACACAGGCTCTATCTGCCCTCGGCAGGCTTCTATCTTTCCGTTGTCGCAATTGTTTGGCTCATTTTGCGCAAAGGCTCCAAACGCCTCCCGCAAGCCGAATTCGCAAAGGCGGCCTGCTCCCTGCTCGTGGTCTGCGCTGCCTTTTTTGCCATCCTGACGTTCTTGCGTAATGGCGTCTGGAAAAACGCGGTTACAATCCGTTACGATACGGTGGAAAAAGCCCCGGACAGTCCCCGCGCAAACGCCGACTACGCCAATACCCTTTGTCAGATCGGCCGGTATGGTGAAGCCATGAAGTATGCCGAAAAGGCGATCAAAGTGGGCAGAAAGGGACGCGAGGCCGACAGCCTCGCCCAGAACGCCATAACCATTGCGCTTATAAATCAGGGCAAAACAGGCGAAGCGATTAAACGAGATCGAAAATTTCTGACCCGCTTCGCAAACACGCCAATCGACGTGTCTGCTGTTCCCGGTCTCTGTGTAAATGTGTTCCGGGCCTGCATGAACGAAAAGAAGCCGAAAGAAGCCTACAAGTGGGTGCTTACGGGGCTCAAATACGTCCAACTGATGGGCGATCGTTCGACATACAAAAAAGATCTGATCAGAAATGGCCTGCTGGAGCTTTTTTCCCGTTATAATGCCGGCGACGTCGATCCGGCCCTTGGCGCCGCCGTTGCGCCATACCTTAGCGCAAAGTCCCCGGCCGGCGGGTGGGCGAAGACGGCATGCAGTGGGCCTCGCGCCTCGGCGGCGAAGATGCTCTCCAAAGAGCCGGGGAGCTGCCGCGTTTCCATGCCGGCGCCGCGCGCCCAAGGAGATCCCGCGTACCCGGCGGTTGTTGCAGCGATGGTGTTCAAAGCGCACGGCGAAGAGCAGTATGCACGCGGGATACTCGAGCGGGAGTACGCTGAATTCCCCGACGATCCTCTGGTGAAAGCGCAAATTGCGAAGTTCCAAAAAGAAGACGCCCAAAACCTGGCGCAAAGACAGAAGTGGAACGATTTCCGGAAATATGTCCGAAGCCCGTTTTCCCGGTTCAATTTCGATATGGCGGTGGCATATATAGTGCAAAAGGATCAATTGCCGAAGTTCTTCCAGGGTATTGGGAAGAACCGGCTCGATGCGGCCCTGAAGATTTATCCGGACTCCAGGGACGCGCTGCTGCTAAAGGCCTGGTACCTCTATAACGAAAACGAGGCCGCTCAGGCGGCCAGGGATGCCGAAAAAATCCTTGCCGGCCATCCCAAGGATTCGAAGGTATGGCTGGCCCTCGGCTTTTTCCTGGCCAAAACAGGGCACGACAACAGGGCCGTGGCGGCTTTCAAAAAGGTAATTGAACTCTATCCCGGTTATTCGCAGCGGGCCTTTTTGGAACAGTTTTGCAGCCGGTTGAGCAAGAAAAAGAATATCGAATCTGCGTCGCTCAGGAGATGATTTGTCACTCGTCACGATATTGACATGAATTACAAATTAGGTCGAAGAGGGCTTTGGGGGAGAAGATGAAACGATCCTGGAAGGTGGCGAGCGGTTGCCGTCTCACCCTGGTTTTCGTCCTGCTGCTTGCAGCGGCGGCCTGGACGGTTTCTATTTCAGCCGCTGAAGAACCCGCCGGTCAAAAGTCCGAGCAAACCGTCGTAAAGCCGGTGCCTGCGGCTCCGGTTCCTCACCTGATCGCCGCGGTGACGCAGCTTGAGCAGAAGCCCCAAGGTGTAGTCCAGGAGCCGGCCCAAAAGACGGAAAAACCTGTTGCGGCAAAAGCCCTGCAAGCCGGGGCATGTGCGGTGCAGGCGCGTGCTGCCGCCGGCCAGAAACCCGGGCAAACCGTCGAAAAGCCGACGCCTGCCGCTCCGGTTCCTCACCCGGTCGCCGCAGTGACGCAGCTTGAGCCGAAGCCCGATGGTGTGGTTCAGGATCCGGCCCAAAAGGCGGAAAAGCCTGTTGCGGCAAAAGCCCTGCAAACCGGGGCATCTGCGGTGCAGGCGCGTGCTGCCGCCGCTCATGTGCAAGCGGCGCCGGCGCTTAGGGCAAAAAGCCTTCCGGCCCTTTTGAGGCAAACAGTCGCCGCGGCAGATAAGAAGCCTGAGACCGAGGCAAAAAAAGCTTCGCTGCAACTCTCGCCCATCGTAAAGGAAACGATCGAGCTCCTGGCCTCCCCGAGGTTTACTTTCCTTCCGGACAAGGCCCTCGATCCTTTTGTGCCCTTCGTTTCCCTCCAACCCTCTACCGGGAACGAAGCGCCACAAGCGAGCGGGCCCCTGACGCCGCTACAGAAGATGACTCTGGCCGAAATGGCAAAAGGGCTCAAGGCTATTGCCTGGGGCGCTCTGGGCAGAATGGCGGTTATCCAGGATTCTACCGGAAAGGGCTACATCGTCGGCGTTGGAACTCCGGCAGGACCCAATGGCGGAGTAATCACACAAATCAGTAGCAATTGCCTTGTGATCCAGCAGGAAGTATGGAACAGCCAGACAAGAAAGAGGGTCCCGGAGAATTTCACCGTTAAAATGGTCAAAAAAGGCAACGAGTCACTTTAAAACGGGTTGGGTCTCACTTTTTCCGCAGAAGGGAGATCACCAACATCACGGCGCCGGTGGAAATGGCTATATCGGCCATGTTGAAAGCCGGCCAGTGCAGGTTGCCTGCGTGGAAATCCAAAAAATCGGTTACTTCCCCGAACCTGATGCGGTCGATGAGGTTCCCGGCTGCACCGCCTGCAACGCATATATATGATATTCTGGTCCAGTAGTCTCTGCTGCCGGTTTTGACGAAGGCATAGGCTATTGCCGCCACCACCGCAATGCTGATCGCCGCCAAACCATATACCGCCCAGTGATGTCCTGCGCCCGCGAAAAGGCTGAAAGCCCCTCCCGAGTTGCGCACATAGACCACGTTAAAGAAGCCTGGAATCACGGCAAACCCGGTGTTGACCGGGATCGAGCGGGCGATGAGGTACTTTGTCAACTGGTCCAAAACGACCAGCACGCCAACTGGAATGATAAACAGTAATGCTTTTGTGATCTTTGAATCGGTCATCGAAATTCTATGCAGACAGGGTTCTCCTGAATCGATTCAGGAGAACCCGATACGGGATGCGAAAAAAGGGACCTGTTACAAATTGGTTTGATCGTCAGCAGCTACACGACGAACCACATCCGCCTCCGCCACCGCCGACAGGAATCTCGGACGCTACACGAAAGCCGGAACCCATGCCGTAGGAAACATAATCTACGGTTATATCCTTCGTTTTTTCGTGAAGGTCCTTATCGACCAGCATGGTAAAGCCGTTTATTTTATACACGTCATCCGACACTTTAGGTTCGTCCAGAACCATAGCCAGGGATGGACCCGCTCAGCCGCCGGTCTGGAGAAAAATCCGGATCGGGGTGATTTCTTTTTCCTTGAAATAGTCTTTCAAGACGTCCTCTGCCTTTTCCGACAAGTGAATCATTTAGACAAATCTCCTTTCGTTTTGACCGCTGATACCGCACTCGTTATATCATGAGCAAACCTGATTTTCGAATAAACCTGCCCTCCCTCAATTTGAAAACAATCAAAACTAACATAATTATTTCGACCCGAAAAGATAGTATCGCTCGGGCGATAAAAACAACCGGAAGAATTTCGGGAGGGCATACACCGCGTGATGCCGCCGGAATAAAAGCGCCGGGCCAAAGGCCTTGGGCATCCTTCTACGTCTGAAGTTCGTGAGGCGTCGTCTCAATATAACCTTCGTGCGACAGCGCGGCTGCGGAAGACTCTATAATTATGGACGCCTTGTACGTGTCTTCGAGGTTGGCGATTTCAGCCCGTTTGCGGTTTAGAAGGTAGTCAGCGGCGTCGGCGGGCAGTACAGCTTTCAAAACCGCCGGCCTTTTATGCACGAGAGTGGTCCAGATTTTGCGGAGATAGTCGAGGGAGGTCGTTTCAGTCGAGCGCACCAGGCCGCTTCCCTGGCAGATCGGGCATTCTTTGTAGGAGCCGCGCAAAATGTTTAGTCCCAGATGTTGGCGCGACAGTTCGAGGAGGCCGAACTTGGAGATTCGTCCCACGGTCATCTTCGCCTTATCCTTCTTGATCTCCTCCTTGAGGCGGCGTTCGACTTCCCGCGCGTGCCTCTGCTCCCGCATGTCGATGAAATCGATGACCACGAGGCCGCCCAAGTCTCGAAGCCTCAGTTGCCGAGGTATTTCAACGGCCGCTTCGAGATTGACCTTGAGGGCCATTTCTTCGACGGCCCCTTCAGCGCTGGTGCGCCCCGAGTTGACGTCGATCGACACAAGCGCTTCGGTCGGATCTATAAGCAGGTATCCCCCCGACTTGAGGGGCACCTTCCTGCGGAAGATCTGAGCGACCTGCTCCTCCAGGTTGAAGTGGGAGAAAATTGGCCCCTCTTCCTTGTTAAGCTTGACCGTCTTCTGGTTTCTCGGACTTATGATGCCCAGGAATTCCTTCACCCTTCGGTAGACGTCCCGGTCATCGACGACGATGCTCTTGATTCCGGCGGGGAAATAGTCGCGAATGACCCTGATGGCCAGGTCCTGCTCCTTGTAAATGAGCGCGGGGGCAGGGGTCTCCTGGACCCTTTTTTTTATTTCCTCCCAGATTTTGACCAGGTGGTCCAGGTCCTTGTTAATTTCGCGCTTGGTCCGGTCTTCAGCGGCGGTCCTAAGGATCACACCGAACTCATCGGGAACCTTGAGGCTTCTCGCCAGCTCTTTCAGTCGCTCACGCTTGTCGCCGTTTTCGATCTTTCTGGAAACCCCGCGCTGGTCCTGGCCCGGCATCAGCACAATGTCCCGGCCGGCAAGAGAAACATAGGTGGTCAGAAGTGCTCCCTTGGAGCCCACTTCCTCTTTTACAACCTGAACCAGCACTTCCTGTCCCGGATGAATGACGTCCTGGATCCTGGTATTGTCGGGAATGTCCGCGTCATAATACTCGGGATGGATTTCCGATGCGGGAAGAAATCCGTTGCGTTCGACGCCGTAATTTACAAAGGCGGCCTGAAGGCTGGATTGAATGTGGGTTATTATCCCCTTGTAGATGTTTCCAGCAATTTTGCCGCGCGTCGCAGTTTCTATGAAAAAATGTTCGAGAGTGTGGCCTTCAACTACCGCGATCCGGAACTCCTCGGGATGGATCGCGTTTATGATCATGGTTTGATATGACATTTTGCTGCCTTGCCGTTTCTTTTGCCCGAATTCCGGGATTCGAGATGCTGCTTCGCCTGGTGGAGGAAGGTGCGCAGCGCTATCTCCCGGTTGGGCTGAATAGCCCCATCATAAGGCGCATCTATGTAGGGCATGCGCATTTTGTTTAGAAGCGGCTTGAGAACGGCAGTGCAGACAGCGCTGGGCATGCAGGTGAAAGGGTATACGTTGACGATGCCGCTATACCCTTCGTGCAAATGTTCGAGCGCGGCCCCGATGCTCAGGGCCGATTCAGTCCCGATATCGAAGCTGTAGAGCCGATTCTTGTCCATCCGCTTTTCTAGTGTTGATATGGCGTGATCTTTTTGAATGTCCAAATGCTTGAGCGCACGATTGTAAATCTGTCTCTGGCGCCCCATTTGATAATATTTTTCGATCTGCGTCGGAATCAGGTCGTGCAGGGTGCTCCTAAGCGACGCGAAATCGCGTTTAAGCAGGGCCAGCTTCACTTGCCGCTTCTGATCTCTGGCCTTATCGTAAGTTATGTAGTTTATCCACTCGCCGACCGAAGCTACTACAACTTCCGCCCCGAACCGCTCAAGCACCCGCACGATGTTTTGGTTCGAATCCGGATGAGTACGAACGTAAATCTCCCCGACGACCCCGATCAAAGGCCGCCTTGGCTGACGGGTGTCGATAAATGTCCCGGCAGTTGAGGCCGCATCTTCGACAATATCGAAAAGTCCTTTGAGCTCAAGGGATGCGCCCTTCAGTCCAACTTCCTCCATCAATGCTTCAAGCGCTTTTGCCATGAAGGAATCCGTCAGGCCGGGGCGAAGTTCGTAGGGTCGCACCCGCCATACGATGCGATCCAGTATATCAGATATAATTATAGTCACATAGCACAGTTTCCTGAATATCGAGGATGCCTCCGCCGGCATGATGTCGGCAGCCGAATAGGAATTTCGGGTCGAGACGTAAGTTATCGGCACATCACGAAATTCCTCGAATCTGTCCAAAACGAGGCGCTGCAACTTGTTGTACATGCCGAAACGGCAGGGACCTTCGGCTTCGGGCAAAAAGTATACGTACCTGTCCGGTGAAAAAGCTGGGCCGAGCCTTTCTTTCTCCTGGTGGAGAAAATAGAGAATATCTCCAAGGGTCACCTGGCAGGGAAAACATTCCTTGCCCGAGGTAAATTCCTTGCCCAGCGAAAGGCCCTTATAGGTATCCATCACCAGGGCGTTTACGCCAACGGCGTGGAAACAGGAAGCGAGCAAACGGGATGCAAATGGGGCCATGTCCGGGATAAGAAGGGTCTTGCCTGTTACATCGAACTGTTTGACCTTATCGTAGAACCGCCCAAAATGCTGCTTTCCGGGAACCGTCATTTATCTATATTCCTCTATCTCCATTCAAATATTAGTGCACGCGAAGTCATAATTATTGTTTGCTATGCGTCAAGTGCCTTTTTTGAAGCCGGCTGCGCCGAAGTTCATGAGCAGTCTTTTGGTGCCACAAGGCCTAACCCGCCTCTTCGAGCGGTCTGCCTTCGTCAGGGTCGAGTTTTCTGGACAGCCGCTTTTCCTGAAGATTTCTCACCACGTTGCGGTAGGCTTCCACGCGAGTCAAAAGACCGGCCACCGCGCTGTGCTCGTCGAGTTCGAGTATAAGAGAGGGCTTATCGGCCAGCACGTGACGATAAAAATGCTCGATGAAGGAATCGGCCCCGCAACTGAAATTGGTCAGATGTACGCCATACCAGTTGGGGGTGCGAAGGATCATTTTGGCCGTCCTGATGATCCTGGCGCCCAGCCCCCAGAACATGCTTTTGAAATCGGACATGTCCTCGGAATCCGAGTCGATCATGTCCATTGGAACAGCCTTTATTCCGAGCTTTGCAAGCTGCTTTCCAAGCTGAAGATTCAAACGCTCGTCATGGAGGTTGTAAGGACGGCCGGTCACTATCCAAACCGGTTCGGCAGGGTCGCTGGACTCGATGATCTCTTTGCCGGCCTCGATGAGCTGCCGGCGAAATTCCGCCTGCCTTGACAGCGCTTTGAAAAGGGCACTCTCAATGTCGCCCCTTTTTGGCCGCAAGGCGGGCGGGAACGCCTTTTCAAAGGCGAAGACCTGATTTTCCGGGCTTTCTTTCAAATAGAGCGAAGGCCGGATGATCCTGCTGTCGGCGATATTCAGAGCAGACCTGCTCATGAATTGCGAACTCTGAACGAGGGGGCAGAAATAGCCGGTTTCATCCTCCTGCGGGACGGGCGTGTTGACTGCATTGGGTAAAAAGAGGTATTCAGCCCGGTCCATAAGATAGCGCACATGCCCATGGAAGACCTTTACAGGAAAACAGACCTCGGATACCACGCTTTCCACGCCAAGGAAGGCCAGCTTGTTGGTGGTCCTGGGGCTCAGCAGCACCGGAAACCCGAGCTCGGAAAAAAAGTGCGCCCAAAAGACGCCCCACTCGACAGAGTGCAGGGCAAGAGGTATGCCGATCACCGGTTTGGGCTGGCGCCTCGCTTCGGCTTCGGTGAGCAGATTGTCGGCTTCCGACAGGGCCTGTTCGAAAAGGGTCTGCCTCAGCTGAAAATAGTCCACCTCCCGGCCCCCTTCGGCCCGGGTCTCATAACGGCCGCAATCTCCCCCCCATATGCTCTTCCGGTCGCCGAAGTTATAGACCTTGAGCTTGCATTCGTTGTGACATTTTTTATCCGCATGGCAGATGCTTTCGGTAAAGCTCACCTCCATGGAAGCGAGCTGGTCGAGATCGCGCCTGCGGTATTCCATTCCTTCTTTTTTGAAAAGCTCCATTACGGACAGGGCCGCCCCGAAAGCCCCCATCACTTCACGGTGCTCGGGGACCAGCACCTCACGTTTGAGCACCCTTTCGAAGGCGGCAACGATTCCCTTATTGAGCGAAGGACCGCCAAGAAACATTACGCGTTTGCCTATGCGTCTTTTTTCCACCACCCGGTTAAGGTAATTGTAGACTATCGCATAGCAAAGCCCCGCTATGAGGTCCTGCCTCTCGCCTCCCTTCTGCAGGTAGCTTACCAGGTCCGATTCCATGAATACCGTGCACCGCTCGGCAAGATGGATCGGATTGTTGGAGGTAAGGGCTATGTCCTGGAATTCCCCTACAATATTGATCTTCATTTTGTTGGCGAGCTCATGGAGAAAACTGCCTGTCCCCGCAGCGCACACTTTGTTCATGGCGAAATCAAAGGGGTGGGTGTTTTCTATCATGATGTACTTCGAGTCCTGGCCGCCGATTTCAAATATCGTGTCCACCTCAGGGTCGGTTTGAACCGCGCCGCGCGCGTGCGCCGTAATCTCGTCGATGACAAGGTCCGAGTCGAGGAAATCGCCCACCACATTACGGCCCGACCCTGTCGTGGCGATTGCCATGAGCTTCACCTTGCTGCCCGCTTCTTCCTGCAGGGTGCGCAAAAGCTGCTGGGTCACCTCGATGGGTTTTCCGCGCGTAGGCACGTAGCACTTGTGAAGGAGCCGTGCCTTATCGCTTATCAGCGCGTATTTTGTGGTGGTAGAGCCTATATCGACCCCGAGGTAGGCTTCCACCGGTTTTCCCTTTTTCCATGCCCAGGGCGCCGCACCCTCGCCCGGTTCAAAGCGGCTCAACGAAAGTTCCAACCGCTCGGCCCTCGGGAAGCTGTGAGCCGATTGAGAATCCGCACGCAAAAGGGTGGAAAGATCAACTTTGTTTTGCCATTTTTGCCTGCCTGCCTGGATAGCCGCCCCCAGAGCGCCTATCGAAGTATGATGGGCCGGGACGGTCAAGGAAGGAAAATAGTGACTGAAAGCCCTGACCTGGAGTCGGTTGGAGGCCATGCCGCCGATGAAAATAATCGGGTCCAGCAGTTCCCGGTTGCCTATTATGGTGCTCACATAATTGGCGGCATTGCCGAAATGGAGCCCGGCTATGATGTTGGACAGACTCTCTCCCTTATTCTGAAGATGGATCATGTCCGACTTGGTAAAAACCGTGCAGCGGCATGCCACAGGGGCCGGGTAGGTGCTCTTTAGACCCAGTTGGATAAAGTCGTCCAAAGTCTGCTGGAGCTTATCCTGGTCCATCGAAAAATCGGATCCGTAAATTGACTGGGCAAGCCTTTCGGCCTGCTGGTCAATGAAGGAACCGGTTCCCGATGCGCAAGGACCATTCATGTTGAAAGACTCGATGGTCCATTGGTCTGCGTTGTGAGCCAACTGGAAAATCGCCGCATCCTGGCCTCCCATCGTAATGATGGAACGCACCCCGGGCGCCGCGTGGATGGCGCCCTCCACCTGTGCGATGGTCTCAACTTCGAACGGCGCGCCAAGTTTTTCGGCCAAAAGCTCGCCGTGAACCCCCGTGAAACTGACAGATCTGATGGCGCCTGTACCTTCGGAGCCGATTCTTCGTATGATATCGTCCAGAAGTTTGTGAGTTTCTTTGTAGATCAGTCCAAAATGTCTCAAATACGGAGTTTCCAGGACGATCCTTCGATTTTCGTCCAAAACGATACAGTTGATGCTGACAGAGCCTACGTCGACTCCAACATCATAATTCATTACTCTAACCCCTCGATCAGTCCGTTGTCGCACGAGAACCCGAATGCGTATTCGAAACTTTGCTTAATATAACGAGTCCGTTCGAGTTGTTCAATGGTAAGATTAGTCAAGTATGATATGTCCAGATGGAGCCCGGGCTTCATCTTTTTCCGAAATTCCGGCTGGGGAAGCAGGTTTTCCGGTCAACTCTCACTTTTGCTCGTCCATTTCAGACAGACTTCCGGTAAGGAGCCGAACCAGCTCCCGCAGACCTTCTTTTTTGAGTGCGGATACCAGCAGAACCGGCGGTCCGAGTTCAAGGTAGCTTTTCTTGATTTTGCCGAGGAGCTTCGAGTCGTCCAACAAGTCGGTCTTGTTCAAAACGATGATTCGAGGCTTTTTTTGCATTTCCTCGGAATAACTCTCAAGTTCGTGCTCGATCTGCTGGAAGGGCGCCGGCGGGTTGTCGGCCGGCGCCTGCGACACGTCTATCACATGAACCAGGAGCTTGGTTCTTTCTATGTGCTTCAAAAACCGCACGCCCAGTCCGGCGCCCAAGTGGGCGCCCTCGATGAGCCCCGGCACGTCGGCTATTACGAAAGGGGGCGCATCGTCGTACTGCACGACGCCCAGGTTGGGTGTCAGAGTCGTGAAAGGGTAGTCGGCTATTTTGGGCCTTGCTGCTGAAACCGCTGCGATGAGGGTTGATTTTCCGGCGTTCGGGAGTCCAACCAGACCTACGTCGGCAATGAGTTTAAGTTCAAGTTTGAGGTCACGTTCTTCCCCGGGCTGGCCTTCCTGGGCAAAACGGGGAGTCCTGTGCGTCGAGCTGACGAAGTGAGCGTTTCCCTTGCCGCCTCTTCCTCCTTTGGCCGCAATGCTTCTCTGTCCGGCTTCGGTAAGGTCGGCAAAAATTTCACCCGTAATCGGGTCCTTTAATACCGTGCCGACCGGGGTCTCCACGACAAGGTCCCGGCCGCTTCGCCCCTTCCTGTTTTGGCCGGATCCGTTTTTTCCCGGCTCGGCTTTGAAGATGTTTCGATATCGAAAATCAAGGAGGCTGTGCTTTCTGTCCGAGGCTTCAAAGATGACGCTGCCCCCTTCGCCGCCGTCTCCACCGTCGGGTCCGCCTCGAGGCACATACTTCTCGCGCCTGAAACTTACGCAGCCGTTTCCGCCCTTGCCGGCAGAAATCGTAATTGTCACTTCGTCAATGAATTTCATTTTTCCATGAAGGTCCGAAGCTCAAGACACGACTCCCCTCTCACCTTGCAGGTGGAGGGGAGCATGCAGGCGCTAAAAGCGCCCGGATTTCGACAGCCCGTTCGCCCATAAGACGGACCCCTCGATGTCGGCCTTAAAGCTCGGGCAGTGGAACTTACTGGAGGGCCTCGACCGGATAGACGCTGATTTTCTGGCGCGTCCTGTCCTTGCGCTCAAAAGTGACCCGCCCGTCGGCAAGAGCGAAAAGCGTGTAGTCCCTGCCCATCCCCACATTGTTTCCCGGGTGAAATTTAGTGCCAAGCTGGCGAACTATGATATTTCCGGCACGTACGAATTCGCCGCCGAATTTTTTTATGCCCCTGCGCTGACCAGCGCTGTCGCGTCCGTTTCGGGAACTCCCGCCCGCTTTCTTATGCGCCACGATACTCCTCCAAAAAATAGAAGCCTGGAGCGAGGAGCATGAAGCAAGAAGCTCCCTGCTCCCTGGTTCAGTACTTATCCGATATTTTCCACGCGCACAGCCGTGAAGTCCTGCCTGTGTCCCTGTTTCTTGCGGTAGTCCTTGCGGCGTTTATGCTTGAAAATCACGATCTTCGGCATGCGTCCCTGTCCGACTATGGTGGCCGTGACCGCAACGCCTTCCACAAGAGGCCGGCCGATGCGCAACTGGTCGCCTTCAGAGAAAAGCAGCACTTCACTAAGAGTGACGTTTTCCCCGATCTCGCCGGAGATCTTTTCTACTTTTATAACCTGCCCGGGCTTGGCTTCATATTGCCTTCCGCCGGATTTGAAGATGGCGTACATGAGCTTGATTCCTCCTGGTCTGCCGCCTGTTCCACCGTTTAAATATAAGACTGCCCGATAAAAAAAGCGGCCATCGTCCGGCCGCTCGCAAAAGGCTGAACGCCCGCAGTTACATTGTAGCGTAAATTCCCTGTTTGAGAATCATTTCCTGGTATTCCTTAAGCCTCTCGCATTTGTCCAAACATTTGTTCTTGTCTTCACTGGCTCGATCACAGTTGATGCACGGACTCTTTAGCATCTGGACGCCTCCTTTGAAGGGAAATATTTGGATCTGCTGCTTATAGCTAAATCCGGTTCGCCGTGTCAAGCGTTTTTTTGAAAAACAGCAGGTCAGGCGGTAAGCACCGGCTCGCGCAGCAGCAGTTGAATGGCGTCTGCAGCGGTTGCCGCAAGTCCGGGATGGGTTTCGAAAAGAGCTTCTATTTGCCTGAGGTGGTCGGCTGTGCGCAAAATGATCATCGCAAGGTCGCCCTCATCCATGCCCGATATTTCTCGCACCTCTTCCCAGGATAGGCCTTTTGCCCAATGATATACGGTAACCACCGCCCAGAAGGGAAGAGGCGGGGTTTCAAAGCCTTCGGCCTGCAACCGCTCCTTTAGCCTCTGCAAGTCTTTTAGCATCTGGAAAAAAGGCTTGGCCAGTTCGGGATATTTCCATACAAAAGAGGCGAGTTGAACCTCTCCCAGCTTGTCCCGGTCGGTGACAAAAGGCGCTATGAGGGCCGCCAGCAGTTCGGGTTCATCCTGGGGGAAGAGATTTTTTCGGATCCCCTCGGAGATCAGAAGCGGTTGGTCGAGCCTGAGCTTGGAAGCCCACAACCCGTCGGCAGTGAGCTTTCCGCCTTCATCTACGTACTCTTCGGCCTGAAGCAGCCGGTAATGTTTTAGAAAAGAGCGCCAGAGCTGCTCCTGGGTCGAATCCACCTTGGCGAACAGATGAAAGTATCGTCTAAGCGCGGAAGCAAACGGATGGGAGTCTTCCTGCATGCAGGGGCCAAACAGCCTGCACCTCTCGCACGGATAGGTCCTCACTCTTTGGGCCTTCGCGGCCAGTTCTCTTGAGGCGAGGTTATCGCGCGCTCCGGCAATCCCGTGCAGATCTGCCGGTTTGAATTCACCCCGATGCGCCCGCGCGATCAGTTCCTCCCATTTCTGCCTTTCCTGCGGCTCGGGAAAAGAATCGAGCATGACACTTGAGGCACGGATCCGATGGAACGCAACCCGGTATGTCCGGATGTTCCTGCGCCGCATTCTTACCGGCTGGGCGAGCCGGACAGCTTCCACGTTGCCATATTCCAGATCGGGCCAGGCCACGCACAGGTACGGCGTCCCCCTGCTGCTGATAAAGACGCGGCCCGGAGCGAGCTGATCGACATCCTGCCTGAACCTTGGCCGTCGTCTAAGCGACTTGCGCACCTTGCGCAATTGTTCGACCGCATTCAAGTAAGCCGGCCGAATTTCGGACAAATTATCCAGGGACCCGCAGCCCATGAGCTCTTTAAATTGATCGAGCTCAGCGCGGACCTTTTCGAGGTCCCGCAACGATCTCGCATCGCTGCTCAGGTTCTGAAAAGTGGCCAGAGAGGCTACGAAAAGGTCTTGAATTTCATCGGGGCTGTGGGAGAGCAGCAGGTTCAAAACCATCGAGAAATTTACCCGGATCTGGCTGCGGATAGGATCGGGGGTCGATTTGAGCAGATCGTTTATAAGCCTTGGGTCCTGGTGCTGCCCGGGGATTACCAGCACAAACCCGATTTCGTCCATCCCGCGGCGGCCGGCTCTGCCGGTCATCTGCAGCAGGTCGGTTGCGCTAAGCGAGACAAAATCCTTGCCGTTGAACCGGTCGCTTTGAAAAACGACCACTGTGCGGGCCGGGAAATTGACCCCGGCAGCGATCGTCGAGGTTGAAAAGATTGCGTCCAGGTGCCCCGCCTGCATCATCTTCTCCAAGAATAGCTTCCAGTGCGGAAGCTGTCCGCCGTGATGGGAGCCGACCCTGCAACTCTTTAGCACCTCGAGATGCTGGTGGGCCGAAAGAAAAGGATACAGTTCGAGTAATTCTTCGAATGTGGACTCGAATCCGGATTTCTCCCGCCCATTGGAGTTTTGATAGGTCAGGCACATTTCGACCGCCCTGTCACAGTCGGCTCTTGATTTGAGAAAGAATATGGCAGGCAGAAGATTGGCGCTCCTCAGCGCATCGAGAATTCGCGGGATCTGGGTAAGCTCGCTTCTCGGAATCGAAGCACGATCTATTCTTTCAATTCTTGGCAGCAAACCCCGGCGCGTTCCCAGGGGCGCAAGCTCCCCGCCCGGGAAAAGGAATAGAGGGAAAAGCGGCACGGGACGCTCGAAGGCCTCCACCCATTTGCACTCCGATCCGCGCATCCAGGTGAGCCAGTTGCAGATGTCGCGTCCGTTCAATATGGTTGCGGAAAGAAGCAGGAGCCTGACGCGGGGTGGAAGATAGATGAGCACCTCCTCCCACACGACGCCCCTGTCGGCGTCGCCCAGATAATGAGCCTCGTCGAGCACCACCAGGTCAACTTCGATGTCCTCACCCCGGTGCATCGTGTCATACAACTGGTTGCGAAGAATTTCGGTGGTGCCGACGATGACGGGAGCGTGGGGATTTTCCTTCCTGTCGCCCGTGAGTATCCCGACGTTTTCCGGACCGAAGATTTCGCCGAATTCATGGTACTTTGCATTTGACAAAGCCTTCAGGGGAGAAGCATACCAGCTTTTGCCTCCCCTGCGAAAAACCTTGTCAATGGCCCCGACTGCGATATAAGTTTTCCCGGCTCCGGTTGGCGCGGTAACCAGCACGTCGGATTGCTCGATGAGGCTCAAAGCCTCGATCTGAAACGGGTCCGGCGCGAAAGGAACCGGTTCGGGGGTCCGTATTCGGTCGAGTACAGGGCGCAGGCTCCTGTAAATTTTAAGAGAGAAAGGACCGCCTGCGGGCTTGACTGGGGCCCGGCGTCCGTGATGTCTGTTGCGATCTCGCTTATGGATGGAATTGTTCATTTGTGGAAAGATTGCCAAAAACCACCTCTGATGTCAAAGATTGAAATGCTTTTTATGCACAATTATTTATTTTAACAAGGAGCCATACGATGAGCGAGCTTTCGCCAAAAAAGATATTTGCCAACCCCGATGAGCAGGGCAAAGCTGATATTGCCTACCACATTACGAGCCTGCGCGTGCCGCTTTTTGAAGTGGATCTGGGCCAGGCGCTCTATCACGGCAACTATTATCACCTCTTCGAACTTGGCCGCGAGGACATGCTGCGAAAAACCGGCTTCCCCTACCGTGAGTTTATGAATCGGCAGCTTCATCTGACAATCGTCGATACTCATTGTAAATATCGCAAACCACTGCGATACGACGATCAAGTCGAGCTCCACACGGCAATAACCGCGATTGGCAGGAGAAATCTCTCATTTTCGCAACTCATTTATAGACCGGTCCAGGATTCGGCAAAGCGCAGATCGGAAGACCCCGGGTTTGAACTGTGCACGGAATGTCGGATGGACATGGTCTGCGTGCAATTCTCGGGGCGGGCGACCCTTTTGCCCGACGACTTCCGGCAGGCGGTCGAGGCGATGCTGAAAGAGGGGTAAACGGCGGTGGAAATAGAAAAAGAATATGGAGAGAACACTTCGTTGGAAATAGTCCTGAGGCCGATAGGGGTAATCCGAAGCTCGATCGCCGAGCCGGGGCAAGCCCCCAAGCAAGGCGGCGAATCGGCAATCCGCGGGAAGCTGATCGTGGATGAACAGTACCGGGAAGGCCTTATCGGCGTGGAAGAGGGAGCTAAGATCCTAATCCTCTACTGGATGCACCTCGCCGAGCGAGACGTGCTCCAGGTCCACCCGAGAGGAGACCGAACACGCCCCATGCGGGGAGTTTTCTCCACCCGCAGCCCCCAGAGGCCGAACCCGGTATCTCTGCAAATTGTAGAGGTCACGCGAGTCCGGGGCACGGTTATAGATGTGGTGGGCCTGGACGCCGTTGACGGCACCCCTTTGCTCGATATCAAATGTGTCCTGTAGGATAGTGAAGAGTGAAGAGAAAAGGCTTTCCTCCCTTCACTGCTCATTATTCAGCGGTTCGACAATCTCACCTTGACGCGGACGCCGGATTTTTCATCGTCGATGACCTCATCGACTTTTGCAATCAGCTGCTTTCCATCGGCCAGGAAGCCCGTGGTCGTAACGACTATTTCGCCGTTCTCCACGCTCACCTTCGCTGAAGGAATCGTTTCCACGAGGGACGCCTCGACCCGGGCCGCCTGGAAAAGCGTCTCCATTGCCTTGATTGACTCCGGGGTAGCTTGAAAACAAGGCTGCTTCGCCGCCTCGGCGATCACCTCGACGGCATCGTCCGTGCTCATGTGCTTGACATGGATCACCAGATCGTAGAAGCCGGGATCGCCGGCGTCTATGCCATAAAGGCGCCGGCTCCAGCGGCGTCGTTCCGCGTCGTCTCTTTCCAACATCTCCAGCGCCTTTTCATCCGAGACTGCGTGCAGACGGCTCTTCTCCGCCTTTACTCGATCTTCGATGTCGGCGACGATCCTGACTTTGATCGCGTGAGAGATCCCGGTTACGAAAAAATGGCCGGCCAGGCCGTGATAGACGACGTTGTCATTTAAAAGAGAATGGAGCAGCGCTTCACGGAAATAAGCCACATACCTTTCCCTTCCGTGCACAAAACGGTCGAGAATGGAGGGGGCGTCGTGGATGGCGCGCACAAGCTTGATTTCAGGGATGTTGAAATGCTCGGAAGCCTTCAAAATGACTTCCCTGGAGATGCACCGGTAACCAAGCTTTGCGCACAGTTTCTCTGCCACTTCTCTGCCGTGGCTGTAAGAACCTCTTGAAATAGTAATTATGGGCATTTACTGCCAAACCTCAGCTCAATACTTTTGTAAACGCGCTTACAAGGCGGCGAGCACCATCCTCATTCCAGCCAACGCAAGCACCACACCCGGGGCTTCGAACGATCCGGTCTCGTTTGATCCTGTTGGAAAAGTGCGCCCGCGATTTGCGCGCCAGTCATCATTCCTGTGCGGCGCCAGTCGATACCAATATAGGGAAGTTTAGAACGTAGATCAACATCGGAACCATCAGGCTGCCGGCGCAGATGCCCGGGAAGGCTGCAAGGAAAACGGCAATAACGGGTTCAAAAAATCGGCGGCAAACAGCCCTGGAGGCAAAAGCGCCCGGTACGGGGCCCGGAGTTGAAATCGACCGGGGCAGATCCCCGGGCGTCAAAAAAATCGATTCTTTAACGGAAATAAGGCCCCGTCCTTCGGCAATCCGCGCAGGGGACGGGGCCCGGATCGAAGCTATGCCGCCGCCTCAGCTTCCTTTGCAGCCGCAAGCGCCTCGGCGTCCAGTTCGACGCCTTGCTTGAACGCTGAAAGCAGCGAGGCAAACAGGTTGATCACCAGAAGCACGCCGATCACTATGATGAAACCGCGCATGAATGCATGGTCCTTCATTGCCAGAGGAATGCGCCCGTCGAGGAAAACGTGAGCTACATGGTGATATCCGTGGGTTGAGAGATATTTATGCTCCAGGCTGGTAAAAACGAGCCCCGAGATGTCTACGCCGAAGATCAGCCCCAGGGACCTCATCATGTTGAGAATGCCGCCGGCCAGCCCGAGCTTTTCCCGGGGAGCCGCGCCCATGATGGCGCTGTTATTGGGTGGCGTAAACATGCCCATTCCCAGGCCCAGAAGTATCAGTTCGCCCACCAGCACCACAAGGTGGGCATGATTGCCCAGGAAAAGGAGCGCAAAACATGCGAAGGCGCAGACCAGCATTCCTCCGGCGGTCATCAGTCTCGTTCCCCCCCGGTATTTGTCGGACACCCAACCGGCAAACGGGGCAACGATTGCCATCGCGAGAGGGATGGGGGTGAGGAGGCTTCCGGTCAGAGCGGGGCTGTAATTGAGCACCCTTTCGCAATAGAAGGGCATGAGAAACAGGACTGCGAACAGGACGTAGTAAGACAGCATGCCGGTGAGATTTCCGAGAAGAAAGGTCGGGCTTCGGAACATGTTGATGTCGAGCAGCGGATTTTCGACCTTAAGTTCGGTAATGACGAAAAGACCGAGAAGAATGGCGGAAAGAACCCCGTAGGTCAAAATGAGGGGCGATTCCCACCCCAGTTTCACGACCTCGTTGAACAGCAACACGAGAAAAGCGAGCCCGGAGGCGAAAAACACCGTGCCCAGGTAATCGATGCTCTGTTTGACGTTGCTCTTTTCCTGGGCCGGGAGAATAAACAGGGCGGCTATCGTGCCCAAAATGCCGATGGGAATGTTGATGTAGAACACTAACCGCCATCCCACTGCCGATATCAAAACGCCGCCCACGAATGGACCCACGGCCATGGCAATCGCCTGGACCGCGCCCTGGATGCCGATGGCCTTGCCGCGTTCATTGCCGGGAAAGGCCTGGGTAATGAGCGCAACCGAGTTGGCCTGCAGAAGACCCGCACCGACAGCCTGCAGGACCCTGGCCCCTATGATGAATGAGGCCGATGTAGCCATACCGCATAACCAGGACCCGATCGTGAAAATGACAAACCCGCAATTGTAGAGCTTCGACCGTCCCAGTACGTCGGCGAGCCTTCCGAAGAAGGGAAGGAGCACGGTCAGGGTGATCATGTAGGCCATCGCCACCCATTCGATTACTGCCATGCTGGTGTTGAATTCCATCTTGAGCGTCGGCATTGCTACGTTGACGATGCTGACGTCGAGGGCCGACATAGTCGCGCCGATCAAAACGTTCAAAAGGATGAACCATTTCCATGACGGGCGGTCGGAGAAAAACGGATGAGGAAACTGCAGCAATTTTTTGTTCTTCATAGGGTTCCCCTTTTTTTGGGGGTGAATGGGGGCGAAACCTGTTCAAGACAAATGGCCCGAAGGTTCGACCCTGCGAAAACTCTCAGGGTTCTGTGGGCTCCTGCTGGATTTCGATTCATACAATATCCTTATACAGGGGCAACATTGCTCGAGAGTGACCGAAACATTACCGGAATGTGGCTGAAACATTACTTTTGTGAAAGGTTTCTAAAGCTCAAGGAACCGGAGCGGTGCTCGCCCCTCGCGCTCCCCGCAGAGGATGTTTCAAGGGGTCGAGGTCATCCGATCGACTGATCGGAAAGTTTTAAAACGTAACCGACCCCGCGGATGGTATGAGTCATCTTGTCGTTGAAACCTTTATCTATCTTGTTGCGCAAGCGGCAAACCAGCACGTCGACGACATTTGTCTGCGGATCGAAATGGTAGCCCCAGACCTGGTCCAGGATCATGGTCTTGGATACCACACGGCCGACGTTGCGCATCAAATATTCGAGCAAAGTGAATTCACGGGGATTGAGGTCGATTTTTCTGCCCTCTCGTGTGACTTCCCGTGTCAAAAGGTCCATTGTGAGGTCCCCGACCGTCAGGCGGCTGGCCTGAACCGGGGCCGCACCCCTTCTGATCAGGGCCTGTACCCTTGCCAGAAGTTCGGCAAAAGCAAAGGGTTTTGTCAGGTAGTCATCGCTTCCGGTCTGGAGCCCTTTCACCCGGTCGGCCACCGATTGCTTCGCGCTTAGAATGATTACGGGGGTGTGAATGTTTTGATGCCTGAGTTGCTCGATGAGCGTCAGGCCATCCAGTTTGGGGAGCATAATATCAATGACTGCGGCGTCATAAGACTCGGTCGATGCCAGGTCGAAACCCGTTTCGCCGTCAGCCGCCCTGTCGACCACAAAGCCTGCCTGTTGCAGCCCATCCGTAACGAACTGAGCGATCTTCAAGTCATCTTCGACTACCAATATTCGCACGACCGGAGCGCCTCCCTGAGAAGGTTCGCAAATCCTTCGACCCTCCGCCCCGGCGGGCGGACATCAATCGAAGGTTGAACAACAGCCGCTGCTTTTGCCTCAAATATTTTACCAGAAAAAAAAACCTTATTAAAGGGGCCGGCGCAAGGCGAAGGCAAAAGTAAAAAGGCAAAAGTAAAAAAATGCGGCAGGCTTGCTCGTAGCGCGTTCGATGGCGTTCCAGCGCAGCGGTTTGCCATGGCTCGGTTGAGAATTAACTTTTAATAGGAACCGGGAGTTTTGAAAAAGCTCGTCATCGGGTCGTTGCGGCGAAAACCCTCAGCATGGTTTCTGTGCAAGCGCCGAAAGCCGACGGTATAGTAAGGAGACGATAACTGTGGTGAACAAGAAACCCGCTGGTCCCTGGTTCGGAGGAGATCTGCGTGAGCGAATCAAATCATTTATTGCCGGGTTGAATTTTAACGACCCCAAGGAAAACCGAGTGTTCAATTATTTAGTTGCAGTCCCAATTGTCCCAAGCATATTTGCAGGCGAAAAAGATCCTCTCGAATCTACGCCCGAAGCAGCGCAAGATCAAGTCGGCGCCCCTTGATTTTCTTAATGATTTCCTGCATCATGCCCTTAATGAGACGAACGGGATGGTTCCGATTGGATTGCGAGGCTGGAGTTCATCATGATGGAAACGGACATCACGGTTTACGGCGCCAACTGGTGCCCCGATTGCCGGCGCAGCAAGCTGTTTTTGGGCGAGCACCGGGTTCCTTACAAATGGGTGGATATCGAGCAAGACTCCGATGCCCAGCGTTTTGTCACGGAGAAAAACGGGGGCAGGCGAATCATTCCCACTATCGTTTTCCGCGACGGTTCCTTTCTGGCTGAACCGACAAACGCCGAGCTGGCCGCCAAGCTGGGTCTCAAAACTCAAGCAAGCCGCACTCACTACGACCTCATCGTGGCAGGAGGAGGTCCAGCGGGTCTAACGGCAGCCCTCTACACGGCCAGGGAGGCTATAGACACGCTGGTTATCGAAAGGTCGGCATTCGGCGGCCAAACCGCGGGGACCGAGAAACTGGAAAATATGCCCGGTTTTCCTGAAGGCATTGAGGGAATCGAGTTTTCCCTGCGCCTGAGGAAGCAGGCCGAGCGTTTTGGGGTCGAATTGCTTGAAGCGCAGCAGGTGGACTCGATATCCAGACTCGGCAACCTGCATTGCGTCAGGACCGAAGATGGGCAGCAGTACAGCGCCCGCGCTCTGCTCATTGCCACGGGCAGTCACTACAAGCGGTTGAATGTTCCGGGCGAAGCGGAGCTTTTGGGGGCCGGCGTTCATTTCTGCGCCACTTGTGACGGTCCTTTCTACAAAGGCAAGAGGGTCGCCGTGATCGGCGGGGGCAACAGCGCCTCCGAGGAGAGCCTGCTCCTGACCAGGTTTGCCGAACATGTCACCCTTCTCGTACGCGGCAAAGAGCTCTCGGCTACCCGCCTGATCCAGGAAAAAGTGCTTGCCCACGGGAAAATCGATGTGCGCTGGCATACGGAAGTGAGGGAATTCGTCGGCGCCGGCGGCAAGCTTACCCGACTAAAGCTTGTCAACAACCTCACGGGCGCAGAGGAAGACTTGCCGGCCGACGGCGCTTTCATCTTCATCGGGCTGACGCCCAATACCGGGTTTCTGGAGCAGAGCGGAGTGATCGTCGACCGATGGGGTTTCATCGTAACCGGTCACAACCTGCTCCATGGGCACGGCCGACTGGAGGCCTTTAAGAAGCGTGATCCTTATATGTTCGAAACCAGCGTTCCCGGTGTATTCGCCGCCGGCGACGTGCGGGATGCGAGCACCAAGCAGGCGGTGAGCGCCGCGGGCGAGGGCGCCGCTGCCGCCCTGACCGTTCGGGACTACCTGAGGCAGGTATGATTCAGGCGATTTCGCCTTGTACCCGCCGTTTTTTGCCCTGTAATGGAGTCCCTATGACTTTTCTGAGCCGAAACCGCAAGCAGCCGAAGCTCCTGAGATGTGCCGATTCTCTTCTTTTTCTGTCAGACTGGTGTTTTGGCAGAAGGCTGGTGCTCAGTGAAGAAGAGGCGATTCGCAAGGCCTGCCGCATGACAGGACTAAATGACTTCGGGACTGATTTGTTTCGGGCGCCTCTAAAATTAATTTGCGATTCCACGCATAATGGCCCGCCAAGAAGGCTTCTTGGAAGGTTACAGCTAAAAGGCGCCGTCATTTCCAGTTTGGCTGTATTGCTTAAGATTCAGGCTGAAGTAACAAGACATCCCGAAATTTTGGACGAGGAAATCAGGAAGCCCATATTCATCCTGGGGGCGCCCAGGACAGGCACTACTCTTTTGCACAGGCTCCTTGCCCGAGACCCGGCGCACCGTGCACCCCGCTTTTGGGAAATGGTCGAACCCTTCCCGCCTCCGGAAGAATCGACCTATGAGAACGACCGTCGCATCAAAAAATATAAAAGGGCGTTATCGCTATTGTACTATTGCGTTCCCGAGTTTAAAGCTATCCACGATATGAGTGATATGCATGAACCGGAGGAATGCCTGGCCATTACAGGAAATGTTTTGACCAACCCAATGTATTCAGCCATTATCGATGGATATGAGAATTGGTATTCGGAGAATTTAGACTCGAAGGCGGTGTATGAATTTCACAAGTTGCAGCTCAAGGTACTTCAATGGAAATTTAAGCGCACACGGTGGGTGATCAAATCTCCAATGCACGTGGAGCATATTGCAAGTATTTTGGACGTATATCCAGATGCATGCATCATCCAGACTCACAGAAATCCACAGGAAGTTATAGCTTCTACGGCTAGTTTATTTTATTATTTCATGAAGTATTATTATACGAATCCATGTGAACTTGTAGATGGTTTTGGGGATCGTATTTTAGATGTAATAGTAAGGACACTTGATAAGGGATTGAAACAAAGAAAACAAATTGAAAATTGGCGAAATGCATTGTTTTATGATCTTTCCTACAGGGATTTTATCAGAAGCCCTATTGACGCATTAAGAGATATATATGATGCATTTGGTTTTGAATTTAGTGATTTGGCTGCACGCAGGATGAAAGAATATCTTGATGTGACTCCAAAGGACAAATATGGAAAACACGTATATTCGTTGAATCCGTGAG
>JAJYTC010000053.1 GCA_021793275.1 Deltaproteobacteria bacterium | reverse complement strand
ACGTGTAGGAGCCCGGTGTGCGGTTGACCTCTATGTGTTTTTCCAGATAGAAGCCCACAAGCCGGTTTAAGACGTTCCGGGCAAGGGCGGGGTCGTTGGTCTCGTATGTAACGGTGATTATGTTGCTTTTCTTCGAGGCTTCGACATCGAGGTGCTTCATGAGGCTCTGGATAGCCTGGTCTTTTTGCATCAGACGGCGGGCCGGAGTTGAAGCGCTGCCGATCGACAGAAGGCGCGACAGCAGGGTAAACGGGTACTCGACCGTCTGCCTGACGCAATAGCGGACAACGGTCGGCAGGGGTGCACCGGGGGGCAGAGTTTCCTTTGCGCCATGGAGGATAAGTTCGGCCCCGACCGCATCGACGACCTTTGCAGCCATTTCGCGGCTCTTTAGGATATCTACCTCGGAATTGATCTGATTTTCCCGGTCCGGGGTGATGTTTATGACCTTGCCGGTGGCGACGGTCGGCCCGACAGTGGCATTCTCTCGGCCCAGTCGCACAAGCAGTTCGGCTTCGGATTTATAGACCCGGGGAGCCAGAAATACTCCCAGAGAAACGACTACCATCACGGAGAGGAAAAAGACGATTATCTTTTTTTCCTGCCGGAACAGGACATTGTAGAAGTCCCGCATGGAAGTCTCCGCAAAACTGGATCGAGGTCCGATATCAGTCATATCGTCATCTTTCTGTAATGGGCCGGTGGAGGGGCCGGCGGGTTAAAAGTACGCAACTGCAAATAAGAATGGTCGAGCAGGTCGTTACTAAAGCTAATATATGGATGTGCCGATGCCTAACGGGGGAAGCATTTGCCACAGGTGCTGCTGAATCCATAGATCTGCATTTGCGATACGGGTGCTGGGCACATAGACGATGTCCCGGGGTTGCAGGTAGAAGGGGTCTATCTTTTGGCCATTCAACGCTTCCTTGAGATCGACGGTCCTGCTAACCATGTGGCCGTCAATGTTTCTAACGACTATGACCTTTCTCTTTTCGGCGGTTTCCCTGTTAAACCCGCCGGCATGCATGATGGCTTCGATCGCGGTCATTTCACCCGGCATGGGGACCGGACCGGGCCTTTTTACCTGCCCGGCCACGTAGACCCGGCGTTCGGTCATCCCCGTTACAATGACCGCCAGTTGCGGATGTTTCAACTGGACCGCGTAGAGTTTCATAAGCTCGTCTCCAAGTTCGGAGGGCGTCTTTCCAGCCACGAAGACTTCGCCTACCAGCTGGAGATCGATCTTTCCATCCGGGCGCACCGTCTCAATTTGATCAAATTGAGGAGCGTAAGTGAATTTTATTTGGATAGTGTCGCCGCTTCGAAGCCTAACCGAGGGGGCCGGCCCGGGTCTTGTCGAGGCATAAGGCTGCAGAGGGGGGTCAACAGTCTGCGAGGTGCCGGCCGTCTGACAGGCGGCGGGCAGAAGGAGAAGAATTAAAATAGATAAGACGTGCGGAATTTTACCGGTGCCTGTGCGCTTCATCTTTTCTCCTCCATTAGATTAGCACGCAAGGTTCATAAGATATGAATATCAAAACGGTGGAATTGGCTGGCTACTAGAAAAGACCCTTAAGCAGAATGTAACGTAGTAACTACGAGATAGAATATATATAGCTCCGCCAACTCGGTTACATGGAGACAGTCCATGGAATACAAAAAATCCAAATTCATAGAAAGAATGATAAATATCAAATAGCTTATAAGGTGCTGATGCATACACAGGTAACTAAAATAATCTTATTATTGTAAGAATCATGTCACATATGGATAGCCAACTCTCCTGCTAAAATTGACTGACATTATACTATCCTGCAGTTATCGGCTATGCGTGCGTAGCAATTGTTGTCATACTTTAATCGTGAATAAGTTGGAGTAAAGGGTGATTTGGGGGAGTAGATATTAGGTAAATCAATACTGAGATGTACATAAATCATTTATATTTCAGATAGATGGAGACTGAAGAGAAAAGGCAATAAAGGAGTTAAATTGAAGTCGCGGGCAAGATTTTTGCGTCAAATTTTCAATAATATCATGGCGAATAGTAAAAATAGCGGTGGCGCAGCTCGGCTATCAAGGCGGGGTCCGGTTGGAAATCGATCGATGGAGAGCAGGGCAGGGGAAGTCTGAGGTCGCGGAAGGGCGTGTTTGCGACTTCCATGTTGAATGCCTGGACCATGAGGTTTTCAAGGTTTACCGTATCGGCCATGTTGTAGGCCAGAAGCGTCTCCAGGGCCTTCTTGTCGCCTTTTTTCCGGTATTCGCTCCACAGCAGCACCGCGAGGTATCCGTCTACGCCGTCAAGCTCTCCCCTGTCGAGTCCGAGGCTTTTCTCGCAGCCCTTGAGTCCGCCTCGATAGCCGAGGCCGGCAAGCAGGTACCGCAGATCGATGTGGGCCTGGTTGATCGGTATGCCGAAAGAATTTCGTATAAACGGAAGATCGAAACAGGTCCCGTTGTAGGTGACGAGGAGTTTGTATTGCATTAGATCGTTGGGAAGGCAATCAAGATTTTCACCATGGATATAATGAAATACCTGAGTCCCGTCGTAGACGGCGGCGGTCGTGATGTGATCGTCGGGGGCGCCCAAGCCCGTGGTTTCTATATCGACATAGGCGGCGCAGGCCCGGAAATCTGCGAAAAGCCTCCACAGAAGGCGAGGGGGCATGATGCCGGCGAAATACTGCGCATCAAGGGCCTCGAGCCTTTCGCGGCACAACTCGACGTGTCCGCTCAGGGCCTCATATTTTCTTTGGCCGAAAGAGGAAGTCGACCTGCCGTATTCATCGAGGAAAATATCCCAGGAATGAATGCCCTTTTGCCACAGAGACCGCTCCGTTTTTATGCCGACCCCCGGCAGGTGGACAAAGGTGTGTCGCAGCATCTTACTATCAGTTGTTGCGCCTGCCAAGGAGCCGGAGCAAAAGCAGGAACAGGTTTATAAAATCCAGGTACAGGCGCAGGGCGCCGACGATCGCCCCTTTTTTCTCCTCTTCGTAGCCGGAAAATCCCGCATAGGCCATTGCCTTTATCGCCTGGGCGTCATATGCGGTAAGCCCTATGAAAATGGCTATGCCCGCATAGGTAATGATCCAGGTGAAGGCGGGGCTGTGCAGGAAGATATTTACGACTGAGGCTATTATTATGCCGATGAGCCCCATCATGAGAAATCCGCCAAGAGAAGTCAGGTCGCGCCTGGTGGTATAGCCGTAAACGCTCATGGCGGCGAAGGTAGCGCCGGTTATGAAAAAGGTGCTTGCGATCGAGCCTTTGGTGTAGACGAGGAAGATGGTAGAAAACGTAACGCCGGTCAGAACGGCATAGAGGAAAAACATGAGCAGGGCGGCAGCGGAACTGATCCTGCCGATTGCGGCGCCAAGGGCCACTACAATACCGAGTTCGCCGACTATCAGAAGCATCATGAACATCGGATGGGTGACGAGAGAGTTTACCAGCCCGGAGTCCACGACAAAGAGGGCCGAAATGGCTGTTGACCCCAGTCCGAGGGCCATCCAGTTGAATACGCGGCGGATAAATTCGCTTTGGACCCGAACGGCTGTCCGGTCCCTGTCAAAAACGGTGCTTCCCTGCATTGCGGTTTCCTTTACCCGTGTTCGAAATTTAATCACAATATCCGTTTCGAAGTGCGGCCTGCCACACCACCGGGTCTGCCGATGCCAACCCAGCACATGAATTTATAACCTGCCGTGCCCGTTTGCAACATGTTTCCCGGAAAAATATTTCCCGGAAAAAGCGATGAAATGTCGCAGCCACTACCGAAGCGAGTCAGCGGTTACGGGCAGGGGCCGTTTTGTTTCTCGCGGAAGCCTTGGGCTTGCTACCCGAGACCTTTTACTTAGCCGTTCAATTCCTTCGTCCTGAATTACGGGCGACTAAAATGAACTTTCGGAGAAGCTCGGGCAGAAATTGAGATTTGGCCATCAATCCGGGAAGGATGTATTCGTCTACAACGTGGTCGATCCCCGCATGGTCTAATTTGAGCAACCGCAGATAGTCGTGGAGATAGGGATGTTCGAATGGATTTGCCGGTCCTTTGTTAAGCTGATCGCAAGCGACATGCGCGACATAGAGAAGAGCGATATTGATCTTTTGGTCCGAGGGGATTCCCGCAGGATGACAAAAGGCCGGATAGGCCTGGAATTCTATCGTCTGGCAGATACTATTCGGGATGTTCCATTGTTTGAGAAGCATGGCCCCCAATTTGGAGGGATCAAGCATCTCGATAAAAAGCGACCATTTCGGATTTTGTTTTCGAAGAAGCATGGCCACGGTCTTTCCGATGTCGTGCAAAAGGCCGATTGTGCTTAGAAGGGCCGACAGATCCTTATCGTATGACTGACATAGCTCCGCACCGACATAAGAGAGGAAAAGAGAATGTAAATACACTTCCTTGAATTCGTTCGAATCCGGAATCAACTTCATCAGACCGCGCGATATGGCGATCTGGTAGACTTCGTTAAATCCGAGATAGGTGATGGCATAGGAAACATCGGTGATTTCCTTCGGCAGATGGAACCTGGGGGAGTTTATCGTCTTAAGGATGTCAACCACGAGCGATGGGTCCTGTTTGGCGAGCGCAGCCACCTCTTTTGCCGACGGCCTGTCACTGGCGAGCAGCTCTATCAGGTGTGTGATATGCAGGGGAAGCCTCGGAATATTACTGACTATATTTGTGATTATCTCGGACTGTTCATATTTTTCGAGCGGTTTACGGAATTTTTCGACGTATTTGATCAAGGCGGTCTCTCGAAGCCGCGCCGACTCGTTTTGCTCTCTGAAAAACTCTAACCGTGCAAAAACCGCATCGTGGAGAAATTTGACAATTGCTGTGCGAGTTTGATGGTCAAGCGTATCGAAGGCCGCACGACTCAGGCAAAATACGGCGGAGGCTTCTTCAGCGATAACTGTGCAGTTTCTGCCTGCTCGGCCCAAAAGGCTGGTTTCTCCAACGAGCTCACCGGCCTTGAACCTGGAGCCCGGCCCATGCGTATTGCGGGATGCGACCCTCAAGGTTCCGTTAAGGACCCAATAGATGTTTTTGTCAGGCATGCCTTTTTTGAACAGCACTTCATTTTCGGCGAGCGTCTTTACCGTGCCGGTATTGAACAGCCTGATTTGTTCCTCGTCGCTGAGGCCGGAAAATATTACCGGGAAAGCTCGATTTATTGTTTTCCACTTTTGGAGCATAGCATCACCTCGTTGTAACAAGATGGAAGTCCGGACGTAGACCCGGTGGGGCCATGCAGCCTCCTGAGTACCGGAAAGATTTTCGATCCACGGTTCATCGACAATTAATTCGGAAAAACTCAAATAGATCTTGACAAATTTGTCGATTTTCGAGAACGTGACAAATAGAGTTCAGGGGGAAACCCACGGAAGGTCGGTCATGATCATCGATTTTCACGTCCATACGGCCCGCTACAAGACCATAACGCCGGCGTACCGCAATCTGCTCCAGGGGGCCTGGGGAGATCGGCTGGACTGGATGGTCGACACCTATTCCTCGCCGGAAGCGTTTGTTGACCTGATGGATGAATCGGGAATCGATTACGCCGTGGTTCTTGCCGAACTTGCTCCGATTACAACCGGGATAGCCGACAATGAATACGTCGGGCAGTTTTGTTCCAGGAGCAGGCGGCTCATCCCCTTCGCCAGCATCAATCCCTTCCTTTGCGCCAATCCGGCAGAAGAACTGGAAAACCTGGTGCGAAACCGTGGTTTCAAGGGCTTGAAGCTTTATCCCACTTATCAGCAGTATTATCCAAACGACGCCATGATCTATCCGATCTATTCCAAGGCGCAGGAACTGGGCATTCCGGTGTCTTTGCATATCGGTTCATCGGTGTTTGCCGGCTCCAGACTCAAGTACGGCGATCCCATCTATCTGGACGATGTAGCGGCAGATTTTCCGGACCTTGTCCTGCTCCAATGTCACAGCGGGCGTCCTTTCTGGTACGATAAGGCATTTTCCCTGGCGCGGATGCACAAAAATATTTACCTCGAGATCTCGGGTCTGCCTCCGGGAAGACTCCCGCTCTATTTCCCCGAACTGGAACGAATTGCGCATAAAGTAGTCTACGGGTCTGACTGGCCTGGAGTTCCAACCATAAAAGAAAACATTCAGGCCATAAAGTCCCTCGATATAAGTGAAGACTCGGCGCGTAAAATCCTTGGCGAAAACGGTTGCAGGCTCCTGGGCTTATGCGGACCATGACAGGCGGTTGCGCCAATAGGGTGTCTTTATATCCATACGGTAGGAAAAAACCCACCCCCGGAATCTACCTGCAACCAATATTGAGAATACTAGTTTGTCCTACTTTATCATCTATTTGAACGCTGTTAATTTAACGTGGCATAGTGTCCGGCCTGTAGGAGGGTCTGGATTCGACTCGGAATCAATCGAAACGCTTATCACTGAATAATATCCCGGGGCATCTGTCCGGAACCATATCTTTTCGGCTGTCGATTTTATGCAGGCCTCATAATGAAGAGAATTCCAACAGGAGGGCATTTTTATGCTAAACGGACTCTTCACTCATTATGCTTCAGTAATTTTTGTCGGCGCCGTCCTTGCTTTTGCCTTATCGCGCGTCCTATCTTACGGCAAGAACTCACGAAGAAAGGAAAAATCGGACCCTCCCGCTATCTTCGGGCCCATCCGCGGCATGTATGTGTGCTATCAGTGCGACACGATCTTTAATACGGTGGAATGTCCCGTGTGCCACGAAGAGGCTTTAATACCACTGGTACACCTTACGGGGAGCATAACGGAAGACGAGAGAGTGGCTGCGGTTACAAACAGGCTCAGCTCGCGCGGCGACTGGAAACTGCAGGCAATTGAGAATGAGCAGCAGGTCCAACCTGCGCCTGCGCCACAGTCTTCCAACAATGGAGATGCATCCGAGGTCCCGGTTAGATTTCTATTCGCGCCCAGGGGCCGGGAGTTATCCTGAGGAGGTCTCTACTCTACTTCAGCCTGAGCGAAATGAGTATAGAGACCCGCATGGTATCCTCGGGTTTGTCCCATGAGGAAATTTGTTTCGACTTGGGCCGCGCACAAGTCCTCACGGATAATGAGCCCGAGTTGCGCGAGTTCGGCGGCAAGCTTTGGTGGAGCAAAGCCGGTGAGCATCGGCTCGCCGGCCAGCCGCACGTTCTCGAGGACCAGCTGCACGGAATAATGGGGATTGTCAGGGGCAAAAAAGCCTTCGTCCAGATAATCGAAAACGATACGACTGCCTTTTTGGGCAAGATCGGCGACATCTCCAAAGACTGCCATCACGTCTTTGCGCTTCAAATAAAATGTGACGCCCGGCCAACTGAAAAAAGCGGGCGTGCCTGGGTCGTAATGTGAGCCTTTGAGTGCCTCGGAGAGGCTTTCTGCGGCAAAATCGAGCGGAATGAAGCGCAGGTTGCCGGGAAGCTCGATGTTTGCTTCCGCAAGCCGCCTTCGCTTGAATGCCTGTGTTGCAGGGTGGTCGATTTCGAAGACCCGTAAACGCTCCAGCATTTCCGGTCTTCGCAGAGCGAAAGTATCCAGACCTGCGCCAAGGATCACGTATTGTTCAATCTTTTTCTGCCGAACGGCCTGATCGAGCGCGTCTTCGATATAACGCGCGCGGGCTATGATCGAGCCGGCTATTACCTTTATCCACCATGTGAGAGCAGCCGGCCGGCCCCGGCAGACGGCGGGGTCTTCGGCTTCGGGGATCGACTCGGGGACGTCCAGCCCTAAAGACCTCCATTCCTCTGCGGTAACCAGTCGATGGGCCATGAAATCATCGAAGATTTTCGGAGTGTCGTGCGCAGCATGATAAGCTCGAATATAAGCGGTAATAAGAGCTGTTTTACTGAAGAGGCCTTCTTCCATCGGCGATCTCCCGTGTGTCGCCTATGCGGCATCGATTTTCAGATTGATAATTTCCAGCACCTTATTTTTCTAGTATAGATATACATCAAATTTCGAAAAAGGAGAGATGAGAAATGCACGCTGGTTTCAATGACCTGGTGATCCACTATGAAATTGAGGGGCCCGAGGGCTCGCCGTTTGTCACACTTAGCCACTCTTTGGCCTCGTCGCTGGAATTGTGGGACCTTCAAGTTCCGGTGTTGCGGGACAAGTTCCGAGTACTGCGCTACGACACTCGCGGCCACGGCAGTTCATCCGCGCCGACCGGACCCTATAGCGTCGAGATGCTGGCCGCCGATTTGATTGGACTGCTCGATCGCCTGGAGATCGAGCGGACCCACTTCGTGGGCATTTCCATGGGGGGAATGATCGGGCAGGTCCTTGCGTGCAGGTATGCCGAGCGGATAGGTAGACTCGTTTTATCCAACACCACCTGCCGTGTGGCGCCCGAGGCCGCTCCACTGTGGGAAGAACGCATCCGAACGGCCGAAACCGAAGGCATGGAGGCCCTGGCGCCCGATATTTTGAACCGTTGGCTTAGCGATCAATTTCGCCGTAACCAGCCGGAATTGACCGATATGATTCGCCACATGATCGTCAGTACTCCCGTAAGCGGTTATGTGGGTTGTTCGCAAGCGATCGGCGCCTTCGATGTTTCCAGTGAACTTAGCAAGGTTACCGCGCCGACCTTGATCATTGCGGGGCGCATGGACGAGAGTACGCCGGTGAGCGCAGCCATGGCGATACAGGAGCGGATCGAAGGTTCCGAGCTTGCCGTCATACCGGGCGCCCTGCACCTAAGCAATGTCGAGACCAGCGAGTTTTTCAACCAGGCGCTGGCAAGGTTTCTGGAACAGTAAAAAGGCAAAAGGAAAAGAGCGAAATGCAGGAATATCTGGAACCGACCGCCGTCATAGACAGCGATCATCCTGTGGTTAAGGACTATGCGGCCAGGGCTGCAGACGGCGCTAAAGACCCCGTCGAGAGGGCCATAAAACTCTATCTTGCCGTACGCGACGGTATTCGCTACGATCCCTATTATCCTTTCTGGCTGCCCGAGTATTACCGCGCAAGTTACGTCATAAGCAGGGGGAGGGGATTTTGCGTACCGAAGGCTTCGCTTCTGTGCGCCCTGGGCAGGGCCTGCGCAATACCGTCCAGGGTCGGGTTCGCCACGGTGCGCAATCACCTGGCCACCAGGCAGCTTCTGGAATTTTTGGGCACCGACCTGTTCGTCTACCATGGATTTGTAGAATTCTTCCTCGAGAACAAATGGGTCAAGTGCACCCCGGCTTTCAACCGCGAGCTTTGCCAGAGGCACAACGTTGAGCCTCTCGAGTTCGACGGCCGAAACGATTCGGTTTTCCAGCCTTACAATTCCGAAAAAAGAAGATACATGGAATACTTGGATTTTACAGGTCCATTCGCCGATATCCCGGTTGCGGCGATACTCGAATCGTGGAAGAAAACCTACGGAGAGGATTTCATCGAAAAATCGAAAAAGCTGCTGATGGATCGGAAAAAGGCGGAAGCCGCGGGTTTCGAAAACGAAGAGGTCTGGAACGGATAGCCGTGGATGACATCATGATCCCTAAACATCTCGATCTCGGATTCAAAAAGGCGCCATCAGTGCTTATATTATCAGAGGAATCAACAGATGGAGGCGTCTATGAGAAAAACCGCGCTGATGTCGTGTATTTTGATTGCAGCCTTTTTGGCGACCGGCGTGATTTTTACCGGCGTCGGGACAAGTTATGCGCAATCGCCTGCCTACTGCGATAATTACGCGAGGGGCTATGCCAACTACTATGCAAATCAAGGCGGCCGTGTCCTGGGCGGCGCAATGGGAGGGGCCGCTTTAGGCGCCCTTTTCGGTGCGATCACCGGCAGGCCCGGTATAGGCGCTGGAATTGGCGCCGGAGTCGGCGCGTTGGGCGGAGGGGTCGCGTCGGCCAATGATTGGAATTATCTCTACAGCACTGCCTACGACAGGTGTATGAGAGGATACGCACCTTATTAACGGCTAAAGGGCTAAGAGCAGAAGCGCGGGGAACCGCTCAGTGCCCACTCCGCGCTCCCCCACGGGGTTTGGCGTCAAAAGCTATTCTCATGCTTAAGCCAACAAGATTGACCTTGAGGCCCGGCTCCCTCAGCCTGTCCCACTCTATTCGAATGTCTCCTGCTCCGGCGTTGCGTGGCGATGGCGCTCGCTAAGCCTTTCCATGAGCACAAAAAAGACGGGCACAAAGGGTATGGCCAACAGAGTGGAAGCAAGCATGCCGCCGAAGACTACGGTACCAAGAGCACGCTGGCTGGCTGCGCCTGCCCCGAAGGCCACTACGAGTGGAAGAACTCCGAGGATGAATGCAAATGAAGTCATCAGGATAGGACGGAAGCGCCTGCGAGTGGCTTCAATGGCGGCCTCGGTGATGGACAGCCCGCTACGGCGCAGTTCTTTAGCGAACTCGACTATAAGAATGGCGTTCTTACTTGCCAGCGCTATCATGAGAACCAGTCCGACCTGGGTATAGAGGTCGGTTTCGTAGCCGCGAAACCAGAGTGCAATGAGTACCCCTACAAGGGCCATGGGCACTACAAGGATAATGGCTGCCGGCGAGCTCCAGCTTTCGTAGAGGGCTGCAAGCACCATGTAGACCAGAAAAATGGAAAGAGCGTAGATGAAGTAGGCCTGGTCGCCCACCTGTTTTTCCTGGTAGCTCGTAGAGGTCCAGTCGTAATCAATGCCCGGTGGAAGCGTCCGTGCCGCGAGGCTTTCCATTTTCGCCAGGGCCTGGCCGGAACTGTATCCAGGGGCTGCAGAACCGAAAATGGCTGCGGCGGGATAGAGATTGTAGCGGGTGACCACCTCCGAACCCAGCGTATGGCTAACCGTGAGAAGGGTGCTCAGGGGGACCATTCCGCCCATCGAGTTGCGCACATAGAGGTTGCCGATATCGGCGGGATTAAGCCGGTACTTGCTGCCCGCCTGGATGTAGACCTGATAGACCTGGTTAAACTTGTTGAAAAGATTTACGAAGGATGAACCGAGATAGCTCTGGAGCGTATTGAAAACGCTGGCAAGAGGGACGTGAAGCGCTTCGGCCTTTGTCCGGTCGATGTGCAGATAGAGTTCCGGATTGCTCGTATTGAAAGTGGTCACCAAATGTTCCATGCCGGGCTGAGCACTTGCGGCTTGCATCAAGTTGTTGGTAGCCTCCTGGAGTTGCTGCATACCAAGGTTTCCCCGGTCTTCGACCTCCATCTGAAAGCCGCCTGTCTGGCCCAGTCCCCGGATGGGGGGCGGTATTACGATAAATGCCTGCGCATCCTGAATGGAAGCGAGGTGACTGTTGATGTATCCCAGTATCGCATTCTGGCTTAAGGCAGAGCCGCGTTTGCTCCAGTCCTGGTAGGTGACGAACGTGGATGAAAAATTGGATTCGTTTGCAAAATCGAGAAAAGAGAATCCCCCGATTGTAACCCAGCCCGCAACGCCCGGAGCATGCTTGAGGATATGATTTATCTTGGTCGCCACCTCTCGATTGCGCTCCAATGAGGCCCCTTCGGGCAGGCGGCAGAGCAAAACGCCGAATCCCTGGTCTTCGGTCGGAAGAAAGCCGGTCGGACGTTTGGCGAATTGCCAGAATGTGACGGAAATGATGAGGATAAAAAAGATCAGCATCAGGAAAGGGCGCTTTACCATGTTGGTGACCAGCGCCATGTAGATGTCGGTCACCCATTGGAAAAACCTGTTGAAGCCGCGATAGAACCAGTTGACGCGTTTTTCGCGGTAAGGCTTCAACCAGAAAGCGCACTGGACCGGTTTGAGGGTCAGGGCATTGATGGCGCTTATTACTGCAGTGGCGGCAATGACGAGAGCAAATTGACGAAAAATCTGCCCGGTTATGCCGGGGAAAAAAGCCGCGGGCAGAAAAACCGACACCAGGGCGAGCGTGATGCCGATGACCGGGCTTGTCAGTTCGCTCATCGCTTTGATGGCGGCTTCCCTCGGCCGCATTCCTCTCTCTATGTGGTAAGAGGTCCCTTCGACTATAACGATGGCGTCGTCGACCACGATGCCGATTGCCAGAATCAGGGCGAACAGCGTCATGAGGTTAACGCTGAAGCCCAGGGCGGCAATGGCGATGAAAGCGCCGATGATGGTTACCGGGACCGTTGTTGCCGGGACCAGCATCGCCCGGAAGTTTTGAAGAAAGCACATCACGACGATCAACACCAGGATGCCGGCTATGAAAAGAGTCTCGTACACCTTGGAAATCGCCTCGCGGACGAAGGTGGTGGTGTCATAGCGGATTAGGTATTTTAGTCCCGGGGGAAAATCTTTGCTCATGAGCGCCATTTGTTTATAGACGGCGTTGGCGACTTTGATGGCGTTCGCGTCCGGAAGGGCAAAGACGGGAATAAGGGCTGTTTTGAGACCGTTACAATAAGCGAAATTAACATAGGTCTGCTGACCCAGCTCAATGCGCGCCACGTCTTTTAGGCGCACGATCTGCGGGGCCGGGCCGCTGCCGGACTTGACGATTATGTTTTCAAACTGGCGGACACTGGAAAGACGGCCAAGCGTGTTGACCGTAAATTCCATCGGCTGCCCCTTGGGAATAGGGGGAGCGCCCAGCCGGCCGGTAGCGACGTCGATGTTTTGGCCCTGGATTGCGGCGAGCACGTCGGTGGTTGTAAGACCGAAGGACTGGAGCTTATAGGGATCGAGCCACACCCGCATACTGTAAGCCCCTGAGCCGAATACTCTCGTTTGGGCGACCCCCGGGATTCTGGCGAGCGGATTGAGCAGGTTTATGCTGGCGTAGTTAGACAGAAATTTTGAACTGAATTGGTTGTCGGGTGAATAGAGGCTTACGACCAACAGGATGTTTGGAGATACTTTTTTTACTGTCACTCCCTGTTCGGCAGCGCCGCCCGGCAGTTCGGCAAGCGCCCCGTTTACCAGGTTCTGGACAAGGGCAATGGAAGTATTGAGATCGGTGCCGACTTTGAATGTGATCGTAAGGGTATAGGAACCGTCGCTGGCGCTGACCGAAGACATGTATATCGCGTTTTCGACTCCGTTTACCGCCTGCTCGATCGGAATGCCTATGGTTTTGGCGACGACATCGGCGCTTGCGCCGGGATAATCCGCTGAAACCTGGATTGTGGGGGGAACAATATCCGGATATTGGGATACGGGAAGTATGTAAAGCGCGACAAGGCCTATAACTATCGTAACGAAGGCGATGACGTTTGCGAAAATAGGTCTGTCAACAAAAAACTCTGAGATCATTTGGTTGTTCCCTTACAGGTTTTTTTCGACGAACCTGGAGCGTAGACGGGGATGACTTTTCTGCCGGGGATCGCCTTGAGCACGCCTTTGGTAACGACCAACTCGTTTCCCGCAAGGCCCTTGTCGATCACGTAGGAATATCCATGCACGGGGCCAAGCGTTACATTTCGGCGCGCAACAATATTGTTCTTCGGATTTACAATCAGCACGTAGGCCCCCAACTGGTCGTACTGTACCGCACCCTCCGGAACGAGAATGGCCGGATGCCTCTTACCCCTCGGAAGCTCCACCCTTACAAACTCCCCTGGCAGCAGTGCGCCGTTCTTGTTGGGGAAAACACCCCTTACGAGCAGGGTCCCGGTTGATGCATTTACCGAACTCGCCGCATAATCGAGGTATCCCTCGCGAGGATAGCCCTTTTCAGTGCTCAGGCCCATGTAGACGGGAAATCTTCCGATATCGCGTTTTGATTCGCCGTAGGTGAGCGAACAAGTCCGCAAGTCCTGCAGATAAGGCGGAACAGCGGTTTCGGCGATATTGAAATATACGTACATGGGATTGATCTGGGTCAGAACGGCGAGAGTGGTGTTGCTGCCTCCGGCGCCTACAAGGTTTCCCGCATCGACAAGCCTTCTGTCGATGCGTCCCGTGAAAGGGGCGACTATCCGTGTGTAACTGAGGTTGAGTTTTGCGAGGTCGCGCTGGGCCCTGGCGGAGACCAGGCCCGCGAGCGCCGTGTCGCGCTCATAGCGCCAATTTTCGACATCGGTATCGGCGGCGGCTTTTTCGGCATAAAGTCTGGTATAACGGGCGAACTCGGTTTTGGCGTGCCTGAGCAAGGCTTTTTCGTTTAGCACGGTGCCTTCGGCCTGCTGGAGTTGTGCGTTATATGTGTTTTGCTGGATGAGAAAGAGCAGTTGCCCTTTTTTAACTATATCCCCGTCTCGGAAATATACGCCTTCAAGATAGCCTTCCACGCGCGCCACAAATTGCACGGTGTTGATAGCCTGCGTATTGCCGCTTACTTCCAGGTAATTGACGATGTCCCTGCACACGGGTCTGCTTACCGTAACCCTCGGCGGAGGAAAGGAAAAGGCAGCCTTCTTCTTGGCGCAGCCTGCGGGAAAAATCAGCAGCAGGAAGGTTAATACGGCGCCGGTGATCTTTTTTACTTTGAACGAAATCATGATTTCTCCAACAACGGCATGTTTGGGCGGATTAGGCCGGCCTCTACCAGTCCGGGCTGCGAATGTCGGACTGCTTGCGGGGTGGTGGCAAATAGACGGCGGGGGAAAGCAGATCGCCCCAGTTGGTTCGCTTTGCCATCATCTCCTTGATTTGCGGCGGGAGTATGTCTTTTCCCTTACTGATCTCCCACCCTCCGCCAAGGGATTTGTAGACCCCGACAAGATTGAGCGCAATATTGCCCAAGGCCGTCGCAAGACTGTCCTGGGCGCTTAGAAGCGACTGGTGGGCGGTGAGCACGGTTGTGAAGTCCACACTCCCGTTCTCGTACTGTATAAAAGCGAGCTTGAGGGCGCGCTTGGCAGCCGCAGCGGCAAGAGCAAGGCTTCGGGCGTTCTGCTGGGAGCGCAGGAAACCGGTCAGATAGTCTTCGACCTGCTGCTGCGCGGTCAGCACGGTGTTCTTGTAGCTTAGCAGGTCCGTCTGGAAGGTTGCATCCTGCGCACGTACATTATTGGTGATTTGACCGAAATTGAAAAGATTCCATGCCACCGATGGTCCCGCAGTAATACTCGACGCTTGGGCGTTAAACATTTGGCCTAGTCTTGCCGTTGCAAAGTCGGTGGCCAGGAAATCAAAATTGCCGCTAAGTGAAAACGCGGGGAAAAGGTCCGCCTTGGCGACCCCGATTTGCGCACACTGGGCGGCAGCCTTGAGTTCGGCGCTGCGGACGTCGGGACGGCGCCTGAGCAGGTCGGCGGGAATGCCGATGGCGATGCTGGGCGGAGGGACCGGAATTTTGGCCTGGCCGCCGAGCAGATGGTTAATATTGCTTGGAGGTATGCCCAGCAGGGTGCATAGAGCGTCTTTCTGCTGTTTGAGCTGCTGCTGCAGGACCGGAATGGTTGCCCGGGTGTTGTAGAGCACGGTTTTTGCCTGCTCGACGTCCAGCTCCGAGGTCGAGCCGTCGCGGAAACGGGCTTCGGCGATCCTGAGGCTTGCCTTTTGGACTTTCACGTTTTCCCGGGCAATCTGAATCCGATCTTGAAGGGTCCTTATCTGGATATAGGCATTGGCGGCATCGGCGGTCAAAGACACCAGAGCGGCGTCGTAATCGGCAAGGCTCGCACGCCAGGTGGCATCCGACGATTCGATTGCTCTTCTGTATTTGCCCCAGAAATCGAGCTCCCAGGCCTCGTTCCAACCGACCTGGTCCTGCCAGTAATCGTTGAAAGCAGAGGCGCCTGGAAAAAGTACCATCGTAGAGTAGGGACTGAACCGGTTAAATTGTGCCGAACCGACCGCCTGCTGCATTTGAGGGTAGAGCTGCCCGGTTGCGATTCCTAGCTCGGCGCGGGCCTGGAGAACGTTGACGGCTGCGATTTTCAATGTAATATTATTATGATAGGCCTTGTCGATTATGCGGTTGAGGTCCGGGTCGCCGAAGCATTTCCACCATGCGCTGTAATTGGCGGGCTTATCTGTAAAGTGTTTGTTTCCCGCTTCGAGCCATTTGGATGCAACCGGCGCCGCAGGTGTGGCGAAGTTGGGCCCGACTTTAAGACAGCCCTGGATAGACAAAAAAGCAGCTGCCAGCAATATCGGCAAGAGTATGCTGTTTCTGAACGTCATCAGTTTGTTTGCGCCCCGATCGGAAATTGATTCAGGCGGCAATAATACAAAGAATGGAATCGAGGGCAAGTTAAAAATTGCAAAGTTTAATCGCCGCGTCAATGTTCCATATCTTGGCTGAATTTTAAGGAGGGCGTTATTTTTCCTCTTTTATCGAGAATGCGAACTGTCAGCGGCAGTACGGGTGCGGGAGGGGGATATGAGTAAATACACGCAGATAGAGGTTAGACTTCTTCCTTCTTACGGAGAAGGCGGTTTGAGAAAGGCGTTTCCCGATCTTTACAGGTTGCTCGATGAAGGCGGCTACAACCTGGTCATCGAGAGGCAGCCTTCGCTTTACGAAATGGTGGAAGTTATGATCAGGATGAATAACGATCCACATGTTCGCAGGGAATCGAAAAAGAGAATTGCGGAAAAGCTGGACGAAATGAAAAAAGTGCGCGATCAGGCCCGCGAGTTGCTCCTGGCCGGTAGAATCAACGAACTGGATGGGCTGTTGTACAGGCTCGAAGATCTTTTCACGGAGCTCTGAAACCCTTGGAAAGCGGGTAGAAAAAATTTACCTCTGTCCAGGGGGCGGTTTCATTTGGCCTGTCTTAGCCTTTGACTTATAATGGTATGTTTTTTCCGAGGGGGACTTCTGCAAGACTAACGGGCCTTCCCTGTAGACAGTTACACAAAATGGATCAAGGTAGGAATATTGCGGTGAGAGGCCGTCTTTCGAGCAAAAGTTCAGGCGTATTGGCAGGTGATTCTTCCGGGAAGGGATCGTGGAGCTCGATCTGGCTGCTCAAACCTTACTTCAAGCGCTATCTTTTGAGGCTGGCGGGCGGTTTTGCGGCCCTCGTGCTGGTCGATCTGCTTCAGCTCTTTGTTCCGCGAATTATACGATACGCTGTGAATTCCCTTCAAGAAGGCCATGCCACACCGCGCCTCCTGCTCTCCTGCGGGTTGTATATATGCCTTATAGCCGTATCCATAGCAGGTTTTCGGTTCATCTGGCGCCATCTTATCCTGGGATTTTCCCGTCTTGTTGAAACGCACCTGAGAAACCGGATGTTCTCTCATCTGCTCGCCTTGGACAAGGATTTTTTCCAAAAAACCAACGCCGGTGAAGTGATGGCCCTTGCGACCAACGATCTTGCCGCCGTCCAGCTTGCAACCGGCATGGGGATAGTCGCATTGATAGATGCGGTTTTCATGGGACTGGCCGCTTTCGGTTTCATGTGCTACATCGATCCGCGCCTGACCTTTATAGCCGTCGCGCCGATGCCGCTGCTTGCTTTGCTCACAAGGACGCTTTCATCGCGCCTGCACGGAAGATTCAAAAAGGTCCAGGAACAGTTTTCGGTCCTGACTGAATTCGTACGTTCGACGATCTCCTCGATTCGCCTCGTAAAGGCATACAACCAGGAGGAGCATCAAAGCAGGCGGTTTGCGCAGATGGGTGAAACTTACGTTAGAAACAACGTCAGGGTGGCCGTCATATACGGAGCGCTATCGCCTGTGTCAAGCTTCATTGCGAATTCGAGCATGCTCCTGGTGCTGATTTTCGGCGGGCGTCTGACCATATACGGGACCATCACGGCGGGGGATTTCGTAGCCTTTATCAGCTACCTGTTTCTAATGACCTGGCCCATGATGGCCCTGGGTTGGGTGACGGACCTGTTTCAGCGCGGAGTCACCTCTTTATCCCGGATAGAGTCGCTGATGATGGCGAGGCCCTCTCTTTGCGCCGACGAAAATGCGCCTTCCGTCAGGATCGGTCGAGGCGAAATCAGCGCAAGAAAACTGTCCTTCAGATATCCCGGACAAACCGAGCCGGTTATAAACGGTTTGGACCTTGAAATTCCAGCCGGCACGCTGCTCGGGATCGTCGGGCGGACCGGCGCGGGAAAGACCACACTTTGCAACCTCATGGCGAGGCTCTTTCCGGTCGAGGAAGGGCGGCTCTTTTTCGACGGCTACGATGTCAACTCGGTTTCGATTGATTCGGTTAGAAGCTCTATCGCTTATGTTCCCCAGGACGCCATGCTTTTCTCGGATACGATTGCCTTCAATATAGCGTTCGGAGCTCCGGAGGCTAGCATGGAGAAGATCGAAAAGGTAGCCCGGGCGGCCGCTATTCATGACGAAATATCCGCCATGCCTGAAGGATATGAAACGAGAATAGGCGAAAAGGGGGTAAAGCTCTCCGGCGGTCAGCGGCAGAGAATAGCGATTGCGCGGGCGCTGCTTCTGGACAGGCCGATAATCATTATCGACGATGGTCTCTCAGGCGTTGACATGGAGACCGAGCACGCGATAATCCGCTCCATTTCCTCCTATCTGGAAGGGCGCACCTGTATAATCGTGTCTCATCGCATAGCGCCTGTGGCGGATGCCCACAGGATCGTCGTGATGGAAAACGGGCGGATCGCCGACCAGGGCACTCACAGTGAATTGATCGAGCGCAATACTTTCTATTCGAGCATCTACAGGCATCAGACTTTGGTCCCGGCGCTTGGCGGGACCGAGCGCGGCGTCATCTGCGGGGAACCATGAATTACGACCAGGAAACTTTCGAGGATGAGCAAAAGCGCTTCCACGGCGACTTAAAACTTATAAGGCGATTGCTCCAATTTGTCCTGCCCCAGTGGAAGTGGGTCGCCGTTGCCGTCGGTCTTGCCCTGGTAATAACGGGAGCAAGCCTTACATGGCCGAAACTGATCCAACTGGCCATGGACAATTACATCCTGAAAGGCTCACTGCAGCTCTCCGCGCGAATCCACGGCGTCAGCCGCATCGCCTTCCTTTTCATGGCTGTCATAGCGACGGGGTTTATCGCCAATTTCTGCCAGGTTATCGCTCTCGAATGGGCCGGACAGAGAATCATGGACTCTTTGCGCCAAAGCCTGTTCAGACACGTGATGGGTTTGAACCTGTCCTTCTTCAATGCCCAGCGGGTAGGGAGGCTGGTGACCAGGCACACGAACGATATTCAGAACATGTACGAAATGTTCACCTCCGTCATAGTCACGCTTTTCAACGAGGGTATAAGGCTCGTCGGCATCCTGGCAGTCATGTTATGGATGGACTGGAGGCTTTCGCTGCTCCTTTCCGCTACTTTTCCCCTGATATTTGCCATATCGCTGTTTTTCGGAAGGCTGAGCCGGCTGGCTTTCCGCAGAATTCGTTCTCACCTGGCCGGAATAAACGCTTTTTTGCAGGAAGCCGTCTCGGGGATGTCCGTCATCCAGACGTTTCTAAGAGAAAATGACATGCGGGAGCGTTTCGCCGGGATGAACGAAAAGTATCTTGGAGCGGCTATGTACCAGATTCGGGTATTCAGCTTTTTTGTGCCGCTGATCGACGTGATGAGTTCGGTGGCCCTTGCGCTGATAATATGGTACGGAGGCGGTCTGGTGCTTAAAAAGTACATGACGATAGGAATTCTGGCCGCCTTTATTTCCTATATGAGGCTTTTCTTCCAGCCCATTCGTGAGTTTTCGCAAAAGTACAATATAGTTCAGTCGGCCATGGCGTCGGCCGAAAGGATATTTCAACTGCTCGAAGAAGACGACTATGCGTCTCAGCCTGCGGATGTTGTAAGGATCGACAAAATCACGGGGCACATAGAATTTCGGGATGTCGGTTTTTCCTACGAGGCAGACCGTCCGGTTCTCAGCGGGGTTTCCTTCGAAGTAGAACCGGGGAAAACTCTCGCCATTATCGGGGCGACCGGCTCCGGGAAGACAACCATTACGAATCTGCTGGAAAGATTCTACGATCCGCAGCAGGGGAAAATACTGCTTGACGGCGTAGACCTTTGCAAGATCGAGCCGCGCTGTCTGCGCGAACACCTGGGTCTGATCATGCAGGATATTTTCATAGTGCCCGGATCGATCCGTGAAAACATACTGCTCGACCGTGAGCTGCCGCAACCTGAGATAGACCGAATAACGAGCCTCTCACAGTTGGATGGCTTTGTAAAAAAGCTTCCTCAGGGACTGGACACGATAATAGGCGAGGGCGGCATGGACCTCTCGGCAGGGCAGAAGCAACTGCTGGCTTTTGCTCGAGTGCTTGCCAGAGACCCCAAAATTCTCATCCTGGACGAGGCGACTTCAAATATAGACTCCGAGACGGAGATGCTGATCGAAGAGGCGATGAAGGCAGTCACGGCAGACCGGACCTGCATCGTGATCGCGCACAGGCTCTCGACGATCAGACGGGCAAACCGGATCATCATCATGGAGCATGGGCGCATCGTAGAGCAGGGGACCCATAAAGACCTCATGGAGATGGATGGCGTCTACCATCATCTCCAGATGCTCCAAAACCACGTTTTTACCGCGCACGAACAACTCAGTATAGCGAGAAGTGAGTAGAGGGAAAAAGTAAAAAGGCAAAAGAAACCGTAAGCGGTCCGGGGACTATTGCTGCCAACTGGCGATATCGGCATTTTCACCCTTTCCGCCTTCCTGTCCGTCTGCCCCCAGTGATTCCAGGTCATAGTCGCCATGCTCCCCCGGGCAACTGTAAATATAAGGCCGTCCCCATGGGTCGGGAGGAACGTTTTTGCTGAGATAGGGACCGTCCCAGCCGGGGATGCCCGGATTTTTGTAAAGCGCTTCCAGACCTTCAGCGGTTGTCGGATATCTGCCCACGCTGAGCCTGAACGCATCGAGCGCGTCGCCGAACATCGCAATCTGGACCCTCGCGGCCTTTTGCTTCGACTCGCCCAAGCGCTTGAAAACGTTCAATCCGATCAAGCCGACGAGGAGGCCGAGAATCACCATGACCACCAGCAGCTCGATGAGGGTGAAGCCCTTGTTCGAACAAACGCGATTTTCTTTTCGATATTTCATGGTCGGGTAGAGAGTCATGGGGTTTGCACTCCGTTGTAGGTGGGCGAATTCTGCAAAGATTAGACCCTTCCGGGGGCCGTGTCAATCGAGTCGGCACACAGTCGTGAGGAAAAGTGTTCAACCCCTGGAAAGCCCCCCTTTTGCATTGTCGGGCGAGGGGGGGGGTTTTGTTCGATTGATAACGGAGGGGACTTTGGGTATAAAGGATGGCCTGAGGGCACGGAAAGCGGAAACTGAGAAATTTTAAGGGAAATTCCCGGATGAAAAAAAGGACCTTAAAATGTTTTGCAGCGCAGTTCATATGCCTGATCTTCGCTTTTAACTGTTTCGCCTGTCCCGCCCTGGCTTCCGATGAGTTGACACAGCCGAAGGACAGGGTTTTCGGCGACTGGCTCGTAAGAGTTCTTTCGGCCGAACCGGCAACACTGAATCCCATCACGGCAACCGACGCCTATGCGGGCACCGTCGATAATTATATTTATCAAACACTTCTTAAAAGAGACGAAAAGTCTCTAAAGCTTGTGCCCGTCCTTGCCCGCAAATGGACAATCTCGCCCGACCACCTGACCTACACTTTCTACCTGAAAAAAAACGTAAAATGGAGCGACGGCTATCCGTTTACGGCCAAAGATGTTCTTTTTTCGTTCCACATGATAATGGACCCGAAGGTGGATGCTGCGCCTCTTCGCAGCTACTACCAGGACATTGAGAAAGTCGATGCTCCCAACGACTACACCGTGCGCTTCCACTACAGGATCCCCTATTTTCTTGCCCTTGAGATGTGCGGCGGCCTTCCCATAGTGCCGGCCCACCTTTTCAAAAAAGGCGAGGATTTCAATTCGAGCCCTATCGGGCGCCAGCCGGTCGGCACCGGGCCGTACGAATTGCTTCGCTGGAAGACGGGCAGCGAAATCGTCCTGGTGCGAAATAAGGACTACTGGGGACAAAAGCCGGCATTAGACCGGATAATCTTCAAAATCATCACGGATTCGACGGTTGCCCTCCAGGTGCTAAAACAGGGCGGCCTCGACATGATGAGCCTGGAGCCGATTCAATGGGCGCGCGAGACTGAAACCAAGCGATTTAACGAGCGCTTCCGCAAGCTATCCTACTATCAACCGCAGTACAGTTTTATCGGGTGGAACTGCAGGCGGGCGATTTTCTCGGATAAGAGGGTGCGGCAGGCAATGACGATGCTTGTGCCCCGTGAACTGATTCTAAAGAAAATCCTCTTCGGACTGGGCGCCGTCGTTACCGGCCCTTTTTATATCAACAGCCCCGATTACGACAAAAACATCAAGCCTTACCCTTACGACCCGAAGGCCGCCCTGGCGCTGCTCAAATCCGCCGGCTGGAATTACCCTCCGGGCAGCTACGTTCTGGAAAAAGACGGAAAACCCTTCAAATTCCAATTTTTGATCCCGGCAGGGGCTAAACTTCCTTTGCAGATCGCCACCATACTCAAGGAGAACCTGCACGAGATAGGCATAGAAATGTCGATCGAAAGGCTCGAATGGGCTGTTTTTCTTCAAAGGATCAACGACGACGATTTCGATGCCTGCACTCTGGGCTGGGCGCTCGGCTGGGAGAACGATCCCTACCAGATTTGGGATTCCTCGCAGGCCGTAAAGAACGGATCGAACTTCGTGGGATTCAAAAATGCGGAGGCCGACAAACTGATCATGGCGGCGAGGAAAGAATTCAATCCTGAAAAAAGGCGGAAAATGTATTATCGTCTCCAGGAAATCATTCACGACGAGCAGCCCTACACGTTTCTTTTTACAACCAAAGCGCTGGTGGCGGTCTCGAAGAGATTTCAAAACGTGGTGGTCTACCCGATGGGGCTTGCTCCGCGATACTGGTGGGTCCCGAAAGCGGAGCAGAAATACTAGGTCGATGCAGGTGAGTCTATGACTGAGAATTCGGAAAAGTCGTTAAATAATACATTCGTGGCGAAGGGTCTCGAACGGGAGCACAACCGCCGTAAGGACCCCGACTGGCTTGCGCGGAAACTGAACGATCCGGAAACGTTTTTTATGCCGATCGGGCAGTCGAAGGTGCTCGTTGTTGACGGCGAGGCTCCGGCGCCTGTCCTGCTGAACCCGAAAGAGTTCGCGCGGTATAAGCAAACGGATTCGGCTATCTTTCTTGGCGAGCGGAAGGGGCGCGCCTATTTTGCCGTCGCGTTGGATAAAAATGAGTTCGGGGCTTTTGAGGGGGCCGGCCAATTTCGAGATCTGCGAGCCGTGGCGCCCCTTCTTTCACGCGATGATGGTGCGATTCTTGCCTATGCGCAGGCCCTTACGTACTGGCACAGCCGAAATCGTTTCTGCGGCGCCTGCGGCGCAAAAAACGAAATCAGGGAAGGCGGTCACTCCCTGGCCTGCGCTAATCCCCGATGCGGCGCAGCTCATTTCCCGCGCACAGATCCGGCCATAATTGTGCTTATAAGATGCGGGGAGAAATGTCTTCTCGCCAGGCAGCAAACCTGGGCACAGGGGATTTATTCTGTTTTGGCGGGTTTTGTCGAACCGGGCGAGAGCATCGAAGCAGCAGTTGCCAGGGAGATTTTCGAGGAGGCGGGAGTTCGCGTCGGCAACATCAGGTATCATTCCTCGCAACCCTGGCCTTTTCCGTGCTCTCTCATGCTGGGCTTTACCGCTGACGCCGAGGATGATCGTATAACCCTTGGCGACAGCGAACTGGAGGATGCGCGCTGGTTCGGGCGGCGCGAGCTGCAGGAAGCCGTGGAAAAGCGCGCGGTGAAGCTGCCGACGCCGGTTTCGATTTCCTATCGTCTTATCGAGGATTGGTTCGACGCGGAGGGTGCGACTCGGCTGCGCGATATTTGGGGTCGGCATGCGCGTTTCGATAAGAAAGACTGGCGGAGCTAAACCGCGTTTTCGGTCTAACTGAGGGCTGTTCCGGATGCAAGCCTACATAATAAAAAGACTTTTACAGATCATTCCCACTCTTTTGGGGATAACCCTGATTACCTTTGTCATTATTCAAATGGCGCCCGGAAATCCGGCCATGCTCAAGCTCCAGATGCTAAAAGGGCAGGGGGCCCTGGGAGGCCAGACCGCTACCTCCGCGCAGATAATCAAGCAGACCGAAAAACTCTACGGCTTGGATAAGCCGCTCTATGTCCAATACTATCGCTGGGTCAAACGCATCTTCACGCTCAATTTCGGCTATTCCTACACCGATCACCGTAAGGTGCTGGACAGGATCGCCGAACGGCTGCCGATAACGCTCGAACTCAATATTACCTCGATTTTTCTGGTCTATCTGATCGCAATTCCATGCGGCGTCTATTCATCGACTCATGAGGGGGCTTGGGGCGATAAGTTTTTGACCCTGGGGTTCTTTTTCCTCTATTCGCTTCCCAATTTCTGGGTCGCCATGCTGCTGATAATGTTTCTGGGAGGCGGGAAATTTCTGGACATATTTCCGGTCTACGGCATATCGTCGATTGGGGCCCAATCGATGGGGATGCTGCACTGGCTGCTCGACAGGCTCTGGCACATGGTGCTTCCGGTGGCTTGCCTGACCTACGGCGGGCTTGCCTATCTTTCGAGACTGACTCGGGCGAGCATGCTTGAGGTTATCCGCGAAGACTATGTGAGGACCGCCCGGGCAAAAGGCCTGGCCGAACGCGTGGTTATCTTCAAGCATGCGTTCAGAAACGCTTTGCTTCCTCTTGTAACGATCATGGCGCTTCTTTTGCCGGCCATGTTCGGCGGAAGCGTAATCATAGAGTCCATTTTCTCGATCCCCGGGATGGGGCAGCTCGGGTTCCAGGCGGTACTGAGCCGGGACTATCCGGTTATTATGGCGATTACCACGATCTCGGGTTTGCTCACCCTGATCGGTCTGCTGATTTCCGATATCCTGTACGCGATCCTCGATCCGCGCATCAAGCTGGAGTAAGAGCGGGGTTACATCAGGCAACAGAGCCGCATCGGGCGGGCCCGATTTGAGCGAGACTTCTCTTGCCCTTTAGCTGCGAGAACCACGAATGTCGAATATGGAATTTGCAGAAACACGATCCGAGATGAAAAGCGAGCAGATTCCCGGTACCTACAGGAAAA
>JAJYTC010000246.1 GCA_021793275.1 Deltaproteobacteria bacterium | reverse complement strand
ATCGCCGAAGGAAAAATTGCCGAGCATTTCAAAAAAAGTATGGTGGCGCGCCGTACGGCCGACATTTTCGAGGTCGTTGTGCTTTCCGCCCGCCCGCATGCATTTCTGGCTGGTGGTAGCGCGCGAATAGCGGCGTTTTTCTTCGCCAAGAAAGGTCCTCTTGAACTGCACCATGCCCGCGTTGGTGAAAAGCAGGGTAGGGTCGTCGTGCGGAATTACCGAAGAGCTTTTTACAATCGTATGACCGCGCTCTTTGAAGAACTCGAGAAACGCCTGCCGGATTTGACTGGCTTTCATCAATACAATCTCCATATCAGATATCGGATGTCGGGGGTCGGAAACGATACTTCTGATACGTGAGTCCTGGCGCCCGACTTCGGTATTTCCAGAATCTTTCATTATAGCAGATATCTGGTGTCGGATGAAACGTGTATTATGCCTCTGATATCCGATTTCCTACACCCGACTCCCGTCAGTTTGCCGCCGCGGATGGGGAAGCGGCAAGCGGCTTGAGGTTGCAGGAGGTGCGAATTTTCCCCTCGATATCCGCGATCAGCTCAGGGTGGTCCCTCAGAAAATTTTTCGAATTTTCTCTTCCCTGCCCCAGCCTTTCTCCATTATACGAATACCATGTACCGGACTTTTCGATGAGGTTTGCCTCCACTCCCAGGTCGAGAATCTCCCCCTCCTTGGAGATGCCGCGTCCGTATATGATATCGAATTCGGTTTCGCGGAACGGCGGTGCTATCTTGTTTTTTACCACTTTCACCCTGGTTCGGTTGCCGACAACGTCCTGGCCCTCCTTGATCGGGCCGACCCGGCGGATGTCGAGCCTCATCGTGGCGTAGAACTTGAGGGCGTTTCCTCCCGTAGTGGTTTCCGGCGAACCGTACATGACGCCTATTTTCATTCGGATCTGGTTGGTGAAAATGACGCAAGTCTTGGATTTGCTGATGGCGGAGACAAGTTTGCGCAGGGCCTGGCTCATAAGCCGCGCCTGGAGTCCAACGTGCGGGTCGCCCATATCGCCCTCGATTTCGGCTTTGGGGACGAGTGCGGCAACCGAATCGACCACTATAACGTCGATGGCGTTGCTTCTTACGAGGACCTCAGCGATCTCCAGGGCCTGTTCGCCGTAATCGGGCTGACTGACCAGCAGGTCTTCGACCACCACACCCAGTTTGCGGGCATACTGGGTGTCGAGAGCGTGTTCTGCGTCTATAAAGGCGGCCAATCCTCCAAGCTTCTGCGCTTCGGCGATAATATGCAGCGCCAGGGTGGTCTTGCCGGAAGACTCGGGGCCGAATATTTCTATGATGCGGCCCCGCGCCACGCCTCCGATTCCGAGCGCGATATCGAGCGACAGAGAGCCGGTCGATATAACTGAAACTTCCACGTTTGCGCCTTCCCCAAGCCGCATGATGGCGCCTTTGCCGCACATGCGCTCTATCTGGGAAACCGCCGCATCGATTGCTCTTTGCCGGTCGTCGTCAAGTCCCATGAATGGGGCCTCCTTGATTTCTATTATGATAAATTCACGCGAGATACGGGTTATTCGTCCGCTGTGGCGGGGCTCCCGGAGAATGGCGTTTTGAACAATGGAGTGTATCGAGCGCCATCCGGCCTCAAATCGCTCTTATACAATACAATTTCAGCAGCGTCAAAGGGTTCGGCGGCAAAGTCCGCATGCGCAAGGAGCATCTCCTGGAGCGCCTGGAGCCTCGCTCTGCCTTTAACTCGGCCAACGGTGAGGTGAGGTTTGAAGGAGCGCTCCTCGGGTTTGAAACCCAGAGGAACCAGCGCCTCTTCGACCCGCCGTGCGAGGTCGGCAAGCGGAGCGATCTGCCCGCGAAGCCCGACCCAGATTATTCTGGGAGATTTGAGCCCCGGGAAAGCCCCGCATCCTGACGCCTCGATGCGGATAGGCCCCGTTTGCCCGGCTGCCCGGGCAAGCGCGGGCTTTATCTGCTCGATCAGTTGCGGCGCGACATTTCCCAGGAATTTCAGGGTGAGGTGGATTCCCTCGACCCTCACCCATCCTACCTGTGCATTGCTTTTCCTCAACTCCTGGACGAGCGCCTCGATCTGCCGGCGAGCCGGAACGGAAAGGTCGATTGCAACAAAGCTGCGGATGGATGGTTCCATGGAATTATTCCTTTGAAGAAAGCTTCGCCGGATAAAAACAAAACCAAATAAAGATGGTTTTTGCCGATTTTCTGCCTCTGCACGCTAATCACAAGGGAGCGGCGGCTCGCCCCCGGACAGGAGTTCCCATAGCATCGCGAGTGCAGCCTGAGCCGAGCTTTCCTGGATTTGTTCGCGCGTTCCCGTCCCGAAGGAGTACTTTTGCACTTTTTCTCCGGCAGGGGTAACGCAGGCGATGAAGACGGTGCCCACCGGTTTTTCGGCACTTCCTCCGGCGGGACCGGCAACCCCGGTTATCGCGATCGAGACTTCCGCTCCTGCGTTGCGCGCAGCCCCTTGGGCCATTGCGCGCGCGACCTGTTCGCTTACCGCGCCGTGAACGCAGAGCAGTTGTTCGGATACGCCGAGCAGTTCGCTCTTCGCGCGATTGCTGTAGGTGATAAAGCCCCGGTCGAGATAATCCGAAGCGCCGGGGATCGCCGTTATTTTGCTCGACAAAAGACCTCCGGTGCAGGATTCGGCAATGACGAGCCTCCAGGAACGCTCACGCAGAAGGCGCCCTATCACTTTTTCCAGGCAGTCGTCATTGTGGCCGATTATGTGGCGCGCGCCGATCAGAGCGACGATCTTGTCCTTTGCGCTTTTCATAAGCGCACGACATTGTACTTCGTTTGGCGCTGCGACGAATATCGACACCCAGTTTTCCCTTCCCTGGGGATAGTAGCCGATCTCTACGCCCTCGACGGGTTCCAGGGACCGGAGTCTTTCGTTTATCTGCGCCTCCAGCATGCCCTGGATGCGGACGATGTGCTTAATATATGTGCGCCTGTTCGGAAACCTCGCTTCGAGATCGGGAATGACCTCTTTTGCCAGCAGCAGTTTGACTTCCTCGGGGACGCCGGGAAGGAAGTAACAGGGGATATCGTTGTGGACCAGGGAAAAACCCGCTGAATCCAAGCCGAGCTTGACGGCCCCCTCGGGCAGTTCGGCCATCTTTTCCACTTCCCTCGACCACTCGACACCCCATTTGGCCAGGCGGTCCCTGAGCCATCGGGCGTAGTCGCGGTTGCAGATAAGGGGTCTTTTCATCGCCCTGGAAACGGCGGCGCATGTCCTGTCGTCGTCGGTAGGGCCGAGTCCTCCGGTCACGATGACGAAACGGGACCCTTCGAGGCACTGCCCCAGGTTTTCGATAATGTCATCCTCGATGTCCCCGACCGTGATCATACGGTCGAGCAGAAATCCGCGGGCGCGCAGTTCGGCGGCAATATGCCTGGCGTTTCCGTTTTGTATGTCTCCCAGCAGAATTTCATCGCCTATTGTGATCAGGCTTCCAGTCACGTTAGAAGGCTTACCGGCCATTTTTGATTTCCCTTCAGTCGGTAGCGCCCGCCTGGTGTAGATTTGCAGGCGGGCAAGTCGTAAGGCGGCGCCGGTCTCCAGACCCTTCCCGTGGGGCAGCAGAACCGATTGTCCTTTTTCTCCGATGGTTTAATCGAAACATCGGATGCATGATTATAAAATTCCCGGTTGACCTCATCAATGGATATTTCAAAGACTGATCTCCATCTTGACAGATGAGGTGCAGGACGCTAAAGTGATCAACCTGACCGGAGGTGTTATTCCCTTCCTGGAGGGATGGCCGAGTGGTTTAAGGCGGCGGTCTTGAAAACCGTTGTTCCGTTAGCAGCGGAACCGTGGGTTCGAATCCTACTCCCTCCGCCAGATTGGAGATATTGAGGAGAGATGGCCGAGTCGGCTGAAGGCGCTCGCCTGCTAAGCGAGTGTAGGGTGTAAAGCTCTACCGAGGGTTCGAATCCCTCTCTCTCCGCCACAGATAATGATAAGGGTGATTTCGGCTGATGCCGGAGTCACCCTTTTTTCTTCAGATAAGACCCTGTTCGGGAATGGGCCGGGCTTTGACTGCCCGGCCGCTTGCAGGATGTGTTTAAGCGACCTCTTCGAGTTCGAGTTCGTCCTGGAGCTTTATGCAGCCGACTACACTTTGAGCGGCGGGACATTGGACAAGGTATGAGGAAAAAGCCTCTTTGGCGGCTTCTTTTTGCCCGGCTTTCAGTTGCAGGTAGTATTTAACCCTGATGGTGGTGATCTTCAGCACGCCATCGACGTTTTCAATGTCTCCTTCAACCTCGGCCCGATAGAGGTCTTCGGTGGTGCGGATTCTTTTTCCGGCCAGCAACGCGGCCAGTGTTCCCATCATTCACCCTGCCGTCGCGGCCACTATGTGGTCCAGGGTGGCGGCATGCTCCTTTTCGGGCTCGATCTTGTAGAAATTCTTTATCCCGCCGTGGATGCCGTAGTAAATCGGTTCGCCAAAGCCCTCTATTACGGCCCTCCTGGTGGGGCCCTTTTCCCTGACGATCATGATTCTCGATGTGTGGACTACTTCTCCCATAAAAATCTCCTTTCGGTCTCCAATTCGCAACGATCGGATCTTTTGAGCCGCC
>JAJYTC010000052.1 GCA_021793275.1 Deltaproteobacteria bacterium | reverse complement strand
ATGATGCATGTGGAGAACGAAATGTCTCAGCGGCTTTCAAAGGCTCGGCGCATCCCGCTGCTACATGCGCGGCGCGGGGGGCGTTTCGTTCAAGAAGGAGCTTGTTGTAAGCCGACCTGGATTCCGGATCCGAGAGGATTGAATATGCTTCTACGATTTCCTGAAAGCGACGTGTTTCTTCAGGACCGGATATGTCCGGGTGGTATTTTTTCGCGAGCTCCCTGAATGCTGTTCTGATCCCGCATTCATCAGCAGTTCGCTCCACTCCGAGGGTTTTATAGTGGTCCTTTTTTCTCATGGTCCCCGGCCGCCCGTGCCCGGATTACTGTTACATTATAACTCAAAAAATTGCCACACACATTAATGCAAAGCTCCCTTGCAGGTCGGGCCTGATCATAATAAGAAAAGGCCAAGAGGAGAAGACTATCTCCTCCAGTCGGCCTTTTCATGGTTTGCGCCCTGCTACGGGAAACGCTCAATTCAAGTACTTTATCTCTATCTTGCGCGGTTTCGCGGATTGAGCCTTGGGTAAAACCACTTTAAGGACTCCATCCTTCATCTTTGCTTCGATTTTCTCACGATCGATGTGGCTTGAGACAGTAAACTGTCGATAATAACCTCCCTCCTGCCACTCGCGCCAAATTACCCGCCCGTGGTCAAGATTTTCATATTCAGGGTTAACGCGGCCTTTTATTGTAAGTTGATCACCCTGGAGGTCGATTTCCACATTTTCCATTGGAACACCGGGCATGTCCGCAAGAAGGACCACCTCATTTTCATACTCGCAAATGTCCACGGGTGGAACGAAAACCGGTAAGTTGCGAACGTTTTGCGAAGAAGCCGTAAGCTCGTTTCCATCGACAACCTGCAATTCTTTCTCAGTCATGGCGACACCCTCCTGCAATACTTGAAACTGCGCTATTTTCATCCGTTAAGGACAGCGATTTTCCTGGTTTTGGCGCTCTCGGCTTTGGGCAGCACGATTTTTAGCAAGCCGTTAACGTAGCGGGCCTCGACTCCCTCCGGATTCAGCTCGAACGGAAAAGTAAAGGATTTGCTGAATTTTCCGGTTCCTCTCTCGCGCCGATGATAGCTCATCTTGCCATCGCCGTTGTGACCCGGTTTTCGCTCTCCGCTAAGGGTCAACATATTTCCGTGAACGGAGATTTGGATTTCTTCGGGCTTAAGGCCGGGAAGCTCGGCATTGACCAAGACCTTGTCTTGCTGCTCAACGACATTGAAGGCCGGAAACGCGCCCGAATCGACACCCGCGGGCATCTTTGCGGGGAAACGGGCAAAGAGGCGATCGATTTCATCAAACAGGTTTGTGACATTAGTGAAGTCGGGAAAACGCACAGCAGCCAGCATGGTAGTACCTCCTCGAAATTTGTCAGCACTCATTCTTATTGAGTGCTAATATAAAGCGCCCTTCTCCCCTGTCAAGGCCCCGGCCAAGTGGAGGTATTCGCAAGCGTGATAGCCCTGGGGGTCGCGGCTGGAAGCCGCTCCTACAAATACAGGGGGGCCGCGCCGGATAATTCCCGGGGTGAAAGGGCATTGGGGCTGAATTTTCTTGCCAATGCCGGCATTAAAGTTTATTTATTGATGTTTGCATCTAAACCACAGGCAACGGCTGTGGTTTTTTTTATTTTCAGCAGGGAGTAAATCACGAATGATCAGTGCCTCGAACGTAGCCCTTTCTTATGGCAAAAGGGTCCTATTCAAAGACGTCAACATAAAATTCACCCCGGGGAACTGCTATGGGCTCATTGGCGCCAACGGCTCCGGCAAATCGACCTTCCTCAAGATCCTTTCCGGCGAGATAGAACCTGACAAGGGCGAAATCATCGTAGACCCCGGACAGCGAGTGGCGGTTCTCAGCCAGGACCAGTTCGCATTCGACGAGCAGACGGTTTTCAACACTGTCATCATGGGACATGCACGGCTCTACGAAGTCATGATAGAGCGGGAGGCTATCTACGCAAAGGCGGATTTTTCCGAACAGGACGGCATTCGCTCGGCCGAACTGGAGGCAGAGTTCGCCGAGTTAAACGGCTATGAGGCGGAGTCTGAGGCCGCAGTGCTTCTAAACGGTCTTGGCATACCCGAAGAGATGCGCTCGAAAAAAATGAAGGAACTCGAGGGGGGCGATAAGGTGCGGGTACTGCTTGCACAGACGCTTTTCGGAAACCCGGATGTTCTGCTGCTCGACGAGCCGACCAACCACCTGGACTTAAAGTCCATCACCTGGCTCGAAGAATATCTCATCCGTTTTCCCAATACCGTCATCGTCGTTTCCCACGACCGGCACTTTCTCAATCAGGTCTGTACTCATGTGGCGGATATCGACTTCGGCAAGATTCAGCTCTACGTGGGCAATTACGACTTCTGGTATCAGGCGAGCCAGATGGCGTTCAGACAGAGGCAGGAAGAGAATCGCAAGAACGTTGACAGAGCAAACGAGCTGAAGGAATTCATCCAGCGTTTCGGTTCCAACGCCTCCAAGGCGCGGCAGGCCACTTCGCGCAAAAAGCTGCTCGAAAAGCTGACGCTAGACGATATGCCGATCTCTTCACGGAAGTACCCTCACGTGGCGTTCAAGCCCGAGCGGCCATGCGGCAATATAATCATGGAGATAGCGGGCCTGTCCAAGGCCGTTGATGGATTGCCCGTTTTGAACGACCTTACCCTTACGGTAAACAAAGGCGACAAGATTGCCTTTGTCGGCGGCAACAGCTTCGCGAAAACGACGCTGTTCCAGATCCTGGCCGGGGAACTCGAACCGGACAGCGGCAGTTTCCGCTGGGGCGTCACCATCACCCCGTCCTATTTTCCAAAAGAAAATAGCTCCTATTTCGACAACGAGTTGAACCTTATCGAATGGCTGGGGCAATATTCTCCCCCCACGGAGGGAGAACACTTCGCCAGAGGGTTTCTGGGTAAAATGCTCTTTTCGGGCGACGAGGCGCTCAAAAAAACGAGTGTGCTCTCCGGAGGGGAGCGGGTCCGCTGCATGCTTTCCAGGATGATGCTGGCCGGCGCCAATGCCCTCATCATGGATGAGCCCACCAATCACCTCGACCTTGAATCGATAACCGCCCTGAATAACGGACTCATTGCGTTCACGGGGGTATTGTTGTTTTCCTCCCATGACCACGAATTAGTCTCCACTGTGGCAAACAGGATAGTCGAGATCACCCCTTACGGGATCATCGACCGGTCGATGGGGTTTGAGGAATACCTGAGTGACGGGGAGGTAGCGGGGTTGAGGGACGAACTGTATCACGGCCACTGTGAGCTCAGGCTCTAACCCGATCCTATACGACCAATAGAGGAGCAACCCTTACGATGTTTCAAGCTCGGGCGGCGGAGAACACCGGATATCGACAGCCGATCCCGTTGCCGGATGACGAAAATAGAGCCGCTCGGCGTGAAGCATGTAGCCGCAGTCTCCCGGAAGCGCATCCGGGTCCCGGATAGCGCCTCCGGCGGCATAAAGGGGGTCTCCCGCCAGCGGGTGACCGGCGAACGCAAGATGAATGCGAATCTGGTGCGGCCTTCCCGTTTCGATCCTGACCTCGAGGAGTGAAGTATTTACTCTATCCTCGAGGACACTGACCAGGCTGAGAGCATTTTTCCCGTTTGCGCAGACCGAGTGGACGGTTCCAAGCTTCGGATGAGGAACAGGCCCGATAGGCGCAGTTATGGAAAATTTTTGCTCGGTGGGTACACCGGTGGCCAGCGCCCGGTAAATTTTAATTATCTCATTTTTCCGCAGGGCCGCGCCGAGCATCGACCGCACACGGCGATTGCGAGCGAACAGCACTGCACCTGAGGTGCCCCGCCCCAGCCGATGCACAGGCGTTGCCTCAGGCCGGTTTTTTCTCACCAACGCAAGCAGAGTGTGTTCTAGGAAACCGCCGGACGGAAGGGTCGGGAGTCCCGAAGGCTTTGCCACGGCGAGCAGGTCGTCATCTTCATATAGCAGGCAATATGTAAGCGGCGCATCCGGCTCGTCCCAGGGAGGACGACGCCAAAGGATCCTTTTCCCGGGTTTTAGGAAGATATCGCACTGCACCTGGCGGCCATCGCAGAAAATTTCGCCTCTCTGGATCCGGTCGCGCCAGACGGTTTCCGGGGAATGGGGGTATTTCCTGGCCAAATAAGCCGATAGAGAAAGCCCGCAGCCCCAAACATCCACTTGCTCCCGATACTCATAGCCGCTGTTTTTCATCCTTCCCGGCACCCCCTTCATACTTGCCCGGCAGTCAGGCAGTTTTTGTTTTAAGGCGCCTGGTCAGCACTCTGTCCAGGGTATCCGCAAAACGCCGGCCGTCCTTTTGAGCGAATTCCTTAGGGCCGGGCGTAATGCCTCCCGCCTCACGGAGGCCCTGCATGAAGTTGCGGATTGCAAGCCGCTCCCCGATATTGTCCTCGGTGAAGAGTTCTCCTCGGGTGCTTATGACGATTGCTCCCTTCGCCACGAGGGAAGAAGCAAGCGGGATATCCTGAGTTACCACCACGTCCCCGGCTCGGGCATTCTCGGTTATGTGCATGTCGACGGCCTCGGGATTGAGCCCGATCCTGCGGCTGGCAACGTAGCTGGATTCAGGAATGCTGATGTATTTATTCGCTACAAAGACGGCCATAATATTTAGCCGCCTCGCCGCGCGGATAATCAACTCCTTGATTGTTCCAGGGCATGCATCGGCATCCACCCAGATAGTCATCTGTCCATCCTTTTATTTTAACGCTGTCAGCGCTCAAAAGCTGTCCTGGCCCGGGCAGCCCCCGAGTGGAATCCGTGTAACTGCCCAGAAACTCTCCCAAGCAGATGAATCCGGGGGCACGACAAGGCAGTTTTAGCCTTCAGGCCTTCGCGGTTCCAGCTTCGGATCGTCAATGGACAATCTTACCATCAATGATTTTTCCGGCAAATATGATATCTTCCATGTCAGCAAGCTCTTTGCGCTCCCATGAGACGGCGTTTTTTCGGGACTTCGGCCGCCCGGCCATATCCAAATCCACTCTTGGTAGATCGTGCCTTATATTATCGGATATGACAGGATTTACACCAAGGCGGAATGAATGCTTATGATCCCTATACAGCAGCTATTAAGCAGGATTCGCTGGGATAAGGAATTCGGAACAGCCTATTTTGAGATCGGCTACCTGGACCATGCCGCCAAAAAGATTATTCGCATCCCATTCGCCAAAATCGATTTCGTCGAAGGAAACCTGTTCTCGTTTCAGTTGGAAGACGAATTGGGAGAGATGCAGGCAATCCCGTTTCATCGCGTTCGGCAGGTTTTCCGAGATGGTATCTTAATCTGGAACAGGACTGGATAAGTCTATCTCCACCGTAGTCCCATCGGATAAAAGCAAACCCCGGTCGAAATCTTCAAGAGCACGGTGATCCCTATCTCTCCGCAGGTTAGGTCCCTGACCAAAGCAGAGAAGGATGAACTTGCCGGCATCGTGTGTCCGTGAAGGCCGGCAGGGTTAAACCTGCTTTCTCCTCTACCCTGGATGAAAAGCTGAAATCAGGCAGTCTCTATGCCTTGTCTATTCCGTACTTGCGCATGAGACGCTGGAGGCTGCTTCTTTGTGTCCCGATCTCCCTCGCGCTCCTGGAAACATTGCCGCCATGTATCTCCAGGAGTTTCCGGATATAATCCTTTTCGAAGTTCTCGATCAAAGCTTTTTTGGCCTCTTTGAAATCAGGCAGGGATGTTTCGGCTTCCATGGAACTGCCGTTGTTGGCCTCAGGCAGCCCAAACCCCGGCTGCAGCCCTTTGATCTCAACGGGAAGATGTTTGGTGGTAATCGAAGGTCCGTCGGTGGTAATAGCCATATGTTCAATGATATTTCTAAGTTCGCGGATGTTGCCCGGCCAGTCGTATTCGATCAGCGGTTTTAGCGCTTCGTTGGAAACGGTGGATATCCGGCGGCCGATCTTCTTGTTCATGAGTTGGACGAAGTATTCGATGAGAGGAAAGATGTCCTCCCTGCGCTCCCTTAGCGGGGGCAGGTGAATGGGGACGACGTTCAGGCGGTAATAGAGGTCGCTTCGGAAACGCTTCTCCTGTACGAACTTTTTGAGGTCGCGGTTGGTAGCGGAGATGATTCGCACATCTGTGGGGATGTATTTTTCGCCGCCGACCCGGCGGAAGGTTTGCGATTCGAGGACCCGAAGGATTTTGGCCTGAATGATAACCGGTATTTCGCCGATCTCGTCCAAGAACACGGTGCCACCGTTGGCGACTTCGAAAAGCCCCTTTTTAAGGCCGACCGCTCCGGTGAAAGCTCCCCGTTCATGCCCGAACAGTTCGCTTTCAAGAAGATTTTCGGGCAGTGACGTACAATCGATAGTCACGAAAGGTTTGCCGGCCCGGGGGCTCTTCTTGTGGATCAGGTTGGCGATCAGTTCTTTACCGGTGCCTGTCTCGCCGTAGATGATCACCGTTGAGGGGGTCTGCGCAATCTGCTCGCCGAATTGTATCAGGTCGCGCATCTTCTTGCTCCGCGCGATCAGTTCGCCGTACTGGTAGCGATCCACCTGCCTTCTCAGCAGTTTAACATGGTCTTCGAGGTCTGCGACCCGCAGGGCTTTGTTGATAACGGTTTTGACGTCCTCAGCTTCGAAGGGCTTGGTCAAATAGTCGTATGCGCCCCGCTTGGTGGCCTCGACAGCGCTGCCGATGTCTCCGTAGGCGGTAATGATGATGACGACCGCATCCACGTCGATGTTCTTGATCCGACGCAGGATATCGAGGCCGCTCGAGTCCGGGAGATGCAGATCGAGAACGACGATGTCGACCTCTTTTTCCAGGAGGAGCGCCAGACCTTCTTTTCCGGATTGTGCCGTATGGACCTCATAGCCCTCCTGCGACAGGGAGATCCCCAGGTACCTGCGGATGTTTTCTTCGTCATCAATTATGAGAACGCTCTTTTTTGCCCCCGGCATATCAATTCACTTTTCCAGACACCGGCAGGTAGATATCCACGCGCGTGCCTTTCCCCGGCTCGCTCTCGATTTCGACAAAGCCGCTGTGAGCGGAGACCACCCGCCTGCAGATAGAAAGGCCGAGGCCCGTGCCCCCCTGCTTGAGAGTAAAGAAAGGCCGAAAGATTCTTTCCTTGTCCTGAGGCAGGATTCCACGCCCGGTGTCCGAAACGCTTATGCGCAGAAACGGCCGATGATCATCGAAGGCCGCAGGCGCCTCGCCGATGCGGGTTTGGATTCCAATGAGGCCACCTTCGGGCATGGCCTGAATAGCGTTGAGCATGATATTCAGGAGTATCTGGTGGATATGGTCCCGGTCCAACGTCAGCATGGCCCTGTCGCGGCAAAGGTTCCTCTCCACCTTGATGGCGTGAAGAGTAAGTTGGCCGGCCAAATGAAAAAGGACGTCCTCGATGATGTTTGCAACGACGGTGGCCGGCCTCGTCTTGAACCGGTACTGATCCGTTTTGGCCTTAAGAAAACAGCTTAGCGTTTTTTGAATGCGGTTGAGGTCCTTCATCACGCAGTCCAGGACCTGGATATTCTCCGGTTTTTTGAGGCTTCCATACAGGGTGGAAAGGCCGAGCTTGATCCCGGTAAGGGGATTGTTGATCTCGTGGGCAAGGCTGTAGGCCATATCCTGAACCGAAGAGAGCCGGGCCGCGTTTACGGCTTCCTTTTCGAGCTCCTTTTGCCGGGTGGTGTCGTAAATCATGGACATCACGTGGCTTAAGTCTCCCGCTTCGTTGAAAACCGGGACGGAGAAAGCCATCAGATAGCGGCAATTGTCTCTTGGCGAGATGTAGGCGAACTCGTGGGGTGAACTCCTTGTCCTGGTCTCCAGGGTCCTTTTGAGGCGTGTTACGATCTCCTCCTTCTGCGCTCGGTCGATTTCCGGCAGAAATTCCATGGGAGAGCGGCCCAGAGCGTCCGTCTTGTCGATTTCGTACACCGTTTCGAACGCGTCATTTACGAAGGCCACGTTAAGAGAAAGATCGTGCAGGATGACAACGTCGTTCATGCTTTGAACAATGCCGCTAAGCAGCGATTCCCCAATGTTTCGCAAGTCGCAGTCGCTCGGATTCACGGAATTATCCCCCTATTTGCTCGGCGCCACATCACCCGGACGCCCGGGCGCCGTAGAAGGCTATGCCGGGGAAATCATTTTCGGGCCAGAAACTGTCGCGTTAACACCGCCAGGCCGGATGCCGGCGTGATGATCGGAGCTGCGTAGGACACGGGAGAAAAAAAACGGATCGAAAAACAGCTTGGAATAGAGAAACGAAGAGAACACTCAAACGAAGCCCGCCTCCTTCGGAGGGGCGGCCCTGCTCCCCTGCAGGGTCTATAAAACGCCCGCCCTATAGGCTGGGTTTTACTTTGGAAACCATTATAGCAGCCAAAGTATTCAGCGTAAAGCCGAGACTTTCATCCTGGACGGGATGGGACAGGCTTGCAGAGAATTTTACGGAGGACCTTCCGGTTTTAAATTCCCTTAAAAAGGGCTACGGCCTCGAGTACACTGACTTGTTATGGCGCTTCTCCTTTTTTGAGCCGGTCTTTGCAAACCCTCTCTTAAAGGAAAAGCGCCTTTACTTTTAGAATCCGGCTTCTATGATTGCTCAGGCGGCGCAGGTGTGGGCGGCAGCGGCCAGAACTCGAAAAAGTCAGAAAACACGGCCATTGCAGGAAACGTAACGGCAAGCATCATGCCGGCAAGGGTGAAGATGTCGATCGGATACTTGTCTGCGGCGCCGCCAAAGTGCCACAGAGCAAAAACTCTGTAGCCCAAATAGCCGGCAAGCCCGATACAGGCGGCCAGCGCAAGATTGACCATTCCCCATAGAGGCTGTGGCAAAGCACGCCCCGGCCACATCTGAAACAGAATCATGACCACCAGGACTCCAAATAACCAGCACACGCCTACGAGCAAAAAGGTCAAGGGTTCGATGTTCAGGTGCGAAACAGCGATATAGGTGACCAGCACACCGAGTGCGAGGGATGATACTGTTACGATGATGCCAAGCACCGGCTCGCCCATCAACTTGGGCGCCTTGCAGAAGGGCCACATGCCAACATTTGCGAACACAAAAAGCCACACTACCGCCCAGAAGTATCCGGCAAGGGCGGATTCCCATGGAATGGGCCCGTGAGGGGCGAGCCCCGCAAATGCCGCCAGCGGTCCTCCTTTAGCATAGAATGCAACGGGTGCAATCGATGAGGGATCGGTTCCCGACGGGAAAGAGAGCAGGCTGAAATTGAAAAGTTTGAATATAAACCAGGTCAACACGAAGGCCGTAATTAATGTGAGCCATCCGGCCAGACCGGCGGAAAGCTTGTTATAGGGCCACAGTCCGAAGGCAATTACCAAAAAGAAGGTAGTAATAACGGTTATGATCACATAGGTGTTGATGAATGGCTGGGGTATCCCATCGGCGAGAAAATTCATGACCCCAAAACCTACAAGGGCGCCCATAAGCACGCAGAAACCGACAAGCAGCAGGCCTTTCCAGGGCTGGATTAATCCATGCGTCGGCGGATACTGCACCTTCCAGCCAAGGCCCACCATCACCAGGAAAGGCACTACGGTGACAGAGAGCAGCGTAAACAAGCCATTGAAAACCTGCGCAGTGAAAAGCGATGTGAAGGTCAGGGCAAATGCCACTACAATCGCTAAACCGCATATGCCTCGCCATGGTTGGTTCAGTTGCAAACCGGGTGTTGCAGACAATTGTTCCATTTTTTGGCTCCCTGATAAAATTCGAAAAAACTAAATTCTAAATTTTCCGCACAATAAAAGGCCGCAGAGAATTCCATGACGGAATATTCTTTTCGGGCCCCATTGAAGGGTTATGAGTTTCTCTTCAGCACTTCCACTACACCCACATTCCCGTCAATCTTGACGAAGTCGCCGTCTTTGATGGAGTTGGTTGCGTTCCAGGTGCCTACCACGGCAGGGATGTCGTATTCGCGGGCGGCGATGGCGGCATGAGTAAGCATGCCACCCGTATCTGTGACCACTCCTGCAATCTTTACGAAGAGCGGCGTCCAGGCTGTACCTGTGTACGGGCACACCAGGATTTCGCCGGCTTTGACATTTTGGAAATCCTTATAATCCAGAACCACCCGAGCTGGTCCCTCCACAACGCCTGGAGCACCCGGAAAGCCCTCGAGTCGTTCCACGATTTCGCGTTCCCCCTTGGGGTGCAAAACGTCGTCGATTATGCCGAACACCTTGATGCCTATGGGATCGGTCATCTTTTCGGGGACATTGCCGATGGTGAGGGGGCCGTCGAGGCTTTTGGCCATCTGGTTGTCCTCCCTGCGCTCGCGGACCAGGTTGGGGATCAGCGCCCGGTAATGATAAACGGCCACATTCTCTTTGTAGACAAGAGCTTCCAGGACCTCGACAAGTTCTTGAAAGGTGAGAAGACAGACGTCTTCGATGTTGTCGATGAGTTTACGGCGGAAAAGTCTTTTGCCGCAGGCGATGACGGCGTTACGCATGCAGGCGGTAGAACCCTGGTCGATGTAAAAACCGTGATCTTCCTGAAAGCGGTATACGCCCTGCCCTGCTTTGAGAAGATGCCGGAATTTGTTTTTGTCTTCTTCGCCGCTGAGGCGGCCTTCGAAGTCCGCGATTGCCTGTTCCCGCTGCTCCTGGATGCTCTGCTTGGAAGCGTAGAAGTCCCAGCCGCTTTCCATCCTCGGGAAATAACTCCTGATGGTATCGATAACGGGGGTGGGGTCTTCCTTCCAAGTAGGGGTGGTGATATCCAGGTGGGCGGCAACCACCCGGTTACCGTATATATTGATAAAACGGTGGAATTTTTCCACCCACGGCCGGGCTGCCTCCAATTTGCCCAGTGATGGCATGAGATCGCCGTTTTCCGAATTCAAGAGAATATCTTTGATGCCGCAATCGATGGCCCATTTGGCCAGAGTCCAGATCTCTTCGTCCGTCTGCGTTGCAATGCTCTCGAATCCCCTCAGCATGATAACGAAATCTTTTTCCTCCACGCCGTGCTGCTTGCAGTAGTCTTCGAACGTAAAATAGACTGCGTCGGCCGGGTACATGAGGGTGAAGTGGATTTCCCAGTTGCGGCGGTTGAGTCTTTCGGCCCGTTTCAGGTGTTCCAGCAGGTGGGGCATGATCAATTTGTCCGTATCCACGCCGTTCAGGGTGTCCAGGTTGGATTGAACTTCCTGGATATACCGCAGATAGTAATCGTCCCAGTTATCCAGACACAACTCTATCAGCTTGCCGAATGCGGGGCCGCGCCTGTCGATTTCCGCGGGATCGGTGATCAGCGCAAAACCGATATAGACCCTTCCCTTGTAAATCTTTACATGTCCCCCTTTCGATGGGGGGAGCTGAGTAACATCCGCGGCTACGTGATAGCCCCAAGCATGGTGCGCCTGGATAGTGGTCATCCCCATGGGCGAGATGGCGTAAGGTTGGTGCAAATCATCCCTGAACCAGAAGATGGATTTGTCAAAATCGGTTTCGGGCCTGAGCGTCCTCAATGAAGAAATGTTTCGGTCTAGCATTTATGTTTCCTCCCTCTCTGTGCGGCCCGCAGGGCCGCAGTGGAAGTCCTGTTGCGGGATGTGGTCGCCTCCCGCGCAATCGATCTCTCATTTCAGTTGTAAAGACCTGTGTGGCGGATTTGCGGGAGGCGAATTCGCGCATGGACGGCAACGGTTGGCGGGTTAATGGAGGAAGAGGAAGGATGGGCCGCTGGAAGACACGCTCGAGTATTGAAATTTGTCTTATTTTTTTTGGGCCAAAAGCTTTACCCCGTATGTCTTTTCCGGAAAAACACCTCCCTTCGGTCTCATTCATCGGCTGCGAGGTAAACCAGGAAATCCTGGAGGTCCTGACGCCTGCGGCCGGCCCGAAGGTTCAGCCTGCCGGCGAGCCGCATGCACAGATCGGTTGCCGCTGCGTCACAGGCGTCTTGCAGCGTCCGGGCTGTTTCCCCCTCTCCGTGGAGGGCCAGTCGGAGGGCCGTTTTCAACTCCATCAAAAGGTCCGGTCCTTTCTCAAGCACGAAGTGGTGCTCGGTCTTGCTTCCCTCCCGATCCGATTTTGCCGGGTCAAGATTTAGAGTCTGAGTAAAAGCTAGCCGCCGCAGATTCAGGGCGTCGCGGTCGATCTCGATCAGTTCCGGATATCCGTCTTCCTTCTTGATGGAAAGACGCCCGCAATTTTCCGGCCGTGTGATGACATAGTAGCGATTCACCTCCGTGCACGTGCGGGGGACCTGGAAAACCTCCCGCCAACCGTCCTTCCACTCGATCACCAGGTATTTTTCGGTCTGCGGCGCGGGGCTCTTGAAGGAGGCGAAGGGTTGGCGCAACAATTCGGCCTGGAGGGTGAGCGGGAGGTTCTCGAAGCCGATCTCGGCCCTGGACCCATCGTCGAACGTCATGGTGAGTGTTTTCGGCAGAATCTTCTGTTGAGCCATGGAATCATGCGTCCTTTTTCTTCAAGATGTTTTTCAGTTCCGCAAACGAGCTGATCCTGAGATCGGCCTTGGACTCGCCCAGGTCGATGAAGCCGGTGTACTGGATGGTCTTGAAGCCGCGGTCATGTGCGGGATTGATGTCGGTTTCGGGTTTGTCGCCCACCATGACCGCCTCCTGCGGTGCGATGCCTCTTTCGGCCAATTCCAGGGCGAGAACATCATAGAGGGTGCCGTCATTTTTGGTGTGGCCCACGTACTTGGGGTCCACCGAATTGTCCAACAGGTTGATCTTGCCCTGCGGGGTCACCAGTTCCTTGAAATAGGCGACAAGACCGCGGGCTTTCAGAAACCGGGAGACAATGTCGGTGCCGACCGGCCCCAGGGTCTTTTTCATCTCCGAGACCACCTGGAGTTCGATGCCCAGGGACTTGATGTAAACCAGCGCATCTTCCAGGCCTTCGCCCATATCCAGGAGTTCCTGCTCCTTGCGGCTGAAAAGTTCAATGGCGACCGGGTCGTTATCCAGAACGAAAGCGTAGATTTCGTCCCTGTGTCCCTCCTTGATGCGCCCGTAAGTGCCGTATTTTTCCTTTAGCACCCGATATTTGAAGACCTTTTCGGGGATCAGTTCCGGTTTGCCCAGTTCCTTGTACAGGTCGCCGAAAACCCTGGGGTTGCGGAGCCCTCCCGGTTCCATGATGCACTGCCCGTAGTCGAATCCGCACCATTTCACTTCCATTGTGCTTGCTTCCCTATCCTTATAGGTCGATGGCGCCATGCGCCGCTCCCCGGCCCCCCCTTAGGGCATAGGCGGCAGATGGAAGATCCTCTCCAGGTTTTTACCCAGAATCAGGTCGATTTCATCCCGGGAGAGTCCGTACTGGTCCCCGAGATCTTTTACGGCTTTGATTGCGCCTTCGGGGTCACCCACTCGGTGGGCATAGTCCGTCCCTATGCACATTTGTCCGGGGCCGACCCAATCGAGGCAGCACTTCATTGCCGGAAGGTAAAAAGAGGTCGTATCCGGAAAGACCCGTGTTTTATACGTGATGTCGGGCGATTCGCTCAGCTCGATGCCCCACTCCTTGCCGTAGCCTTTGTAAGAATCCTGAAGCCTGCGCACGAAGTATGGCACCATGCCGCCCAGGTGGCCGTGGACCAACGTAAGCTTCTTGAATTTTTCAAACACCCCCTGGAAAATCAGGCTTACGACGGCCATGCTGGTATCCAGGGTGTAGCCCCAGAGCTGGTAGGGGATCTTCATCGTGTCCATGACCCGGGAAGTGAGGGGCTTAGCGGGGTGCAAAAGCATGGGGAGTTCGTACTTGTCGGCGATTTCGTAGATCCCGTGGAATTTTTCCAGGTGGACCGGTTCTCCATTGAAGTTCGAAAACATCTGCACGCCCTTGCAGCCCATTTCATGGCAGCGCTCGAGTTCCTTGCAGGCTTCATCGGGGACCTGCCAGGGAAGGGTCGCAAGCCAGTAGAACCTGCCGGGGTATTTCGCTTCGGCCTTTTGCAGGGCGTCGTTTAATTTTTTTGCCCACAGAACTCCGTTTGCCGGTTCGAGGGTTTCGGGGCCGGGGATGGTGACGCTTAGAAGCTGCGTATCCAGTCCGGCCGCGTCCAGGTCCCTGATGCGCTCGTCCAGGTCGTAGTGACCGGCGCGGTCGATGTGGCAGCAGCATACGCCCTGGTAGTAGCCACGGTAGTGGGTCCCTCCGTCGTGACGCATGTATGGGGAACTATCCTCGCCCCTGCTGCGCAGGTACTCTATGTACTCCTTGGGATAATAGTGGTTGTGAGCATCGACTGTTCTTTGCGCCATGTTGTAAACCTCCTTTTGAAGTAATGAAATTCGGGTATTTAGAAAGTGGAATCTGTCTCAGCCTCATCCGCGCAATCCGGGACTCAGTTCTTCAGTGTGCGGATGTTCCTGGTCTGAAGAATGAAAAGCTCCCCCGCTTGACAGGCCCATTCGATATCCTGGGGGGCGCCGAAAGCGGCCTCGATTTCGAGGCCCTTGCGGGCGAGTGCGACAGCCTGATTGTCATCGAGGGTGGGCTTATCCATCATATCGGGGGCCACCGCGTGTTCGCGCCTGCCCGAACCTTTTTCTCCGTTGAAATCGACCATTACGGTCTTTTTTGATATGTTTTTTTGTTTGAGAGCGAGGGGGTCTTTCGCCAGCAGGTAAAAATCGTTCATCGATTTTCCCGAAACCACCGACTCCCCGAGCCCCCAGTTGGCCTCTATCACCACCTCTTCACGGGAAGAAGTGATGGGATTTGCGGTGAAGAGCACACCGGCCGTTTCGGGGAAGACCATTTTCTGAACGATTGCGGCAATGATTCCCAGGTTGTGGTCGATGCCCTTGTGATGGCGGTTCATCGTGGCCCTCGTGGTCCACAGCGAGGCCCAGCACTGCCGGATGTGGTCGAGGATTTCTTCTTCGCCTTTGAGATAGTGATAGGTGTCCATCATGCCGGGGAAAGACGAAATTGAGGTATTTTTAACCGCTACGGAGGAGCGCACGGCAACGAAATCGGCGCCGCCGTCCCGAAGCTTTTTGATGGCCTCCATGATTTCCGCGTTGAGACCTTCGGGGAGCTCAGTTTTGCATATGAGTTCCCGAATGGCCGACGTTGCTTCCTCCATGGCGCCGTAGTCGTCATAGTCGAAACGGTCGGCGATGTCGGCTATGCTTTTCTCAAGCCCGTTTGAGACGATCAGGTGAGAAAGAGACGCGGCGGTTACGCAGAACCCCTGAGGCACGTTGAACCCCTTGCGGGTCAGTTCCCCCAGGTTGGCGGCCTTTCCACCCACGTCCTGGACGTCTTCCCTGCTTATCCGGCTGAATGTCTTCACAAAGTGGGCCATTTTTTCCTCCCGTGAGGCTGAGCGTTCCTGGTTTTAAGGGCCATTCTGCTTGGAAGCCAAATGGAGCAAGAGGCATGCCAGGGTGGCGGCTTAAAGCTACCAGCCTAAAATCAGTAGACTTTTTCGCTCATCTGTAAAATATGGACATAAGGAAGGACAAGCTCAACTCCGCAGATTATCTGCTTTTTTCAGCTCCGTGGGCATGCAGCTTTTTTGCTGCGTGCAGCATTTTGGACACAGCATTTGGCCCGGGCGGCGCACTACAGGTCCCAAGGCCGCTCTGCCCATCTTCCCGCGTTCCGTGCATGGATTTTGGCAACGGTTCGAGCGCTGGAGGCAGGGAGTTTTGGGAGCCGTTAATACTTTGTTTTTACGAGCTATCTCACCATTGCTCCCATGGGGCATGGTACTTGCTAAATCAGTCTCTAAGCAAGAGAGAACGCATCATCGAATAAAATGGAAGGAGAGATGAGATGAAGTATCCGAAGCTTTTTGAGCCGGTAACCATGCGGGGTGTGACTTTTGCCAACAGAATACAACGGACGTCGATGGTTTCCGGCCTGGCCACCGAGGATGGCCAGGTAACCGAGGATCTGAAAAGGCGATATCAAAGAGAAGCCAAGGGGGGGGTGGGGGCTATTGTGGTAGAGGCCGCGGTCATCATCCCGTCGAAGAGTCCTTATAATCTTCGGATATCAAGCGATGATTACGTTCCGGGGCTCGTCGACCTGGTGAAGGCGATCCGGGAGGCGAACAAAGAGACCAGAATTGGCGTTCAGATCATGCAGCACCTGAAACTGTCGAGGTCTGGTTGGAGACAGCGGGTGGAGGACTTCAAAACCGAGGAGCTGTCCAAGATAGTGGAAGACCACGTGGCGGCCGCAAAGCGGGCACTTACGGCCGGCTTCGACTTTATCGAGCTTCACATGGCTCACGCATACGTCCTTTCCTCCTTCCTCTCCCGCGTCAATAAGAGGACGGACGGCTACGGGGGCAGCCTGCAGAACCGGATGAAGCTTCCCGTCGAGGTCTACCTGGCGGTGCGGAGGCTGGTGGGCGAGGACTTCCCCCTGGGCGTCAGGATCAACGGCGAAGATTTCCACGTCTCCGGAAACACCCTCGCCCAGAGCAGCAAGATCGGCGTCAAGTTTGCGGAACTGGGCGCGGACTATATAAGCGTCTCGGCCGGGAGCCGGTTCGAGGACGCTCTTACGCCGCCTGAAGGCAGCCCGCCCGACCCCATGTCAGGCTACAGCGGACACCGGATGAGCCCGTGGTTCTGGTGGCCTGACGGCGTCCATGTGTATCTTGCGGAAGGCGTAAGGGACGCGGTAAGGGCGGCCGGGTTCGCGACGCCCATTATCACGGCGGGCAAAATCAGGGAGCCTCAACACGCCGAGAAGATACTCGAACAGGAAAAGGCCGATATCATCGGATTGTGCCGCGCACTGCTCGCCGATCCCGATTGGCCGGTAAAGGCGAAGGAGGGAAGGGAAAAGGACCTGGTGCGCTGCGTTGCGTGCAACTGGTGCCTCGAAGCGGATTCTCGTTACGAGAAAGTGTGTTGCGCGCGTTGGCCGGAGGGAATGCTGAACTCCCCCGAGCCCTTTTCGCCCTCCATGGCGAGACCCGGTCAAATCAAAAAAGAGTACAATTGATCGCCTGTCGGGTGATTTCCGGAATCAAGATCAGCGACCGCACGACAGGATTGGATCGGGTCCTCGCCAAACCCGCAGTGAACGCGCTAACGAGGGTGGCCAGATGAGCATAGAATTCCCGAGACACAGTAAAGAACAGATTCAAAGATACACGAGCAGGCGGTGGTGGCTCGGCCTCACCCTTGGAGATATCCTTGACCGGGTGGCCGATGTCTTCCCCGACAGGGAGGCCCTGGTGGACGACAGGGTCAGGATCGGCTGGGGTGAGCTGAGGAGGAGGGTGGAAAGGCTTGCAGCCGGGCTGATGCGTACGGGAATCGGCAAGGGTGATTGCGTGCTGCTGCAACTGCCAAACTGGGCCGAATACGTCTACTCCTTTTTTGCGCTTCAGAAGATAGGCGCAATACCGGTGGTGCTGATATCCGGCTACAAGCAGCTGGAAGTTGGACATCTGGCGAAATTGACGGAGGCGACGGCGTGGATTGCGCCGTCTTTGTTTCGCAAGATCGACTACACCTCTTTTGTCGAAGAGGTCAAGACGTCAAACCCGGGGTTGAAACAGGTTATCTCCGTTCGCAGCGAGGGGGATGCGCCCGGTTTTACCGCGAGTCTCGAATCCTTGATGGAACCGGATGTTACGGTGGACGAGCGGCAGGAGCTTGAGCGAAGGAAGCCTGATGCGACCGATGTGTCGCACATTCTGCCGTCGGGGGGGACGACGGGACTGCCCAAAGGCATACCCCGGACGCATAACGACTATATCTGCAATGTCGAATACGTACATCGCGGGTGGGAGATGAACCCGACCGATACCGAACTGGTGGTTGTGCCCGTGGGCCACAACCTGGCGCTTCTGAACGTCGTCGGGTCGGTGCTCTACGGCTACAAGCTCATACTGAACGATTCGACGATCCCTTCGGATATTTGCTCCATCATAGAGCGGGAGAAGGTGACCTTCATGCCCGCCGTTCCGAGTTTGGTACGACGGATTCTGGAACTGCCCGAACTGGCTCAGTATGATTTTTCATCGCTAAAGAAGATATCCGCCGGAGGCGAGCCCAGCACACCCGAGTTGATTCGTGACGTGTACAAGAAGCTTCAGTGCACCTATGTGGTTGAGTTCGGGATGAGTGAGGGCATCCTTTGCCGCACAAGGCTGACAGACGACGTCGAAACAATTTGCAATACGGTGGGCAAGCCCACCTGTCCCTACGATGAAGTGCGAGTGATGGACCCGGACGGACGGGCTGTTCCGGAAGGCTGCGACGGCGAACTTGCCACCCGTGGTCCCTGCATCTTTGCCGGATATCTCAAGAACCCCGAAGAGAACCGAAAGGCGTTCACCCCGGATGGTTTTTTCAGGACCGGAGACCAGGCAAGGATCGATGGCGCAGGATACCTGAGGATCACCGGCAGGATCAAGGATATCATTATCAGGGGCGGCGAAAACGTGTCGCCCGTTCAGGTGGAAAATCTCCTGTGCGAACACGAGGATGTCGCTGAGGCCGCGGTCATAGGCATTTCTGACAAGGACCTGGGCGAGAGGGTGTGCGCCTGCATAAGGCTGGCGCCAGGGTGTGCTGCGGACGAGGAGGCCATAAAGAGCTTCATGGAAAAGAGGGGGGCATCGAGGCTTCTTATCCCCGAGCGCTTCGTCTTCGTCGAGGCTTTTCCCACCACGCAGGCGGGAAAGCTTGACAAGAAGGCCCTTCGCAAAAAGGTCGAGCAGGGACATCCGTCTTTGTGAGGTAAAAACAAAGCAGACGCCAGAGGGATGCCCATAGACAATTTTACCTTTCATACCACGGACATAGAGGATAGAGTGATGGAAATCAGGAAGCTCGGTGTATTGGGGTGCGGCCTTATGGGGACAGGGATTGTCCAGGTTTTTTCCCAGGCGGGCTACGAGGTCGTAGTTGTGGGCACTGCCCCCGAAAGGACGCAAAAAAGTGTCGCGCAGATAGAAAAACGCCTTAGGGGCCGAGTCGATAAGGGAAAGCTCGCGGCTGAGGAAAAGGATGCCATTATGGGCCGCATCAGGGTCGGCGCCGGGCTGGAAGACCTGGCGGACTGCGACCTGGTCGAGGAGTCTATTCCCGAGGACCTCGAGTTGAAAAAGCGGGTTTTCTCCGAACTCGACCGCATATGCAAACCCGAGACGATCTTCGGCAGCAACACCTCCGGGCTCTCCGTAACCGATATGGCCGTAGCAACCAAGCGGGGCGACAAGGTGATGGGCATGCACTTCCACAACCCCGCCCCGGTGATGCAACTCCTGGAACTCGTCAAGACCATCATGACCAGCGGGGAGACGATCGATACGGTGAAAGCCTGGGGGACTACGCTCGGAAAGACCGTGGTGGTCGCCCCTGACGTCGGCGGCTTCATCGTCACGCGCCTTTTCACTCCTTTTCTGCTGGGCGCCGTCCGCATGCTCGAAGCCGGGATTGCGACCAGAGACGAGATCGACATTTCGATGAAGATGGCGGTGAATCATCCGATGGGGCCTCTGGAAGTGGTGGACTTCATCGGTCTGGACACGGAACTTTCCATTGCGGAAAGCCTTTATGAAGAAACAAAGGAAGAAAAGTACGCTCCGCCTTTATTGCTGAGGAAAATGGTGACGGCCGGCCGGCTCGGCAGAAAAACGGGGAAAGGCTTCTACGAATACTAAGAGGCCGCCGGGACGGAAAAGGACCCTTTCCGGATGGAAACAGCAGGCGCACAATGGCCGGTAAGACGCGTTCAGGGAGGAAAATCCATGAGGTCACAAAAAACAGACGAGCCCATGGATGGAAATGTCGCTATTCCAACCACGGGATTGCGCTAAAATAAACAGCATTGCTCTGACATAAAAAGAGCTCTATACCTCTCTGCATTCACCCGGCGCTCGCTTTCCCGGGCCAAATCGGATTCAAGCTCATGCAACCGGTGTTTGAGGGTCTTAAGCAACCCGGAGCACTCGGTAGCTGCTGCCTGCAACTTGTCGCAGTCAAACTCGGCCTTTGCCGCCACCGCTTGTTGTATCAGTAAATCCTTCTCCAACCCGGAAATCGCCTGCGAGGCCTCTTTAACCCGGACCTCAAGACCTTTGAGCCGGTCCTTTGCCTCCGCGCACTCTACCCGGGTTGCCTCCAGTTCATCCGCGAGATCATCGGCGATCCTTGTGGCTTCCTTGGCCTCAGCCTCACTCTCTTCCCGAATCTGTGTCCAAGCCTGGCGCTCTTCGTCGAGCGGGTGTTGCGCGCCATTTTCAGCATGGTCCCGCTGTCTACCCGGGAGTGCTTGGGTGTCCGTAATCATCCCCTGCCGAACCGCCTCCAGTTGAACCAACTTCGCAGCCCACCGGTGCTGCCGCCACACTCCGAGGCCCTCGTTTATCATTGAGTACGATCCCCCGCCCACTGTTTTTCGCACCAGAAAAAGCGTAGGCTTCTCGCCGCGCTTAAAGAGCAAATCTGCTGCCTCGACTATGTCTTCGATTGAGATCGCCATGTTGCACCTCTTTGGAAACTGATGGTAGGAAATGTTTATCAAATATCCTATTTGCAGTGACAAAAAAGGTTCACTATGTGGATTTCCACCTCAATGAGCTATGCTAATAAATCGCGTGACGAATTTCCCCGCATACAAATGTCGGCCGCTACACACTCCTTTTCCAGAGTTGCTCAAAACGAAGGCACTCCCGGCTCGCTTCCAAGGCCTTTCTCTCAAGCCGGAACAAAGCATCAAAATGAGTGCCGACCATCACAACCGCATTTTCAGGGCGGATTCTTACCCCAAAAAACTTCGGTTGCACGCCTGCGATCAAGAAAAATATACAATCTGCGGTTGGGATATGCAAGTTATACGGCGGGCCGACAGAGCCACGTCATCCATTTGGCCATTTGATTGTAAAGTCATTGAATTCCCGAATTCCAGCGTAACCACGGCCCCGCCAACCAGATACGCCGCGTAAGAGACGTGTGTTCTCAAGTCTATCGCGAAATATGTATAGTCTTAAGGGAAATGTCAGCTGGCGGCATCGAAGAATGTAGACACGATGCGGACCGAAGAAAAAATACTTCAAAGAAAGTATATTTTCAAACTTATTTATTATACTATATTTTTTTCCATTTCGAAGGTTACGGCGATTGCCCGCGAAGAGGGTAAAGTACCGGCGATCCCGGGTGAGTTGAGAACAGATACGGTCCACGTGTTGGTTATCGACGCGTACAAAGCCATGGAAATCTTAAGGCCGGCAGGGTCTGACACTGCGGAGGCACGCCATGGATCTGGATGTAGCTTTTCTGCCGACACCGGCAAATGCCCTGAAAGATAGAAAGATCTGCATCGTGGTCGACGTCCTTCGGGCCAGTTCCAGCATTGTGACCATCCTGGAGAGCGGCGCCGAGGCGGTATACCCGGTGCATGCCGTCAAGCGGGCGAGGCGGTTTGCCGCGGAACGAGGCTTTCTTCTGTGCGGGGAGCGAAACGGTCTGCCTCTGCGGGGCTTCGACTGCGGCAATTCTGTCGCGCAGCTTGGCAAAATGGACTTTCGGGGCAGAGGGGTTGTCTTGACGACTACCAACGGCACGGCTGCTCTGGAAAAGGTCGCTCGGGCTTATGCGGTGTTGGTCGGATGTGCGCGCAACAGAACTGCATGCGTTGAAGCAGCTCTGAACCTGGCCACCCGGCATGATGCGCAACTGGAAATTGTCTGCGCCGGCCGCAAGGGCCGTTTCGTCCTCGATGATGCTGTCTGTGCCGGCCTGTTGGCCGATGCCATGGCGGTCATGGCGGGAGACGCACTGGAGCTGTCGGACTCGGCCATCGCTGCACAGGCTCTTTATAGAAGTTATCCGGATCTGCTGAGAGCTTTTGAACGTTCGGCCAGCGGCCGCAGGGTCATGGAAATCGGCCATGCCGATGATCTTCGGCTCTGTGCCGACATCGATGCCAATAGAACGGTTCCGCAGGTGATGTACGGGGAACATCTTGTTATTCGCCCTTTTACCGCAAGGCAAGAAGGGTGGTGAGCAATAGGGCACATAACCCGTAAGGCAATCTTAGGAGGATGCTATGGCGCCAACAGTAGTGATCGCAGGTTCGCTTGACACCAAGGGTGCGGAATTCGCCTTCATCAAAGAGCTTATTGAAAAAGAGGGGCTAAAGACCCTGGTCGTCGATTTCGGAGTAATGGGTGCGCCGGCTTTCAAACCCGACATCCCCAGCGGGGAAGTCGCTGCGGCAGGTGGAGCAGACCCTGCGCTGCTGGCTTCCGGCGAGCACAAAGACCTTGCCATGAAAAGCATGGCGGCAGGGCTTGCCGTGATTGTCAGGCGACTCCATGACGAAGGCAGGTTGCAGGGGATCATCGGCATGGGAGGCAGCGGCGGCACATCCATCGCCACCGCCGCAATGCGCACCCTGCCCGTTGGTGTCCCCAAGGTGATGGTCTCAACGATGGGCGGCGGCGATGTGAGTGTTTATACAGGCACAAAGGACATCACTTTCATTCCTTCGATTGTAGATGTGGCAGGGATCAATCGGATCAGCCGCCGGATTTATTCCAATGCGGCCGGCGCCATTGCCGGGATGGTCAAGAGTGAAATCCCGGAGGAAATATCGGAAAAGCCACTGGTCACGGCGTCGATGTTCGGCAACACGACCGTTTGTGTTGACCATGCCCGAGGCATCCTTGAAAAGGAGGGCTACGAAGTACTGGTCTTCCATGCTACGGGCACCGGCGGAAAGACCATGGAGGGTCTCATCGCCGACGGGTATGTAACCGGTTCGCTGGATATCACCACGACCGAACTCGCCGACCACGTGTGCGGCGGCGTGTTTAGCGCCGGCGCCGATCGCTGCATGGCCGCATCGAAGGCGGGAATTCCCGCCGTGTTGGTCCCTGGCTGCGTGGACATGGCCAATTTCGGGGGCATGAGCACAGTCCCCGCAAAGTACTCCGGGCGCCTTTTCTACGAATGGAACCCCGATGTCACCTTGATGCGCACCAATGTCGAGGAGAACATAAAGATAGGGGAAATGATTGCCGCGGCAGCAAACGCCTCCGCCGCACCCGTGGCTGTTATTTTGCCCCTGAAGGGTGTTTCGATGCTCGACAGCCCGGGCAACCGGTTCTGGGACCCGGCAGCGGACCTGGCCTGTTACGATGCTATCAAGAAGAACTTGAAGCCGGGAATAAGCGTCATCGAGATGGATAAGAACATCAACGATGCGGAATTCTCTGAGAAAGTGGCAGTGACTCTTCTGCAGATGTTGGGAAAAACACCAAAACCTTAGGCAGCTCACTGAAACCGAGGATTCGGACATCGGCTCTTTTCTCCACTCTCCGGTGAGCGTAGCGGGGTCCGATATCCGACTCCTCCCCTAAAAGGAGGTAGTGTAATGGCTGTCACACGTCAGGAAATACTGAAGCGGCTTCACGCTCTGGCAGAATCCGGAAAACCCATTGTCGGCTGCGGCGCCGGAACTGGAATTTCAGCGAAGTGCGCAGAAGCGGGTGGAGCGGATATCATCATTATTTACAACTCGGGACGCTATAGAATGGCCGGCCGGGGTTCACTGGCCGGACTGATGCCGTACGGGGACGCCAACGGCATAGTCGTCGAGATGGCTTCCGAAGTGCTGCCCATAGTGAAGAACACTCCTGTGCTTGCAGGCGTATGCGGTACCGACCCGTTCCGGCTGATGCCGGTGTTCCTGAGACAACTGAAGGAGATCGGGTTCTCCGGAGTACAGAACTTCCCCACTGTTGGACTGATTGACGGAAACTTTCGCGCCAACATCGAGGGCACAGGCATGGGATATGATAAAGAAATTGAAATGATACGGCTTGCCCATGAGCTGGATCTTTTCACCTCGCCGTATGTCTTCGATGAAAACGATGCAAAGGCAATGGCTGAGGCCGGGGCCGACCAGCTTGTCGCCCACGTGGGACTGACGACCGCCGGCACGATCGGGGCCGCTGTGGCCATGACTCTTGACGAAGCCATTAACAAGGTGATGTCTATTGCCGATGCCGGGCGCAAGGTAAGAAAAGATATCCTGGTGATCTGCCACGGCGGACCATTCGATGAACCGGAAAGCGTTGGCGTGGCATTGGCGAAGATGCCCGGAATCCAGGGCTTTTTCGGGGCCTCCTCCATCGAGCGGCTGCCGACCGAACGGGCTATCAAAGGGCAGGTCGAGTCATTTAAAACCCTGAGTCTGGCGACGCCTGTCAAGGCTTAAGAGCGGTAATAATACCAACTTGCATTCGAGATGAATCAGGGCATAAAGACTACCTCTAACGACAGGGCGGGGTTTATCCCCGCCTATTGGTATACTAAGACCGTCATTGATTACCGAACATTGGAGGGTCGTAAAAACGCCCTCATATCAGGTTATGTTCAAGATCGGGGAGGGGCCACATCGCGGCTGGAAGCCGCTCCTACAAAGGCCAACCGCAAAATCTTGCTGCGAGGCGTCAAAATGCGTTAGATGAAAAGCAGTGTTCAGTTATTTATGCATTTCTTAGTAAGTATCTGGCCGCTCATTCTCTGGAAAGATTCCAGGCGGCATGTAATGAACCCGGATATCAAATTGTCGAATAATTTCCCATTTCAATGAAAAGGAGTGCGGCATAAACAAAGACATTTTATTTACTTTCTAAAGTTACACTCCTATGCTTGACATTTGAGGTATATTTCTATAAGAGGAAGTTGCAATGCAATTGCTGAGGGTTGATACCTAATGCCCTTCGCCCGGAAATTTTGCTGCTGCACGTCACATCCGAACTTGCCAATCGGAGTAGAACGGAATGCACATATTGATTACCGGGGGTGCCGGATTTATTGGATCTTTTCTGACCGAACGTTTGATGTCTGCGGGACATTCCGTATGCATCCTGGACAATCTCGACCCGCAGGTGCACCCTAATGGCGCTCCACCCTACTTACCACCGAGAGCAAGACTGCTGACAGGCGACGTTAGAGACCGGGAAGCCTTGAGCGCGGCCCTTGACGGCGCACAGGCCGTGGTCCATTGCGCCGCCGCTGTGGGCGTAGCTCAGTCTCTCTATTGCCCGCACCATTATGCCGACGTTAACGTCGCCGGCACCGCTCTTCTCCTTCAGCTTCTGGCCGAACGCCGGCATTCGCTGCGCAAGTTGCTCATTTTCACCTCCATGACCTGCTACGGAGAGGGACTCTATCGACGCAGGTCAGACAATACTCTTCTTCGGGTCGGAGTGCGAGAGGAGGCATCGATTAAGGATCATGGATGGGAACCTGTCTGTCCAAGGACAC
>JAJYTC010000245.1 GCA_021793275.1 Deltaproteobacteria bacterium | reverse complement strand
CTGGCTTCCCGAGACGTCGTTTCCCGCTGGATGACGCATCATATCCGGATGGGAAAGGGGGTCCCGAGTCCGTACGGACCGCACCTGTGGCTCGACATTCGTCATTTGGGGGCGCATCACATCAAGACGAAGCTAAGGGAAGTCGATGAAATCTGCAACGAGTTCCTCGATCGCGACCCGATAACGCAGTTGATCCCGGTTCGTCCGACACAGCACTACAGCATGGGTGGCGTTCGCACGGACAAGAACGGCGCCGCTTACGGCCTCAAGGGGCTTTATGCGGCGGGCGAAGCCGCGTGCTGGGACCTCCACGGGTTTAACCGCCTCGGGGGCAATTCGCTGGCCGAGACCATCGTGGCCGGAAGAATCGTGGGTGAGAAGATAGTGGAATTCCTGCAGGGCTGCGAGTGCGATTTCAAGACTTCCGTTGTGCGGCAAGCCGTAAAGAAGGAAGAGGAAAGAATAGACGGGTTGATTCGCGGCAGTGGAAAAGAAAACGTATACGATCTGCGGGCGGCGATGGGTGATGTGCTGATGGACCAGGTGGGGATTTTTCGCAACCGTGCAGATCTCGAAAGCGCTGTCGAGAAACTGCAGGTTATCTACGATCGTTCAAAGAATATCGGTCTTCGCTCCCGTTCCGTGCACGGCGCCAATCCGGAACTGGGCGCGGCCCTCCGGATGCCGGGGATGGTCCGGCTCGCATTATGTATCGCTTACGGCGCGCTGATGCGGACCGAGAGCCGGGGAGCGCACGCACGCGAGGATTACCCGGAGCGAAACGACAGGGACTGGCTTAAGCGGACCCTGGCTTATTGGAAAAATGAGGACGACGTTCTGCCGGTCCTTGAGTACGAAAAGCCTTCCAAGGTTTGGGAGATGCCGCCTGGTGAGAGAGGATACGGTTCTGTCAAGATTATTTGTACCGAAGACCCTGAGATATGCATTCCAGAGCCGGAAACGAATTAGAATAAGCGGGGGTGTCTAGATGGGAAGAACTCTAAAGTTCAACATTTTCAGATTTAATCCTGAGGACCCGGCTTCAGTTCCGCACATGGATGCCTACTATCTCGAGGAAACCGAGGCAATGACCCTTTTCATTGCTCTAAACCGCATCAGGGAGGAACAAGACCCGACCCTCATGTTCGATTTCATGTGCAGAGCCGGCATTTGCGGCTCATGCGCCATGATGATAAACGGACGTCCGGACCTTGCGTGCCATACCAAGACCAAAAATTTGCCCGGCGAAATTACTCTGATGCCCATGCCTGTATTCAAGCTCATCGGGGATCTCTCCGTGGACACGGGGACCTGGTTTCGCGCGATGAACGAGAAGGTCCAGTCGTGGATACATACCGGCAAGACGTTCGAACCGGGCGATGAAGAAGAGCGGATGGACGATGCCCTCGCCGAAGAGATTTATGAACTCGAGCGGTGCATCGAGTGCGGCTGCTGTGTTGCCGCCTGCGGCAAGGCCAATATGGTGCATGAAAACTTCATGGGCGCAACCGCCTTCAACCGGATCACCCGGTTCATGATCGACCCGCGTGATGAGCGAAAAAACGATGAATATTTCGAGGTGGTTGGCAACGAGGATGGAATATTCGGCTGCCTGGGGCTTCTTGGCTGTGAAGACACGTGTCCGAAAAAAATCCCTCTCCAGGACCAGCTCGGCATGCTTCGCCGCAAGATGGGTTTCTCCCAGGTAAAGCATCTGTTCAGCGCGCTTCTGTCGGGTAAGAAGAGCGCCTGAAGAAAAACGGCATATTGACAGGTCGCGCTTTGCACTCCTTAGCTCTTGAAGCCGGCCTTTTTCATTTCAACGAATCTGGCTGCAGCCAGGGCGGCTATACATCCGTCCGAGGCGGCAATCACGATCTGGTTTGTGTATTTTTGCCTTAAATCCCCGGCGGCGAAAATCCCGGGAATGCTCGATTCACATTTTTCGTCGGTCAAAACATAGCCCTGCCTGTTCATGGCGACGCCTGCCGGAACCAGCTTGTGGTTTGGCTCAAAGCCGATAAAAATGAATATCCCCTCAACGTGGAGCTCGCTTTCAACCCCCTTGCCGTCCCTTAAAAGGATCGAAGAAACCCCGTTGTCGTTTGCGATAATGTTGGTCACCACTGTATTCATGCGCACTTTAATTTTGGGCTCTATGGCCAACCGCTCTTGCAAAATCCTTCCTGCGCGAAATTCCTCCCGGCGATGAATGAGATGGACTTCGCTGGTAATTTTGGCCAGATAGACGGCCTCTTCAAGGGCGGTGTCGCCGCCGCCTACGACGGCCACGGGCTTTCCGCCGAAAAAGAATCCGTCACATGTAGCGCAATAGGATACTCCCCGCCCGAGGTTTTCGATTTCGCCCGGCACGCCCAGAGTGCGGGGAACTCCGCCCGGCGACAAAATGACGGTATAGGAACTGAGCGTCGTTCCATTGGCGAGCCTGACCGAGTGAAAGTTGGCGCCCGGCTCTATGGCGATGGCTTCTTCCTGCAGGATCTCGATACCGTATGCTTTTGCGTGTTGGAAAAATTTGTCCGAAAGATCGAAACCATTGATATCGATAAAACCGGGATAATTCTCAACGCCTTTGTTGATAGCCATCTGGCCGCCCGGCGCTCCCTTTTCGATCAGTACGGTTTTCATGGCGGCTCTCATGGCGTAGATTCCCGCGGATAACCCTGCTGGGCCGCCGCCGATGATTACAATGTCGTAATCGGGGCGTGCGTAGTCTTTGTCTTTCATTGCGCGCATAATTCCGTATTCTCCGGGCGATTTTATAAGTTTGATATTCCCTTTAAAATAGATTTAACCATTTGAGTATCCTATAGCAATTTCAAAAATCAAGCACATTCCCGCTATTGCCGTAGACTCCCATGGCTACATGTCGTTGAGCGATGGGCCGCAACCACGCCTTCTCAGGTGAGGGGCCGCTTTGGAGTCAGGTTCGAGAAAAAGCGGTTTGCGCTCGATCCGGGCGTGATCGGCGAACACTTCTCTTGTCCCGTTGAAACTGCTATTATCACGGTATCTTTTCGCCCCGCGCATCCGCAGGCGGGTTCTTTCATTTATATTTGTTGTGCCCACTGCTTCCGGCCGTAACGCTCCGCCCGGGCGACGAATGGTGCATTTATTTTTGCAATTACGATTTCATTTGACATGATGATTGCAGAAGTGTAGTGAATGTTAAACCCTGGCTGCCGGCGCCATGGAGATTGCACAGTGTGACTTTGCGGGCAACGGGGTTGTTTTTGCGCTCGACAATGTTCAGTGGTAGCGCTCAAAGGGGCAATTTAGTCTTATTCACAAATACAAAAATTTTAAAAGTCGATGAGTTGGAGTGTGATCCTACAGCGCCATGCTTTTCATGCGAGCAGGGAACTTCTCATTCGTGAACTCGTAGTATACCGCTATCACACAACGGAATCAAAATAACAGGGCAGGCAGTTATCTGTTAGAGAATTCATTGGCTTGTTAGTGTGTTGTCAAGCGAGGTTGTTCGTATTGAATAGCGGTGCTCCGGGCGCAGGCGCGGAGGCCGGTTCTTGCGAGCTGCCGTGAAAAGACGGGGTTCCCGCCGCCGGCACGAGCTTTTGGAGGTTGGCTATGCGTGGGAATTGCGGTCCGCAAAGGTTGCCGATTACCCGGCAGATTCACAAGTGCGTCATCTTTAATCATGGCTGGGCGGATGTTTTGCCGTCGCCTTCCTCATTTTTGCTAACTCGATGTTCATGTAATCGAGTTGGCGGAGCTGTATGATCGGCATTCTGTTAAAAGTTTCTGCCTGGCTGCGCTCGGTTTGGCCCACCGCATTGACAAGTATTTCATGAAAAAAGTATAGTTCTAAACTTCAAGATGACGACCAGCAAAACGCATCAGCATAGCCGTATGTTTTCACGCGGAGCGCGGAAGTGGGATGGTTGGTCTCGTTCTTGCTATGAAATCTTCTTTTCGGCGTCACTCCGCCTGTTTGGATGTATATTTATAAGGAACGGTCATGAGACTGCGAGTGGGATTTGATCTATTTTTGTTCACCTGTCTACTGATTTTCATGTCGGGCTGCGCCGGAAATCAATGGAACGAGAAGCTCGTGGAAGGCAGCAACGGACCCGTGAAGGAAATCGTGGTGGGCCGCCGCCCGTCCGAGCCGATACATATCGTGCAGGCTGGGGCCGTTCCGAACCCCCAGGGCAGGGTCATGGAACTGCAGGATAATCTGCTCAAAATGGCCGCCATGGTGCCGCCGGTTGATTACACCGACTACAAAGTGGGGCCCGAGGACGAACTCCAGGTCACCTTCTTCACTCCCGGCGAAATTGGCGGTGCAGCGTCAGGCTATAACCTCGGCGGAGGTTCGAACCAGCTTAGCGGTGTGTTTCGAGTCAACGGGCAGGGCGAAATACGGCTGCTGCTTGTAGGAAACGTCAAGGTCGCAGGTCTAACGCCTATTGAAATAGCCGAAAAACTGACCGAGCTTTACAAAGACGAAGGCTACCTTGTAAATCCCCAGATCACAGTAACCGTCAAGCAATACAGGCACAGCCTGGTGGCCGTTTCCGGCGCGGTGAAAAAACCCGGCTACTATCCGCTGATCGGTCCGCGCCCTCTTCTGGCGGTGTTGGGCATGGCAGGAGGGCTGATAGCCAAGGCTGGCAACACTGTAAACATCTTACGCCC
>JAJYTC010000244.1 GCA_021793275.1 Deltaproteobacteria bacterium | reverse complement strand
GAGCGGGTGACAAGGTGTGTCAAGAAAAAGCGTTTGAAGCGGTATAGAGTACGAGAGTAGGCATGACAGCATGGTCACGCCTTTGAAAAAAGCGAAGGGCAACAGCGCGGGGAGCTGTGCCCCCCGCACCCCCACGGGATCCGCTCTCTTACCGCCCGGGGCCCTGGTATGTCGGGGACTTCTTGGCGGCCTGGTCCACCTCTTCCGGGGTCATCAGGACGGTTGTCTTGACCGAGGCCAGTCCTGTGGCGCTGACTGTTAGAGAGAATGCGGCAGCACTCACGTTGTCCGGCATATCTCCGATACCAACGATGTCGTAGTCGCCGAAAGCAAAGTAGCAGGACTCCATGGTTCCACCGAGCGACTTCGTGAGTTTCTCCAGCGCGGCACGGCGGGCGGAGCCTCCATCTTTTAGCAGCCCTTTGACACCGTCTGCTGAATACTTGCCCTGTAATAGATATCTCGCCATTTCAGTCTCCTTTTCCTTGATTATGGACTACGGTTTCGGGGATTGTGCTGCTGCCGTCAGCGATTCAGCGAGCGCTTTCCAGTCGATCTCATCAACCTTGAAAATATCAACAGTCAAGTAATCGCGAAGTCCTTCATTACCTCATCAGTACTCTTTTCAAGAGTATGCAAGGCAATGTATTTACTCATGATATTCTCCTTTGCCTCCTAAGATACCCCATTAGATTCGCTTACCTGTGCTGAAGCGCTGTTTCACAATTGCAGCCTCCAGGGGGACGACTAAATCACCCCCCGGAGGCTTCGCATCGGAAGTTTCAAGCAGGTCCGGTTCATGGCTTGCTCCATACAGGAGCCGTTAGGGAAAGGCTATAGGATACGATCGGGCGGCAATTGTGGGCTAAGTCGGAGCGAACGAAAGTGGAGGCGGTCAAGAGCAGGCTGCCCTGGGAGACGGTGCGCGCTGCCGGTTGATAGCCGATAAACTGCTCAAAAGTTAAAGACGATCTCCAAAAGAATCAAGGTTAGCGGCGTCAAAGGATGTGAGATGCTCCAAAACCTTTATAGATAATCTGTCGCCGCCTCTCATTTGTATCGCTTGGATATGTTGACCATGAAAGCCTTGACTTCAGGTTCCATTGCATTGGGATCGAAAAACCATGGTGTAAGTAAATTGGCGCTGTCGCCGCCGGCGGAGTTTTCCGGATATCGCCAGCCAAAGCACCAGGGCAAGGCAACCAGGTGGATAGTGAAACCGCCGACTACAAAAGGTTTCAGCCTCCCGGTGACCCTGGCTGCGGCCGGAAGTTCGCCTCGAGCCGATGAAACTATTACCTCCTCGCCGCTCTTGATCGCCTTTTCTTCAGCCAGTTCTTCACTCATTTCCACAAAGACCCCGGGCTGCATTGCCGCCAGCCGGGGCTGTCTCCTGGTCATTGATCCGGACTCGTAGTGCTCCTGGACCCGGATGGTGGTGCACACAAAAGGGTAGCGGTTCTCACCGGTCAAGAGCATGCCCTCCGGCGGCGGGATGCGGCCGGTGTAATCACATTTTGCCGCCGGGTTGGTTCTGCGGCGGGAAAGAAGATTATGTGCCAGCGGCGATTCCAGCGGCTCGTAATGTTCCGGGAAGGGCCCGTCGGCAAGGGGGCCGAAAATATGGCCCCTGCCGTCGATTTTCATGATGAAAGGGTATTTTCCCCCCTCAAAGGCCATGGGCGGGCCGTTTCCATCCGGGACGTCGCCTTCCCAGGCCTGCGCGAGCGGGTCCCATTTGAGAATCGGCCGCCGGGGGTCCCAAGGATTTCCTTCGAGGTCTACAGACGCTCGATTGTACAGTACCCTTCGGTTAAGGGGCCAGCTCCAGCCCCATTCAGGAAAAAGGCCCAAGCCTCCGGGGTCGGCCTTTCCCCTCCTGGTCGCAAGGTTTACGACCTCGCCGTCCACCAGACCATGGCTTCCGCTGTAGAGCCAGTTGCCGCAGGCGGTGGTCCCGTCGGCCCGCAGGTGCGTAAAGTCGATAACGATTTGGCCTTTCCGGCCTATGAAGCCCGGAGGGGAGGCATCCGGGTCAAAAACATCCTCCAGGTAATACCCGTTTATTTCCCTGGCCACCCGGCGCACGTCAATATTTTCTATCTCCCCTCCCGCTCCCGGCTCGCCATAGTTCCATGTAAGATATACAACCGGTTCGGGACAGACTCCGCCCTCTTTCCGGTAGCATTTCTTCACTCCGAAATAGAGTTTGTTGATTATTTCATAAACCGGTTTGGATTCGCCTACCGGTTCGATCGCCCGGTCTTTCCACTGTAAAACCCTGCCGGTGGTCGTCGTATCGCCCTCTGTTTCAAAAGGGGTCGAGGCGGGCAGCAGGAAAACCTCCGTGCCGATGTCTTCGGGGCTCATTCCCGGGCCCCTCCAAAACGAGGCGGTCTCCGAGTCGAAAATATCCACGCAGACCATCCATTGCAGCCTGGACAGGGCTTTTCTTATCTTGTCCGCATCCGATCCCGAACAGGCGGGGTTGTACGCCCAGCAAAAAAAGCCCTGGATATTGTGTTTAAGCATTTCACCGAATGCGGCAAAGGCGGTCACATCCATGCCTTCATCCGTCCCGGGCAGCCAGGAGTAGGCGAAGTCGTTTTCTTCGACGGCCTTATCGCCATAGAGTGCTTTGAGATAGCTGACGATATACCTGTCACGGTTGGCCCACCAGTTTATGCTCATGGGATCGCTGCAGGCGGGAGCGTGCTTTTCGACATAGCTCCTTAGATCGACCAGGGATGAGGATGGCGTCGGCATATAGCCCGGAAGCACGCCGGCGAAGATGCCGTTGTCAGGCGCTCCCTGTCCGTTGCACTCACCGCGCAGGGCATTGAGGCCGCCTCCCGCCATGCCCATGTTGCCCAAAAGAAGCTGAATTATCGCCTTGCACCTCACGTTTTGGACGCCCACGGAGTGCTGCGTGGCGCCCATGCAATAAAGGATGGCGCCGGCTCTGCCGGCTCTTCCCGTGCTCCCGAAGGTCTTGTAGGCATCCAAGAGAATTTTTTCGGAGGCGCCGGTTATACTGGACACCATCTCGATCGTATAGCGGGAATAGTGTTTCTTTAGAAGCTGAAACACACAGCGGGGGTCTTCGAGTGTCAAGTCCTTTAGCGGCACTCCCCGGTCATCGGATTGAAAAGACCATGACTTCATGTCGTATTTCCCGGTCTTTTCGTCAAAACCGGAGAAAACGCCGTCGAGTTCGCCCGGCCCCATGAATTCCGGGTCCGCCAGGTAGGAAGCATTTGTGTAGTGGAGCACGTAATCCGGGAAGTAGAGGTTGTTTTCCAGGATGTAGCGGATCATCCCTCCGAGAAGCGCAATGTCTGCACCGGAACGAAAAGGAACATGGATATCCGCCGCAGCCGCCGTTTTTGTAAAGCGGGGGTCGGCAACTATCAGTTTTGCCCCACGCTCTTTTGCCCTCAGTGCCCACTTCATTGCAATGGGGTGGTTTTGCGCCGCATTGCTGCCAATGATAAAAATAACGTCGGCATTTTTGAGATCGATCAAATGGTTTGAAGCGCACCCGCGTCCGAACGACTCTGCCAGAGCCGATACGCTGGCTGCGTGTCAGGTCCTGGTTTTATCGTCCAGGTATACGATTCCCCAGGAGCGCATCAGCCTTTGGATCAGGTAACATTCCTCATTGCTGAGAGAACAGCTGCCGATGCTGGCGATTGCGTCCGTCCTGTTGACGCCGGCCTTAAACGTTGCCTCACGCGTTGCCCTTACTCTCCCGGCGATTGCATCGATGGCCCAGTCCCATTCCACATCTTGCCAAACCGCGGTATTCGGGGCCCGGTATTTGGGCTTGAGGACTCTTTCGGGATTTTCGACCAACTGCTGAACAGAGGCGCCCAAGAGGCATAGGGCCCCTTCATTGACAGGATTTTCAGGATCACCTTCGATACTAAGAATCTTATTGTCCAGGCTGTTGACGATCATGCCGCACCCTACCGAACAATAGGGGCAGACTGTTACAGTCTTCTTCGTTGTGCGCATGATTGCACCTCCGCGCCTGGTCCTGCCAGGCAACACGGTAGACCGTTACGATGCAGTGGGCGGGTTCTCGTTATTTTTGCACACGGATAGGTATCCTCCAGGCAAAGGCATCATCATGATAACATTTTCCAACGCTCTTTGTCCCGGAGAAGCTTTTTCGTTTGGACGACGACTTTCACCGGAGGTCCGTACAATGTGCTGCTTTGAAATCAAGCGGCTGCCGAGCGAGAGGCTCTCGGAGCGGCCATACAGAAAATCGTAATGCATGTCATGCGGAGGTGTCCACTCTTTCATATCGCCTACCAGTTGGAGGTTTTAACCTCGTACCTTATGCCATTAAGCACCATCCCATTTTTCCCGCCAGGACCAATCAATTGTATTCTCATCGTCTGCACGTTTTTTTTGTTGTTCTGGAAAGCCAACTGACCATGAACGGCCGCGCCCGCACCGGCAGTAATGGATTCATTAGTGCTTATCTCGAGAGACCCATTTGAAATCATGTAATAGCCACGTTGAAAATGTCTGCCGAATCCTGGTACAACTGTCACATGTGTAAAAGTCCCATTGGGACTGAAATTCCATTCTTGCACGTTACCGTTTACCATTGCAAAATAGCCTCGGTTCAGGAAGACCTTGTTTGATGAGACAGGAACGATGTTCGAACCACCT
>JAJYTC010000051.1 GCA_021793275.1 Deltaproteobacteria bacterium | reverse complement strand
GTCATTGCGGATACCATGCTCCAGTTGTTCATTTTCTGGGAAATGGTGGGGCTTGCGTCCTATTTTCTGATCGGTTTCTATTACGAAAAATGGAGCGCCTCCCAGGCCGGCAAGAAGGCCTTTGTGATGAACAGGGTTGGTGACGTAGGATTCTTCCTGGGCCTTATCCTGCTCCTCATAGGTTTCGGAAACCTCTGCATCCCCGAGTTGAATCATGCTGCGACCACGCACGGGCTGTCACAGGGGTTGATCACTGTTTCTTCTATTCTGATTTTTTGCGGAGTTATTGGCAAGAGCGCCCAGTTTCCACTGCTCACCTGGTTGCCGGACGCCATGGAAGGCCCGACGCCGGTCAGTGCCCTTCTTCATTCCGCCACGATGGTTGCGGCAGGCGTTTACATGTTCAGCAGGATTTTTCCATTCTTCTCTGCTTCTCCTGACGCCATGGAGGCCGCCCTTGCGATAGGCACGGTCACCATGCTCCTGTCCTCGACCATGGCGATGGTTACTTACGATCTCAAACAGGTCTGGGCCTTTTCTACGGTCAGCCAGTTGGGATACATGGTGATGGCCCTGGGCGCGGGCGGATATTTGGCGGGCGTCTTCCACCTTACCACCCATGCAGGGTTCAAAGCCCTCCTTTTTCTATGCTCCGGCATATTCATTCATGAATTCCACACAAACGACATGCGGATAATCGGCAAGCGGGGAGGGCGCAAACTGAAAATTCCGCTGGTGTGCATGTCTATAGGGGCGCTGGCTCTTTCCGGGGTTTACCCTTTTTCGGGGTTTTTCAGCAAGGAAGCGATCCTGGCGACCCTTGCCGCCGAGCCGAGCAAGATCTGGTATGCGGCCGGGCTTTTCGGGGCCGTTCTGACCGCTTATTACAGTTTTCGCCTTATATTCCACATCCTGTTTCCAATGGGCGGGATCGAGGAAAAACGCCATGAAGAACATGGTGCTTCGGCTCACGAACACGAAGAAGAACGCCACGGCTATATTTTCTGGGCTATGGCTATTCCCGTGATGATCCTTGCGGGCGCGAGCCTTGTGCTCGGTTTTCTCCAGCGGCCGGTTGAACATTTTCTGATGCGCGGGGCTCCTGCTGTCGAGCAGCCTTCTGTTCACGGTGCTACTGCTCTGCACGCTGCGGCTCACATCGCTGCCGGCGGCGTTGGGCAGGCACATGAATCCGGCGGCCATCTCCTGATGATTCTGGGGATTTCAGCAGGACTGCTGGGCTTAGCGCTTGCCTGGCTCGAGTACGGAAGGAAAGGGGCCAGCCGCAAGGGTTTTCTCAGTCACTTCCCTGCCGTTTGGAATTTATTCGAGCGCAGGTGGTGTATGGACATTTTGTTCCGTAGGGCCCTGGACACCTTTGTCTACGCCGGGCTTACAAGTCTATTCGCTAAAAACGATCGCCGCATAATAGACGGCGGTATTGATGGAATTTGCATATTCACAGAGGGTAGCGGACGCCTTTTCAGCTTTCTTCAGTCCGGAATGCTCCAATTTAACCTGCTGCTCATGGTGCTTGCCGCCGGGGCTGCGGTCCTTTATTTCGTGATTTAGTTTCAACCATAACTATCACAAGGGCATCAAATGACTGCGATGAGTATGGCCGGTTTTCCGATTCTGACCACTATCCTGATGACTACCATCGTCGGGTTGCTGGTTATTATTTTCATCCCGCCTGAAAAAACGAAGCTTATCAAGCAGGTGAGCCTTGCCAGCGCATCGATTGGACTTGCGCTCTGTCTGTGGCTTTATCATGCATATAATTTCCACAAGGGCGGGCTGCAATTTGTCGAGCGGGTTGTGTGGGTTAGGAGCATCGGCATTACCTGGTTTAACGGCGTCGACGGGATTAACCTTCCCATGCTGCTGCTTACCGCGGTTGTCCTGTTTACCGGTGTCTGGACAATGTGGGAGCTCGAACACAGGGTGAAGGAATTTTACGCTCTCATGTTTCTCCTTGTGGCTGGAGTCTACGGCGTTTTCATGTCGATGGATCTTTTCTGGATATTTGTCTGGTATGACGTTGCGCTGTTCCCGATGTATCCTTTGATCGCCATATGGGGCGGCACGCGCAAGGAATACGGCGCCATGAAGCTCACGCTGTATTTGCTTGCGGGAAGCGCCTTGATTTTGCCTGCGATCCTTTTTCTGTGGGCAAAGGCTGGCGGGCATACTTTTGACCTGTTCGCGCTTCAGAAAATCGGCTTCTCGCCATTCGACCAGAAGGTCGCTTTCCTTATGCTTTTCCTCGGGTTCGGGATTCTGGCCGCAGTGTGGCCGTTCCATACATGGTCTCCAGTCGGCCACGTGGCAGCACCTACAGCGGTGAGCATGATCCACGCAGGTGTTTTGATGAAGCTGGGCGCTTATGGAATCCTGCGTATCGGTATGACCCTGTGCCCGCAGGGTGCGGTTTACTGGTCGCACCTGATGGCTCTTCTTGGAACCATTGGAATTATCTACGGGGCGCTGGTCGGCCTGGCGCAGACCGATTTGAAGTATGTGATCGGTTATTCGAGCGTGTCTCACATGGGGGTTGTCGGTCTTGGACTTGCTACCCTGTCGGTTAACGGCATAAACGGGGCTGTTTTCCAGATGTTCGCCCACGGCATTATGACCGCCCTGTTCTTCTCCTCGGTCGGTTACATATATGATCGCACGCACACCAAAATCATTCCTGAACTCGGCGGATTGTCGAAAACTATGCCTGTTGCCTCTTCTTTTTTCATTTTCGCCGCACTCGCGGGCATCGGCGTGCCGCTCATGGCGAGCTTCTGGGCCGAACTGCTCGTTTTCACCGCTGCGATAAAGGTTTTTCCGGTGGCCGGAGTTTTGGCGTTGGCCGGAATGATTTTAAGCGCCCTGTTCATGTTGCGGGTTGTGCAGAGGACCTTCTACGGGGAGAAGAACCCTAAGTGGGAGCACATTCCCGACGTTTCGAAGTTCCTCGCTGTCCCGCGAGTCGTGTTGATGAGCTGTATCCTGTTTTTCGGTTTGTTTCCGAAGGTTATGCTCGACGTGATTCAGAGCACGGTTATTCCGTTTGTGACCCGGTTCTAAAGGCTTGTCAGGTAAAGGAACGTGATGACGGACTTTTTGCTTTTTCTTCCCGAGCTTTTTTTCATCCTGGGCGCGCTTCTCTTTTTTCTCTTTTCTTTGAGAAAAACCCCAAACCCCGCCGGGTATCACAGATGGGCGGTCGTTATCGCTGCAGCCGGTCTGCTGGTAACTGTAGCCTGCTCCCACCAGGATGGGATGCTGTTTTTTAACTGTTACCGGGTTGACCTTTTCAGCCAGATATTCAAGGTGTTGCTGGCCCTGGGCACGATCTGGGTTATTTTCTCATCGGGTGAACTAAAGGGGATCGATTCCAGGCAGCACGCCGAGTACTATTTTCTCATTTTCGTTTGCACTTTGGCCATGATGATGCTGGTAAGCTCGGTTGAGTTGCTCACGATTTACGTTTCCATTGAGCTTTCCTCCTATTCCCTCTACCTGTTGGTGCCGATGCGGCGTGGCGCCGATCGCTACTCCGAGGCAGGCATCAAGTATTTCATGATCGGTGTTACAGCGTCCGGGCTGATGATTTTCGGCATGAGCCTGCTGTTCGGGGTGACACACACCACTTATGTGCCGCAACTGATGAAGGTGCTGCCGGCCGTTATCACGCAACCGGCTGCCATCGTTGGGCTGATACTTGCGTTGGCCGGTTTCTTTTTCAAGCTGGCGCTTTTCCCTTTTCATATCTGGGCGCCGGATGTCTACCAGGGGGCGTCCAACCAGGTCACAACCTATATAGCAACTGTTTCCAAGATGGCTGCCGCAGCTATGATCATCCGTTTCGCCGGCCTTTCCGGCGCGGCGAGTCCTGCAATGATAAAGTTGCTTATCGTGCTGTCTATTGCGTCGATGACTTTTGGAAATCTGGTCGCCCTCATTCAGAAGGACATAAAGAGGCTTTTGGCATACTCGAGTATCGCTCATGCCGGCTATATTCTGATAGGGATACTGACGCTTACCACTCAAGGCTATGCGAGCGCCATGTACTATGCGGCGGCGTATCTCGTGATGAACTATTCGGTGTTCCTGGTCATAATGAAGGTTGCCGATGACGGCCATAACCTGCAGATAAAGGAACTCGCAGGCCTGCACAAACGTTCCCCATTGCTTGCGATGACCCTTATGCTCGGTCTGTTCGGCCTGGCGGGAATCCCGCCAACAGCCGGTTTTACCGGTAAATTCCTGGTGTTCGCGGCCGCCCTCGACAAGGGATACCTTTTCCTTGTTATAATCGGCATGGTAAATGCCACGATATCGCTCTACTACTATCTGATCGTGATAAAGGCTGCCTACCTGCTAAAGCCGGTGAAAGAATACCCCGCAGTGCATGTAGATCTGTGGACGCGGTTTATGAGTATTGCGCTGGTGGTCATGTCGATATACCTGGGTGTATTTCCCGATCAGTTCCTCTCTCTTACCGAAGCGGCTGCAAGGACGCTGTTTTGATCGATGACCGAAGGAAATTGTCGGAAAGGTTGCTATCGCGCACGGCTTGTCGCGTTATTGGGTCTGCGACGGGAAAGTGGCCCTAATAGAATGGCGCCTGCGTGCCTTTTCCCTAAGGTTTTTAAAAAGAGCGCTCCGGCGTTCATGCATTAGCGCGTGGTCGGTACTGTTTGGCTACGAGCGGGTGTGCGCTCGTAGCGCTTGTGGGCCGAAGGAAATGCTGGCTGTATAGTCATCAATCTGAGTTGACTTACTGGATTTGAAGAGTTCAGGCTTTTTTAAGACTCTGCCTTTTTTCCGCTTCTGGTTTCCACTTCTGATTGCCGTTTCAATTGCCGCTTCTGGTTGCCGTTTGCAAAACCGGAAACTTTTCCTTATACCGATCCCTGCGAAGCAAAATTGATTGAAAAAATCTTGTGCGCTTGCCTTGGCCCGGCTTAAGCGCAGCCAGTAGAAAGCCCGATTCGTAGCTACGGCGAGTCGGGCTTTTTTTATTGGCATTGAGGAGAAACCTGATGACGGATGAACAGACAGCGACTCAGCCGATCGAAGCGCAGTCCTACGAAAGCACGGAAGAGACCGGAACCAGTGACCCGGGGCAGGCTCAGGCGACCGAGCAAACAGCTCAGTCGTTCCTGACGCAAAGCGAAGCTGAAAAGACAGCCCCCGGTGAGCAGGAGAGCATTCTCCGCGGCGAACAAGCCGAAGATGAGGCAGGCAAAAAGGGGGAGGAAAAAACCAAAGAGACCAAACCGGAGGCTCGCGCCCCGGAGGAATATGCTGATTTCAGCGTTCCGGAAGGCATGAAATTGGAGGGCCAGGACCTGACAGATTTTAAGTCCTTCGCCAAAGAGCAGGACTTAACCCAGGAGCAGGCGCAAAAAGTCCTCGATTTCGCAGGGCCGAGGATCAAGGCAATGGTCGAGCAGCCGTACAAGGCATGGAAGGAACTGACCGAGCAGTGGTGGAATCAGACCAGGGAAGATCCGGAGATGGGAGGCACAAAGCTTGAGCAGTCGGTAAAAGATGCCGGACAGGCTTTTGTGTCGGGTGAGTCTAACCCGTTTTTTAAGACGCAGGCCGAAGTACAGGCGATGCGGGAGGCCCTGAAAGTCACAGGGGCGATTCACCACCCGGAAGTGCAGAGGCTTTTCGTGAGAATGGGAAGGATGCTTGCCGAACCGGGGCATCTGACGGGCAAACCTGCGCCGCACGACAGGCAGCAGGCGCTTCTCAATTCAATGTATCCCACGATGAATGAGGGACAATAGTCGAAGGTAAAAGTCGAAAGTCGGAAAGTCGAGGGCACGGAATTTCATTCTTTTGACGTGCGACATTTGACTTGTCACCTTCGACTCCTTGCGACTGAAAGGAGCGAGAAATGGCAACCATAGGACCGATGGCTTTAACGCTCATGGACTGGGCGAAGCGGATAGACGACGACGGTAAGATTGCCCAGATCATAAATCTTCTTTCGCAGACAAACGAGATTTTGGAAGACATGCTTTGGGTGGAAGGGAATCTTCCAACCGGGCACAAGACCACGATCAGGACCGGCCTCCCCCAGGCTTACTGGAGACTTTTGAACCAGGGCGTTCCGCGCGGAAAGTCCACCACAGCCCAGATCACCGAAACCTGCGGCATGCTCGAAACTTATTCGGACATCGACGTGGATCTGCTGGCGCTTTCGGGAAACGATGGCGCGTTTCGGCTCTCCGAGGAACTGGCCTTCCTGGAAGGAATGAACCAACAGATGGCCGTGACGGTTTTCTACAACAACATAACGAGTGTTCCCGCAGCCTTCATGGGCTTGGCTCCCCGGTATCCGAGCGTTAGCACTGCGACTGCGCAGACTGCCAACAACGTTATCGACGCGTTGGGGACGGGAAGCACCAACACTTCCATGTGGCTCATTATGTGGGGGCCAAATGCCATCCACGGGATATTCCCGAAGGGAAGGAAGGCCGGTTTCGTCCAGGAGGACATGGGGAAGACTCCTGTCTACGACTCGAACAATAACCCCTACTATGCATGGCGAACCCATTATAAATGGGATGCGGGCCTAGTGGTGAAAGACTGGAGGTTCGCGGTAAGGATCTGCAATATCGACGTAACCACGCTTTCCGGTGCAAGTCCTCCGAACCTCATAAACCTGATGGTCCGTGCCATCCACAGGCTTCCCATCCAGCCTGCCAGGGCAGGTAACGTTCAGACCTCAGGGCAGAATGGAGAGCCTCAGCTTTCGATGGGCCAGGCCGGCTTTTACTGCAACCGCGCCATTTCCTCGTGGCTTGATATCCAGGCGCTCAACAAAAGTAACATGCTGCTTCGAATCGATGAGTTCGCCGGGAAGCCCGTGACCAGTTTCCGCGGGATTCCAATAAGGACTTGTGATGCGCTGCTTAATACGGAAGCGCGGGTGGTGTAGCCACAAAGCAAAAGTAAAAAGTAAACAGGCAAAAGTAAAAGACTCCGCCCTTTTGCCTTTTGACCTGTTGCGGAGTGAAACGGAGCAACCGCCATGATAATGGATTCGCTTTTACTGTTCGATGGAAGCGTGAACGATCAAGGAACGCTCGTCGGGACCTCGGTCAATTCGGGGACGACCTTCTCTGTGGGTTCAACCGACTCGGCCAACATAATTGATGTCAGCCAGATTGCTTCTTCGAAGTCAGGTCTTGGGCGTGACATCGGCATAGGGGGGCCGGAGCTCAAGATTGAGATCGAGGTTATGAGTGCTTTTGCCAGCGATGGAAACGCGACAATGCAGATCGAGCTTCAGACGGCCCCCGATAGCGGCTCGGGAACGCCCGGCTCCTGGTCGGTGATCAATATGACGCCTGCAATCCCGGTTGCGAATCTCACGGTTGGACAGATCAATTACCTCGATATCGTGCCGGGAGTGCAGAAATTTTTGAAGCTGACTTATGTGGTCGGCTCCGCAAATATGACTCAGGGCGCGATAGTGGCGGGCATAGTGCTCGACCGCGAAAACCTCGGGCCTAACCTGGCGTATCCTTCCGGGTTCTCGACACTGTACATCTGATCACATCACAAAGGCAGTGATTAGCGAAAAGCCTCTTCAAGTCACTACTCACTGTTTCAATGAACGGAGTGGGCCATGGCCAAATATAAACTTTTGGAAAAGGCTTTTATCGACAACAGGATTTATGAACCCGGTGAAGTGGTCGAAGTGCCGGACAGCGTAACCCCCGGACCGTTTATGAAACCGGCGGACGCCGCAGCACAAAAGAGGGCGAAGGAAGTTGGCCTTGTGCTCGGACCGATGCCGGACCCGGTGGACCAGCTTACGACGATCCCGCGCGGCGCAGGATTGGAAACGATAGGGGCCAGCCCCCAGGATGTAAAGAGCGGAATGGCCGCAGTTGCGAAGTAAATCACGACCACAGGAGGACTCGATCAATGGATGCCGCAAGTATAGTCAATCTCATTTCGGCGATTTCGCCCTATGTTACCGGCCTGATTCAGGATGCCGAGGGTATTTTCGGATCGGGCAACGGTCAGCAGAAACAGCAGTTCGTTGTCGGGGCAATCAGTAATGCCTTTCAAGGGGTCGTGACGGGAGCGGCTGCGACAGGCGAGAGCACTGTTACCAAAACGGTCAATGCAATAGCTCCCGCGCTGCCCAACATTGTGAACATGTTCGTCGCCGTCATGAATGCGCTGGGGGCCGTGACGCCTCAGAACACACCGGCGGCGGCCGCGACCACAACGACTGCAACCCCGGTGGCGATCCAGGCCGACGCCACGCAGGCGACAGCGACCGGAACTGCAATCCCGGGGTTTCCGACTGCACAGTAAAGGATGGGCCATGCACTTCGATCCTCATTTTATAGCGGCCATGATCGGTCTGATCGTATCCGAGTTCATACCGATCGTCACAAAGAGCAGGGTGGGCGGAATCGTCCATTCTATCGTGCTGCTTTTGGACAAATTATATACGGCGCCCGGCGATACCGCAGGGCTGGCAGCGCAGATTGCCGACCTTCAAATCGAGATCGAGAAGCTTCGGGCGCCACAGCCGCAAAAACCGGAAGGGCAGCAGTAACGGTGGGCGAGCGGCTTGCATTCGAGGGGAAAGCCGATGGATATCGAGAAACTCAAGGTTGATTCGGCTTTAAGGAATCAGATCGCAGCCGATGAAGGAATCCGGTCCACGCCGTACAAGGATACGCGTGGAATATGGACCGGCGGTATCGGCCACAACCTGGAGTCTCACGGCATGGCCTGGTCGGATATCTCCGGGTGGCTCAAGACCGGCATCCCTGACAGACTCATAAAGGAGTGGTTTTCCGAGGACATAGAAGCGGCAATTACATGTTGTGAACAGATTTTTGATGGGTTTTCCGGATTTCCCGATGATGCCCAGCGGGTACTCGTAAACATGGCCTTCGATCTCATGTACGAGCTTTGGGATTGGTTGCGATTGCGGGCAGCTATTATGGAACGTAACTGGCAGAAGGCGGCTCAATCAATCCTGCAAAGCCGCTTCGCCGCGGAAGCCCCCGGCAGATGTCGTCGGTTGGCCAATAGATTGGCGGCGACAGCATGACGGCCGTCGATGTACTTACCGGGATTATAAGTGCTTTCGGGGCACTGATGAGCCTTTTGCTCGTGATGATCCTCCAGCGTCTGTCAAAGCTCGAAGACAAGCTGGACTGGAAGCAGGATAAAGGCGAATGCGAAAGGCGCGACAAGCGCAGCTGCCAGGCACTGGAGGACATTTGGGACGCGTTCGGAAAGCATTCTCATGAAGGGCTTGGGCCAGCAAGCAAGGTGACCAGATGAAAGACAATCAGAGTTGCAGCAACTGCTTTTGTTACCAGGATGTTGATGGGACGGGCGTTTGCCAGCGATTGCCTCCCGTTCATGTAGCGGTCTCCAACTGCTCGATGTTCCCCCGCGTTGAGGGGTGCGGTTGGTGTGGCGAGTGGAGAGCCCTATGAAACTCTCCTCTGACCAACTCATATACATCATTGAGATTGCGGCGAAAAACGCCGATGCGTACGGCATGAAGCCTATCGAGCTTTTTAGCGCCATGAAAAACAGGATCGAGGAGGAAATTTCCGATGGCGAGGCTGACGACAAAGGAACGAAAAAGAATCCCGAAAAGTGATTTTGCGCTCCCCGGGAAGCGTAAGTCCGGCGGCAAGGGAGGGTATCCGATCGAGGATGAGGCGCACGCGAGAAACGCCCTGGCGCGTGTCTCTCAGTTCGGGACTCCTGCGCAAAAAGCCGAGGTGAAGCGCAAGGTGCATGAGACGTACCCTGGCATCGGGGAAAGCAAGAAGAAGACCGCAGAGCGCGACCGCGGGCGAAGGTCCGAAGACCGCAGCGCTTCGCGAAGGCAAAAGTAAAACGATTTCCGAACGCTTTCCTTTTTACTTTTAACTTTTTACTTCTCACGACTGAAAGGAGCGAGCAATGGGAGCGCCAAGCATATCAGTTCCGCCTGTGCCGGTCACGCCTCCTCCTCCAAGCTTGCCCGACCGCGGCGTAAAGAACGCAGCGGCAAACGATGAGCAGCTCGCCGCAATGGAGTACGGGGCCTCCGGTACGATCCTTACCGGGCCGCAGGGATTACAGACCAAAGCCAACACGACCGCGAGCGGGAAGACGCTTTTAGGATAAGGTCCAAAGTCACAAAGGTCAAAAGTCGGAGAGTCAAAGATCAAAAGCAGGAAGCTCAGTACATTCGACTTTTGACTCATTGCGACTGAAAGGAGCAATCGATGGCTGTAGCTGAAGTCCACAAAGCTGATTGGAACGATGAGGAAGCCCGCAAGGCCGAAGAGGACGCGCATCACCTTGCACACGCGCATGCGATAAGGAAAAACCCTGAGCGACATCGGCGAGCGCTTGAGGCCGCAAAGCACCTGAACCTCGAAACACAGGAAAACGCACGCGAGACGCAGGACCACGCCGAAGGTATGGAACAAGCCGCTATGCTTGACCGGATGTATCCTATGATGCGCGGGCAGGAAACTCAGGGTTAAGGCAAAAATAAAAACTCCGCGTTTTCGCCTTTTGACTTTTGACTTGTTGCGGAGTGAAACGGAGCAATGCGTGCCAAGTAACGTAGATATCTGCAACCGTGCGCTTTCGGTTATCGGGACAAGGTCCTCCATTGCTTCTATGGTTGAGGCGAGTCCAGAGGCCCGGGCCTGCACGCTCCATTTCGAGGCGAGCTGCCGGGCTATGCTCCGCCTTGCGCCCTGGTCGTTTGCAAGGGCGACCGTCCAGGGGGCGCTCCTTGCCGCGGCTCCCGGGACGCCTGAAAACCCGAACGGGACGGCGCCGCTTCCCCTTGTGCCGATAAACGCCGCAAACCTCGCCGGCACTACACCCGCTCAGATCGTTTCATGGCAGTATGAATACGCATGGCCTCAGGATTGCGTAAGGCTTCGGCAGGTGAAATATCCGTTCGACCAGCCCCAAAACGCCGGGACAGTGGCGCAGCTTTGGCCGGGAGTGGTGAACGCTTCGGCCCTTTTCCCCGGCATGGGCGGCATGTCGATGGAAAGCCGGGCGCCCTACCGGATCGCGATGGATAAAGATGCGAGCGGAAACCGGATCAAGGTCATTTTGAGCAATATCCAAAACGCGCTGATCGTCTATACGTGCCTCGTAGATAATTCGGAACTCTGGGACGACGAGTTTTCGGAGGCTTTTGTGTACGCTTTGGCCTCTCACCTGGTGGGGGCGCTCATCGGTGACAAGCAGATGGATAGGGACCTGTGGGCCAAGGCACAGGCGCTGGCGACGCAAGCAAGGGCGGTGGACGGAAACGAGCAGCCTTTGAGCCCGAACCACACGCCCGACTGGATCAGGGCAAGGGGCGGAATGCCGGTTGCGGGAATGTTTCCATATCCCATGGACGATGATGAGTAAAGGTCGAAAGTCAAACAGTCAGAAAGTCAAAGGCACAGAGTACGTTTCTTTTGAGCTGCGATTTGTGCCCTTTGCACTTTCAATTTCCTGCGCCTGAAAGGAGCGAGCGATGATAAGAGCAATTCAGGGCCTGGATGGGTTTATGAACCCGCTGATAGGCAATCTTCCGCCTTCGGACACGATATATGCGGTTGATCTGGCGGCGAATACGAGCCAGCAAATTCAGATTCCTACGGGCGCCAACCTGGTCGTATTCGGGCCGATCCCGGGGGCGAACCAATACATCAAGTTCGTTAACTCGACGATATCGGTCCCGGGTGGAAATATCCTTGATGGAAGCGCTCCGGAGCGCATGCCCGACAGTCGAAACTGCGCAGGCGCCGGCTATATAAGCATCGTGAGCGACACGGCGGGCATTGTGACGCTGTCGTTCTATGCATAGGAGGAAACCATGAGGAAAATCCTCGCGGCAGTTTTTGCCATTTTGCTTACGGCTGTTGCGGTCTATGCGGGGCCGTTTGGGAGTGGAGGGGGTTCGAGCTCGCACGACCAGAGTGGTTCTACCGACTGGAAATTCGGGTCCATAAATATAGGTGCTGATAACCCTGCCACAATTCAAAATGATGGGAATGGTAATCTAAATTTACCCGTTCCCATCATCTCGCAATTTCCACTGCGGATAGTGACCTGCGGAAATTCCATCAACACGAATGCACAAATCAATGGCTACAATCCCGATCAATTTTCGCAGCTATCAGAAATAGTAGACGCTATGATGCAGGCCCCCGGTAAGTTTGAGTTCCGAAAATTTACAGACACCTTGACTACAGACGGAGTCACGCAATATTCCGGCGCCGGCAACATTGATATGTATGGCAATTTTGGTCACTCCGGGGCTACGCTAGCCACCATCAACAGTGAAATTGCAAGCACTTCGCCCAACATGCAATGGCTGCCATTCCTCCAGCAAAACGGCGTGATACCGGATATGGTCATAGGCGCTTCGCTGGTTGAAAATGATTTGGCGGCAGGGACAAGCGTATCGACAATGGAATCGGAGATTCAAACCTGGATAAATATTGTCAGATCGTTTTTCCCGAATGTGAAAATACTGCTGCTTTCTCCAAGACCCTCCTTTCTTTACAATACCTCTGCGCTTGTAGTGAATTGGCAGCAGATTACCTCCTATATTTGCTCGTTTCGAGGTCAAAATGGCATCTGGGGGGTTAATCTCGGAAGTGTCTATGAAAACCCATCGGCCCCGGCAATGCCAAAAGGCGTCCCGTTTACAGGCAGTCAATCAGGAACAACTCTTACCGTCACGGCAATGGGTACATATTTAGGCCAGACAATGGGCTCGCTTGCAGTGGGCGATGAAATTTGGCAAAGTGGTTCTCCGCAATATCCAGAGATAATCACCGGCCTTGGAAGCGGAACCGGAGAGATAGGAACGTATACCGTAGATGTATCGCAAACACTCGGTTCCGGTCCAATGGTGGCGGCGCCGCGAGCCTATACGGATGGAGCGGTACACCCCGATGCTTATGGCGCGATGCTCAACGGGGCCGTATTGGCTGCGTGGATGCGTCAAAATATCACAATCCAAAATAATTCCGAAACCCTCAATGGGCCAAACGTAAATTTGACCGGCTCTTCATCTGTCAACTATTACAGTGGCGGCCCGCAAACCGGTTCGGCAGGGACGCTTCCGACCGGTGTTAATTTTTATCAAGTGTGCGACCCGCGTTTGAATTTTACCGTGCAGACACTTAACCCGGGCTTTCAGATAAATATCACGACAGTAGGGGCGCTTACCCCTTCCACCGCGTTTGCGTCCATCGGGAATATTCAATTATGGGACAATGACGGTTCGATGGTGCCGGGCGTAAACCGCGTTAAATTCGAATTGTGGGTCAGGATTGTCAGCGGCGGGCAGTATTTACGAAATATTGGCCTGCTTGCCTATACCTATACAAATTCGACTAATCACTTGATATTTGCCCCATATATTCCAGGTCAGGCATCGTTGCGTGGTTTTCCAGACGGTCTTTATTACTTCGAATCCCCGGAAGAAATAGCCGCTTCCGGGTCCATTACTGATTCCATCACCCGCCTGAGAGAATATTTAGGGATAAATGTCGAAGCAGGAACTCCTGTGAGGAGTAACATAGTTATCCAAGTGCTCGCAGCCGGGTGGGTCAACTGCACGGCATCAGGGCAAGCCCAGCCGTTGGCGACCGTCTTGACGCCTACCGTAAGCACAGGGACATATTCCTATCAAAATCAGTCGAAAAAAGTGGTGCAGGCCATCGTAACCGGAGGAACCGTATCGGCCATAAGCATTATCAGAGGCTCGACGACGATATCAACCGGACTTGTCTCGGGATCATTTATACTTGGACCGAGCGATACGTTGCAAATAGTCAATGCGGTAGTTCCGACTTTGGATATCTTACCTTTAGACATTAATTTGCAGTAGATTCCCTGAAGTTCTATGAAAGGTAACTTGCAATGCTCACAACCTCCCAAAGCTATGTGATATATCAGGGGAACGGGGCGGCCACGCAGTTTCCGTATCCCTTTCCCGTGGCCAATGCGGCATATCTCCAGGTGTCGATAACCGACAACAACGTCTCTCCTCCCGCGACAACGATTCTTTCATCCTCGCAGTATTCGGTCACCGGGATCGGAAACGGTATCCCGGGGGCGGCGAATCCAACACCCGGAGGCGTTGTCACATACTCGCCGCCTGGAGGCCCGCTTGTGACCGGATGGACCATTACCATCCAGAGGATTGTGCCCTACCAGCAGAACACGAGTCTGGAGAACCAGGGCGGGATGTGGCCGGTCGTAGTGGAACAAGCGCTGGACAATCTCACGATGCAGACACAGCAGCTCGCAACGCAGGTAAGTGAGACCTCGAACCTTGCCCCATACATAATTCAGCCGGTGACTTTCCCTGCAAACCTTGCGATGCAGAGCCTCGCCGGCCTTCATTCGGTCTATAAGACCGCAAACACGCAGGCGACGACGATTACCGGCTTTTCCGACATGACGGCCGGAAACTTCTTTAAGATCATAATCGGCGACACATACACCACGATTGCCTTTGCGACGTGGGAAGAGGGGCTTGCCTCAGGAAGCATAGTAGGCCACCAGGGCCAGAGCGTTACTTTTGTCGGAGGAGACGTTCTCGACTGCGTGACAGACGGAACCTATGTGTACGTTATCGATTCGGCGCCGATGGTGCCGGCGATTTTACCCCCGATAACCGGTCTGATCATCACCAATGACGAGACGACCCCGAACACGAAACTGAAGGTAACCTCGGTTTCTATCACAATGGCAAACGCTGTGGGCGTAAAGCTCTGCCAGACCTGGGCTGCAGGCCCGGAGTCGGCAATATTCCCGGCGCCCCTTGACGCGACAACGCTTGGGGCAGGCGGCCTCGATACGGGATCTCTCGCTGCAAATACGTGGTATTACATATGGACGATCGGTGACGGGACTCACATTAACGTTATGCTTTCGGTTGCCGGTTCGTGGGCCAATGTTAGCAAGACCTACATTTACGGCTATACCTACGCAAGGCTCGTAGGTTGCGTTCTTACCGATTCGAATGCGTGCTTCAGCAAGTTTCACCAGTTCGGGAACAAGTTCTTGTTCGACGTTCCGCAGACTGTGACGCTGGCTTTGCAGGCTTCTTACACCGAGTACAGCACCGGGCCTTTTCCTCCGATTGCCATGGCCGGGCTTTTTCAGATCGTCTTCTTTTCGCAGTCCGGGCAAGCCTCGTTCGGGTTCAGTGCGGACGGCGCAAACGATTATTTCGTAATGTATGCGCCCGTGACAGGGGCGGCGGGACAGGGGCAGTTCGAGCTTCCGTTTCTTACGCCAAACGCCTTTTGGTACAAAAACAGCAACGTTTCCGGCACGCCTGGCGTAAGCGTTCGGGGATTTATGTTGAATCTGTAAGCGAAGATCGGATGTCGGATTTCGCAAAGGGCCTCTACTGGCCTCCGACCTCTGACCTCCGACTTCCGTAAACGGAGCGAACGATGCCTGTAAATTTCATACAGCCTTCCTATGCGGCGGGCGAGCTTGCGCCGGCGCTCTGCGCCCGGGTTGATTTAGACAAGTACCATGAAGGAGCCAGGCTTCTTCGGAACTTTTTCGTCTGGCCCCAGGGCGGAATCAGCAACCGTGCAGGCACTATGTTTGTCGGAAGGTGCAGGGATTCGAGCAATCCGGTTCATCTCATCCCGTTCCAGTTCAATCTGATCCAGACATACATCCTGGAATTCGGTCACCAGTACATGCGCGTCATCATGAACGGCGGCTATGTGTTGGAGCCGGCTTTCCTCATTTCCTCAGTTGCCGGCGCCAACCCGGGTGTTATTACAACGGGAGCGCCACATGGATACAGCAATGGAGATCAGGTTTCTATCTCAGGTACAGGGACCATGCTCGATTCTACCGCCGGGAGACAGTACCTGGTCATTAACGCCACAGAAACGACGTTTTCTCTCACCGACTTGGACGGCCGAGCGATTAATACCACAGGGTACGGGACTTACTCAGGCTCAGGAGGCGCAGTTGCGCGAGTCTATACGCTCGTAACCCCGTATGCGGGCAGCGATGTTGCAGACATCAAATGGACGCAGTCAAACGACGTACTGACCCTTTGCCATCCGAATTATCCTCCGCAGGACTTGAGCAGGACCGAGCACTGGGTCTGGGGGATGAGCCGGATATCGTTTGCTGCAAAGATTTCCCCACCGACCGGGCTTAGCGTTTCGCACAACGCAGGCGTCAACTCTCCGAGCGGTCAGACGTTCTATTACTCATACGTTGTAACGGCGGTTTCGCTTTCGCCTCCCGAGCAGTCCCTTGCATCACAGCCGGTAAGTATTCAGACTAACCTGCTCGATTCGGACACAGGGAGCGAAAACGTTATTTCCTGGCAGGCGGAGACCGCTGCGGACCTCTATTATGTCTATGCGGCAAACCCTCAAACGGAGTCCATTCCTTCGGGGGCGATGTACGGATACATAGGCCGGACCACTTCGACGACTTTTACCGATACGGAAATTGCTCCCGATTTTTCGCAGGCCCCTCCCACGCACACCGACCCCTTCAACTGCGGGCCGATTACGACGGTATCGGTCATAAACGGAGGGTCGGGTTATTCGTTTGACGCGACCCTCTATGCAAGCGACCTTACTGGAAGCGGGGCCGTTTTGATGCCTACCGTCGAAAACGGGGTTATCACGGCGGTAACGGTTAAAGACGGCGGCCAGAATTACCAGGCGCCCAGGATCGTCGCCGGAAACGCGGGCAGCGGTGCAAGTGGCCACATAAACGTCAGCCCGATCGTCATCATGAATAGCCCCAGCTCTTTTCAGACGGTCACGGCGACGATTGATTCACTGGGGCAGAATTATTTCGGTGAGGTCTCAGTTACAACGGCGTCCGGGAAAGGTTCTGGATGCACGTTTATCCCCATCATCGTAAACGGAGTGATTACGCAGGTCCAAGTTAGCTGTGATGCAATTGGAGGCGAGGGATATGTTGACGGAGACACCCTCGTTTTCACTCAGGCAGGAGGCTCCGGGGCGAGCTTTAGCGCATCGATCAACCCTTCGGGAAATTACCCTTCCTGCGTCTGCTATTTCCAGCAAAGAAAGTGCTTTGCGGGTTCTCTTAATTCGCCGCAGACCATCTGGATGACGCAGCCGGCGGACTACAGCAACATGGACGTAACGAACCCTTCCAAGGATTCAGACGCTATAACTCTAACGATTGCCGCCCAGCAGGTGAATGCGATAAAGCACCTGGTCCCGATGAACGACCTTCTCATATTCACATCCGGGGGTATTTGGAGAATCCTTACCGGCTACATCACGCAGCCTGAGCCGGTTACGCCCACTAATACAGTGGTAATCCCGCAGACGTGGATAGGGACAGCCGACCTTGCGCCGATAGTTGTCAACTACGATATTTTGTACGTGCAGGCCAAAGGATCGATCGTTCGGGATCTTGCCTACAATTTCTGGATGAACGTTTACACGGGGACCGACATGAGCGTTCTCGCACAGCATCTTTTCTTCGGCCACAATATGGTGAGATGGGCTTACGCCGAGCAGCCCTGGTACCAGATATGGACGGTAAGAGACGACGGAGTGGTGCTGAGTTTTACGTACCTCAAGGAGCAAAACGTCTACGCATGGGCTCACCATGATTCGCCGGGAAATTCGGGGAGCGATCGGTTTTTGAGTGTGGCGAGCATTCCGGAACAGCAGCTCGCGGGGATTAATGTCGATTCGGTTTACTTCGTGGTGGAAAGAACGATTCCTGGAATAAACGGTGGGCAACCAGTAAAGTACGTGGAGCGGATGGATTCGAGGAACATGGGGACTCCAGGCGCTTCCGACGTGACGAAGGCCTGGTTTTTGGACGCAGCGCTCCACTACTCAGGAGTTGCGACAACGACCGTTTCCGGACTCGACCATTTGAACGGGGCGACGGTAAGCATCCTTGCCGATGGAAATGTGATGCCTCAGGGGGTGGTGGTGAACGGCAGCGTTTCGATCCCGGCGCCAGCGAGCAGGATAACTGTAGGGCTGGCTTATGTGGCGCAGATGCAAAGCCTTCCAATGATGCCGCAGGGAATGGCGATGCAGGCCATCGACTATCGCAAGACGCTAAAGGCGATTGCCCTGAAGGTACAGGACACTCGAGGTCTGAAGGTAGGTCCGAATTTTTCGAACCTGACGGAGATAAAAGAGTGGAGTTCGAGCGTCAATATGGGCGGTCCTGTTCCGCTGACGACAGGGACGCAGAGGGTGATCGTCTATCAGCAGTACACGGTTGACGATAATATCTGTATTCAGGCGGACCAGCCGCTCCCGTGCACGATTTTGGGGATAAGCCCGGAGATAGGTTTAGGGGATAGTCCGGGGTAGTTCGAAAGTCAGAAAAGTCAAAGGCAGGCAGTTTAGCGCTTTTGACCTTGGACCTTCAAACTCTCGACTTTCGATGGAGCAAAGCGAAGTGAAAATTATCATCCCGGCCCATCCGGATCACCTTTTCTGGATGGCGAACAACATGAGCGAGGAAGACCGCGAGGAATGCGCGGCTATGGGGCTGGGGCCGCTTCAGGCGCTTACGCTCGGGCTTGAGCATTCGGTTGCGGCATGGACCGGGCTTAAGATACCGGAGCGCAGGCCGCTTTGCATGTTCGGCGTAATGCCTATGGACGGGATTTTGAGCGGAACGGGTGCGCCATGGTTTCTCTCGACCCCTGAGCTTCGGAAGTATGCAATCCGATTTTTAAAGGACTGCGACGAGTATTTGAACCGGATGCTCGATATCTTCCCCGTGCTTGTGGAAATGGTGGACGCGCGGCACAAGCGGGGAATCAAGTGGGTGAAGTGGCTGGGTTTTACACTGACGGGTCCCGAGCCCTGGGGGCCGTTTGGCAAACCGTTTTATAGAGCGCAAATCAAAAAGGCAGTGACTGGTGATTAGAGAAAAGCTTTTTCCAGTCACTACTCACTAATCACTGCGAAGGGAGTGAGCTATGGGATTTGCAGCCCCGGTAATGGCGGCGGCAGCGCCCTATCTGGCGGCCGGTTCGATCGTAACCGGTGTTACCGGATCGGTCATGCAGGGTGAAGCGGCGGCACAGTCTGCCGGCTACATGGCCCAGGTCGCGAGAAATAACCAGATCATCGCCCAGCAAAATGCCAACATGGCCCTTGAGCAGGGGACCATAAAGGAAGAGGCGCAGAAAGAACAGACCGGCGCCCGGATCGGAAGTATGAGAGCGGCTTACGGCGCGATGGGGGTTGACCCGAATTCGGGATCGGCGCTGGATGTCCGGTCAAGCGCAGCCGAGCTGGGAGAGCTTAATGCCCAAACCATGAAGTACAACGCCCATGTCCAGGCATGGAACGACATAAACCAGGCGGAAAGTTACGGGGCACAGAGCCGGCTGTACCAGGATCAGGAAGGCTGGGACACGGCAGGCTCGATACTCGGAGGGGCCGGCACGGTAAGTAATAAGTGGTTGCAATGGCAGCTTATGAGTGGAGGGGGGGGCTTCGGCTCGTTCACTTCGAATAATAGCGGCACTGGGTCTTAAAATACGGGATATCCCTACATGGGACAGTGGAAACGAGGCCCAACCCGCTCATGGATGATTGCCGCGGAGCGCCGGTCTCCGAATGCTTATGCCGGGGGCGGAAATCCTGGCTCTTTCCTCTGCCTTCCGGGAGATTTCTTCTGCTTTTGCTTTATGACACAATCCTGGATCGAATCATTCATACTTGACACTGCACTCAGTCTTCTTATTTTAGCGCAAGAATGAATTTAAGCCATCAATCCTCCGAGGAGCCAAGTCCCGGAGAGAGCTTTAGACGGTTTTCCTCCAAGTATCTTTTCTGGTTTTTCTTTTTCGAAGTAATCGACAATTCGGATTAAAAAATTGTATTGAAAGTGAGCGTTATGGAAGCTTTCAGTAAATACAATGTCGCGCTTTTAGGCGACGACCGGCACGTCGTGGAATCTGTCATTCAGACGATTCAAAGCTGGGGGCTGGAAGCGAAGGGGTTCACGCATTCGGAATCCACTGTTCAATGCATCGTGCGCAATAAGTTCGATATAGTACTGCTCGATATTTTTATATCACGTGTCTGTTGTCTGCCTATGATTGCGCAGGTGGCTGGCGACGCCAAAATCATGGTAATGACTGAGCCGGCCGATAAAAATGAGGCTATTCGGGCGCTGAAACACGGTGCTTTCGACCTCCTCGAAAAGCCACTTCGCAATGAACTCTTGCGTCATTCGGTTTTCAGGGCTTTAACGGTCCTCGAAAAAGAGCGTGAATTAAAGAAACTCGCCGATGACCTTAAATATAGCCGCTCAAAACTGCTGGATCAGCAGCAGCGCCTTGAAAGCTTGAATGCTCAGCTCTTGGAAACCAACAAAGCACTTGCGGTTTTTGTCCAAAACATGCAACGGGAAAGAGAAGAAATCGAGAAGCGAGCGGCTCTGAAATTAAGGAGCATCATACTGCCCGTAGTCGCCAAGCTCAAGAATTCTGAAGCGCTCCAGGAGTTCGAATCCCAATTCGATATGCTTACTTTGCAGGTTGAAGACCTTACCTCAGGGTTTGCGGTCGACTCTAACGTCGCTATGGTTCTCTCATCAGCCGAAATGCGGGTCGCCTCCCTTATAAGAAACGGCGCAACGACTGAAAAGATTGCGGCTCATCTGCATATTTCGGAAAACACGGTTCGTACTCACCGCAAGAATATCCGCAGGAAACTGAAAATAGGCACGCAGTACAGTTTGAGAAACTTCCTTAATTCCAGGATCGGACAAGTTCGCTAGGTCACCGTCAATAAAAATTGGCCAGGGTTTGACCGACCTGCGCTCACTTTTATCTATGATTGCCAGTGTTGTGTCCCGCAAATAATTCCATATTTCGAATCAGGAATTTAGCCTGCGCGCCTATCAGGCACAGCTCAAACAAATTTTGCGACCGGGAAATCCCCCGAGAAAATGTGGTTAGCCGTCCGATTACTCTAAATGGAATAAATTTTGTCTTAACGCTTTAGAGATTTTGGCCGAAATAGTGAGCAAGTGTATGAGTGCGAGGAACTTTTGGGGCCGATGAACAGATCGGCGGGTCGATGCCTCGCGTTGTCTATTCACTGTCTAATACCGTTGATGGGGACCAATGGAGCCGGCTGAGGCACTATCTGAAGCAGTGATGGGTATCCTGAAAGAATTCTCCAGCAAAAGACTGCCGCTTAATTGCGCGAGTCTAAAGGAGATTTTCGCCGCCAGGGAGGAAATCGTTTCCCTGCTGGCGCCCGATATTCAGGCGAACATAAAAGGACAGCAGCCGTCCACCGTCTGTGGCGAATTATGCTATACCCTGCCGCAGGCTCCGGCCGGTCATAAGGAATTGGAACTCGAACAGTTGCCGGAACTGCGAGAGGCTTTCCTGTGCATACTTGATGGACTTGCCCCGGCGATAAAGGGCGACAATGAAACTCGATTCAGCCTGTTGCAGGAGGAGATTTGCGAGTGTCGATCGTTAAATCTCCTCGGCAGGTTTGGAAAACAAGTCGGTGCAATGGTCGGCGAACTAATAAATATGGCTGTTAAAGATACTGATTATTCAAATGATTTTCTTTTTGAGCTTAGTAAAGACCTATATCAGATGGAACAACAGTTATCAAAGTATCAGGAATTTAACAGAGAAAGCTGCAAGATAAGTAACGAATTCTATACTGATATTTCATCATACACCACGGATATTCATCACGCGATGGGACCTAATAAAGATGAAGCAGATATTCGTAATTTGATCCATTCGAAGTTAATAATGATTTCAGAATCTATCGATGATAAACGCAAATCAGATGAACGTAGAGCAATAGAGGCGGATGTAAAAATAGTAGAACTCCAGAATAATCTCAAATCATATGAGAAAGAATTATTACAAATAAGGAAGAGATCGGAGGTGTTAGAAAAAGAAGTATTGCTTGACGAGTTGACTAAGATAAGCAATAGACGATCATATGATTTACACATAAAAGAGTGTCTGAGAGAGTATAAACGGACTTCGGAGCGATTTAGCCTCATATTGATAGATATCGATCATTTTAAAAAAATTAATGACAATTATGGGCATAAGGCGGGCGACAAATGCCTGAAAGAAATAGCTCAACGCATAAAGTCTACTCTGAGGAAATCCGACTTCTTGGCGCGTTACGGAGGCGAGGAACTGATAGCCATTCTTCATGGAAGTGATTCGAGAAGCGCGCAAAATGTCGCCGAAAAGATAAGGCGCCGAATTGAAAACACCCGGTTCTACTACCATGATGAGACAATACCCGTTACCGTTAGTCTGGGAGTAACGGAGGTAATGCCTTCAGATACCGAACCGGAAGCTCCTTTCATCAGGGTGGATGAAGCTATGTACCGGGCGAAAAAAGGAGGCCGCAACAAGGTCTGTTCCAGTACTGCTCTCTTTATGGCCAGTCTCTGTAACGGAGGACAGAAGTCGGTTGGCGAAGAGTCCGCCCTCTCGGTCCAGCGCCCTGGTGCGTAGCCCTCAACTTACCGCGCCCGCCAATCTTAATACAAGGGCAACCCGGATTCCCTGATCCGGACCGCTTCTGGTTGCCTTTTGCTTTCTGCCTTTTTACTTTTAATTTTTGCCTTCGCGAAGCGTTTGCCTTTTCTCGTTGCCGCTTTGCGGCTGGAAAAACCTTCGTGGTATAAGCCTTGTGGATTCAAACGGAATCGAAGGACAGGCGTATGGCCCGCCTCACTCGGTAACGTCGTTCTTTGAAAGAATCGCTACGCTCTTCCACCAGCCGGCGGTTACCATCGTGCCCACCGCCCTAACAATACGGACCCCCGGCGAGATACTCTTCATCCATCACTCTTCACTGCTCACTGCACCCTTCGCTGTTCACTGCTGTTAACTCATGCTGTTATTCACTGTTATTTTTGACCTCTAAATCATGAAATATCAATTAAATCAGTCTGATATGAAAAAGAAAAATAAAAAGTATTAACAGAGATAACAGCTTGACCGGCTAATCTCTCCCAAATTTATGGCCTGGGGAAAGTGGCAAGTGATTTGCGGCGCTGGATTCCGGCCCAACCGGTGGGACTGCGCCAACAACATGGAAAACGTCGCGTGCCCCGATGTCCGAGGACAGCTACCCTCTTGCGACCCGCGCCCCGATAGTTTGCATATCCGGGCCGGGACCGCCGCGAACGATCCCGGCTACCTGGCCTGATGCCGACGCAACTGCCGAGGGGGCTGTTCTCTGTCATGGCTCATTGATGCTATCCTGCCTGCCGCCGGCGATGAACGTCGACTTATCGCACCAGACGGCGACCGGGTAGTAATCACCCATCACTGCCTGAGCGCATTGCCCCGCTTTGTCCAGAACGCTTCGATCTGGAATGTTCGGGAATGTGAAATCAAACGCGCAGTCGGGCCACGCATCTTGGACCGCATAGTGAAAATCGGTCGCAGGCAGCATGTTTCGGAAATCCACTGCCTTGGGATACTGCTCATCCCCCCACGGCAGCCAATCGATACTGGGCCTCAACCAGTCCGGGCGCTGCCGATCGTCCGATATGACGATCGTATAATAGCCGCCTTCAAGACGAGTTTTCAGATCGGCTGCGCAATCAACTGTCGAAAACGGAACCGCAAAGTCGCTGACGCAATAGGCGCCCTTGATTGTCATTGTTTCATATTGCGTATCAAAGGGCATGACCCAGTACCGGTTTGATCCATTTCACCATCTTCTCTTGACTGGGGTGAGAATCGCTTCTTTGATGCCAAACTTTTTACAGCTCCTGATTGAGGGCAAAAGAAAATCGACTCTTCCAGGCTTGGATTTTGGCATTTTATCCTGGTATCTTACATTATAGACCTTGTGGTTAATCTGCAGGCGGAAACGGTCCCCGAATCTAAAACGTCGGGCAAGATCCGGTGAAAGGGCGATCAATCGATAATAATCCTGCCTTTTTATTCGATGCTCGGATGCGGTGATATCAGGATTAATTCGCTTCGTACATCGCGGATCGGCTGCATACGCACTGACTCTCACCTGGAACCCATACACTTGAACGGGCAGCGCGACTGATAGCACGCAGACGGCAAGGGCCAGCCTTTTGAGTAACAGGCTCATTGGGCAAGGCTCCTGTAGCTGGTGTTGTCGGCCGTCCGGGATATGGTACGACCATTGACAACATGGTTAATCTCCTTTACACGTTCCGGCCCTTTTCAGAGTCGCACTATGCTTCGAAATCCAAGCATGCAGCAATGCTCTATCTTAGGGGTGTAGATTCAGTGCCAATGGGCAATTGCCGTTATCCCTTCGAAGCAGGGGTAGGCGCTTCGACGACACGGCGACCTTCAGTAAGGTCGCGCGGTGGAGTTGCAGTTTCCCTTATACTTTTTCTATGCATATAGTTGAAAAATGTCAAGAGATAAATAGCGGGATAAATGGCTACATTAACTGGGTACTACGGATAACCACTATCGCCAGAAAGTAGTGTACATGATATCAGTTAGAAGATATAAAATAACTCTACTTATTTCGGAATAATGATCCTTACACACATTTATCTGCCTCCGTACTCTCTCCATTCCCTCAATTCTGAGCAGAGCGCCCTTCATTCAATGCTTTTGATGCGGAGGTTCAAGGATACTGACAGAGTAATCCTTTGATCCTTTGGTTAGTCAGCAGACCTCATAGCATAGTCCCCATCGCGGAGCGGACCTTTACAGCACGATTGCCAGGTTGTTGCGATACATCCGAAGGAATATGTGTACGGCGGTTGGGGGTCTGAACTTAACGTTCATATTGCCGGGTGGTCGCCAATCGGAAGAGGCTCTTTCCCCCGATGGCCGCACACGCCAAACAGAGGGCGGATTTGGTCGCGGAGGGAGCGAAGGGTTCGGCTCGACCAAGGCCTGTTTATTTTGCGCATCCGGAAGATAAATCCGCCAATTGGCGTATTTAAACGAGAATCAGCCGCCGAAGAGGGGCAACCAGTTACAGCGACGGCGCGGCGCAGATAGTCGCCTCTCCTCTCGGCCCATACTTTATAGCGGCAATTCAGGGGCGAGATCGGGGTCGGCGGTAAAAATATGCGTCCTGACGCGCTATAGGGGTGTTTTTACGCGACTTTTATGCATAATCCACGTCCCGTGTGTGACCTGCTCGGGTGATAGTCTCTCCGATTCGTATCCAAAAAGCTGAACAATCGAGACCTTCAGTGTGGCTGCGAGGTTCTCAAGACTGGTCAACGTTGGATTTCCTCGCCTCCTTTCAATCTCGCCCCAATGCTTCAAACAGGAGTTTAAGACTTCTTGTATCTGGAAGCGTATTTCCATTGTAAAGTCAATCAGTTAAGTCCAGCCAACACGTAAGACCCTACCTTTTTATCATAAATATGAATTTAAGTTGCTGAAAAATTAG
>JAJYTC010000243.1 GCA_021793275.1 Deltaproteobacteria bacterium | reverse complement strand
GGTCTTTTCACGAAGACCGTGCCCCAAACGCGTTGATGACGGCCATTGCGCAGCCAACAGCCTCATAGCTCAGGTCACTCTCTACGTATTCGCGTCCATTTGCGTTCATTCGCGGTGCACTAAATTATGGAAGTGCCGGACAAGGTTCATCAAGGCATCGGCAAAGTGGCGACATAGACTGCTCCTCCTTGGCTAAGGTTTTGGAGAGCACAATATTGAGATCCCGTTAACAGTCAAGAAATAAATGTCGTTGTAGGGTTAAGCAGTCACTCGTGAATTTTCGGGTACTTACAAATGGACACAACCCACTTTTCCATTTATTATCACCCTTGGCCCCCGGACGTTCCGTGCGCTAAGTGTTGAAATACCCTACACGATCAGGCAGCATGGAGGAGGTGACAGTGGATTGGTTCTACAAAGCGCGGACATTCCCTGAGGCCTCCAAGATGATCGAGACCTGTCAATTGACGTCGGCCGTTGATGTGTGTATCCTTTCATCTACAAGTGGTTGAGAGCGCCGGCCGGGGCCAAATCGGGGCGGCTTATCCCGAGAGACCCGTTTGGACTGCCTGCGATCAGAACGTTTCCTGGATAATGGCGATGCACGTCATTACACGAAAGAGACTCAATGATTTTGCCGAAGCGCATCCTGAATCCGAATCTGCTCTCCAGCGTTGGTACCACCTCCTCACCTCACGAAACTTCGACTCTTTTGCCGAGTTGCGAGAAATCTTTCCAGAGGCCGATCAAGTGGGCAGGCTCACGGTTTTCAACGTGGGCGGCAATAAAGTAAGGCTGATTGCAGCCATTCATTATATCCGGAGAAAAGTGTATATCCGGGCTGTACTGACGCATGAAGAATACGGCAAAAGTAAATGGAAGGAGTAGCCATGCTCGCCTCGGAAATGCAAAAGGCCGCCAAGGTATGGCCTTCTATTTCAGATATCCTTTTTGTTCCGCACACCGAGCGGGATTATAAGGCCTTGGTCGGTTTTCTGGATAACCTGGTCGACGAAGTCGGCCAGGACGAGAGACATCCATTGGCGTCTCTAATGGAAGTTGTTGCCGTGTTGATCGAGAAATATGAAGATGAATACGTCCCGCAACTGGCGGAGCAATAAAAAAGAGCAATGAGGGTTTCCCGATGCTTGAGATTGAGGATGTGCGCAGACCTCATCGATGATTGGGGGGATTCCGCGAACTCGGTCCGCGGCGCTTCGTAAGGCCTGCCCCCAAGTCACCACAAGGCCTGACCCCAGTCACCATTAGGGAAACTGAATGAAAATCAGGAAGATAATTGATATCCTGCTCGTAGACGGCTGGTTTCTCGTGAACCAGGAAGGCGGCCATCGGCAATTTAAGCACCCGACGAAGAAGGGCAGGGTGACAGTCGCCGGAGCTTTAAACGACGATGTTCACCCGAAGACCTTGAAGAGCATTCTCCGACAGGCAGATTTGGAGAGGTAGAAAAATGCGATACTCGGTTGTTATTGAAAAGGGAGAGAGGAACTATTCGGCTTACCTTCCCGACGTGCCGGGATGCATTGCGACCGGGCGCACCCCTGATGCCACACTTAAAAGCCTTACAAAGGCGCTTGAAATGCATCTGGCGGGCTTAAGGGAAGACGGGTTGCCGATTCCGGAACCAAGCACGGAAGTTGACTACATCACCCTGAGGGAAGCGAGTTAAACGGCAAAACCTGATTTCGTCAACTCGATTTGGCCCACTTTGATATTTTCATTTGGCCTACCCCTCTACAGGTTTTTTGGTTGTGTTTCAACTCACCTTGGTTCGAACCCAAAATTTGTGCAAGGCCTTGGGGTCAGGCCTTGAAAAAGGAAAATGGCTGCAGCGCGATCGTCATGGATTGGCCGCTTTTCAGAGGCGTGAGCCGGCTGAAGACCACAAGGTCACAGCTGGTCGAATGGATCGGAGGATTCAGAATTTCCTCTTTCAAAGGCTGCCCCGAAGTAATTGTGGAGGGGTTTCATCTGAGGAGGCAGGAATTTTTGCGACTTGAGGGGTGAAACCTGACACGTTATAGGTGATAGATGATAATTCGTTTTCGTCACAAAGGGTTGGAGCGGCTGTTTTTGCGGAATGACGCAAGCGGAGTCTCCGCACAGCATGCACGGAAAATCCAGCAGGTCCTGGCCTTCCTTAACGTCAGCCAGGAACCCGCTGATATGAATCTCCTTCGCGGGCGAGAACGCGACAAATGTCGATCTTGACGATTACCACTGACCGCCCTGAAAGGAAAGAATCCATGGAGATGCACGAGCCACCACACCCCGGAGAAATTATCCGAGATCAGTGCCTTGAGCCGCTCGCTCTGACTATCACGGCAGCGGCCAAAGGCCTGGGTGTTACCCGAAAGGCGCTCTCAGAACTCGTCAACGGACACAGCGGCGTGTCTCCGGAAATGGCGATCCGCCTTTCCAAAGCCTTCGGGAGCAGTCCCGAGACTTGGCTGCGGCTGCAACTGCAATACGATCTCTGGCACGCCGAGCTCCGCGCTGACACCATCGAGGTGACGCGTTTTTCGGATGTTGGGTCGGCGGTTGGGGCCGATTGAGAACCTTTCATCCCCTGGAAATCCGCCCGTCTATTCGAAGCACGTGAGGCCTTGGGGGCAGGACTTGAAAAAGGAAAATGGCTGCAGCGGCATCGCCATGGAGTGGCCGCTTTCCAGAAGCCGGACCCGGCTGACCGCTACAAGGTGTCAGCTGGTCGAATGGGTCGAGAGATTCAGAATTTCCCTTTTCAAGGCCTGACCCCAAGTCACCATTCACCAAAGTCGAATCTGCGCATATCGTAAAGACCCTTTTCGAGCTAATGAAGCAGACGTTGGAAGGCGGCGAGGATGTCTTGATCACCGGCTTAGGGAAGTTTTCCGTCCAGAATAAAAGCAAGCGCAGGGGGCGCAATCCGCAAACGGGCGCACTGCTTATATTGCCTTCTCGAGGGGGTGGTTACTTTCAAACGCTCTGGCATTTTAGGGGAGAAAACGAATGAGACAGTAGAGGAGAAAGAAACGAAGCGAATGCCTCGGCGATCTTAAAAAGGGGAGATTTGCGAGCACCGCCCGAGCAAAATGTGTAAGAAAAAGAAAATTGGACAATTGACCGTCATTTGCCCTGATTAATAGGGTAAACCACCGGCTCTGCTGGTGGACTCGTAGAGTTTGACAGTTCCGGGAATCTACGAGTATTCTGCCCTGCGGATCGTTCAAAGATCCATGAGAATGACGAATCCTTCTGCCGTGATTCGGGCAATCCCGGCAGTGGTTTTGAGCCCGGACCAAAGTCCAGGGTCCAACTCCTTCGGACGCGTTTGGCGCGAAAGCTCTGGACCCCGGCCTGAAGCTTGCCGGGGTAACGTACCTGACGTCTAAACCAGCTGGGAAGGTGAAGCGTCCAGGCGCATCCTAACCGCTTTGAGCGGTTCACGGTTTTCCAGCCCTCCAGCTTTACGGCAGGTATCCGGCTCGGGAGCGCCCCGAAGAGGGGCAAGAATTTGCGGGCTGAGATCGAATAATCGGTGGATTTTCAGAAATCGGAGGCCGATATGTAAGCAGGAGGGAGAAATGAGTAAGGGGATTGGAATCGCATCATTGGTTTTTGGCATTCTAGCAATTTTTGTCCCGGTTGTTTCTCTTTATGTGGTATGGCTCGCTTTAGGTCTTGCTGGCGTAGCAGCCTTTGCTGGTGATAGAACATTCAGTGTCGCTACACTTTTGATCTGCCTCGTCAACGTAATTTTTCTCAGTCCAGCAACCATTTTGGAGCTTGAAGGAGTTTCCTTCCTCAAGACATGTACGATAGTTTTTTTCATAGCTCCTGTTGCTGGATTGATAATCTGTAGCCGGAAGTCTTCAGTGCTCTTCTAGGAGCAATAAAAAAATGATCGCCAGACAGAGCAGCTCCTGAGCATAGCTCGCTGACTTCTACATAAAAGTTAACAAGTCATTGTTTCCTCTAAAGACTTACCCGGCATAGTTCTCCAGACACGGAGTCAGACACAAACCGAGGGATTGAGATGGATCGGGAAGGTTCTGGGTATAAAGCGATGTCCCATTTGCCAGGGCAGGATGCTGCACAATGGATTTGCTGCGGTGGCCTGCCCGAAACATCCGCAACAGGGTGCAAGAAAACCGAGAGAGCACCCGGAGAGCAAGAAAGGAGAAATGACTCAGAAACACTTCACTGGGGCGTCTGGACTTAAATCCTATCGGCTTGCGAGACGATTACTGGATGGCCTGAGATTCAAAATTTTGGGGGGCGCGTTCGATCGCCGGGATTATGAGGCGGATAACCCGCTTGCCTACCGAACTTTTCTTCAAGGGTGGCTATTCCGGAAAGAAAGGAAGCCAACCCTCCAGACGTTCCGGCCCCTCAAATTGGACACGCATAAGTATGCGGCTTCTGTTTGTGAGGCCTTGGAGCCGCGAGACCTTGGGGTCACCAAGTTTTTCATGAAGCATGGCTTGAGAGACAAGAGCGGGCGCAAATTAGGTGCTTCGGGCTCACTTCATTTGCGATCGAGTTCAGACTGACACCGGGCGCGATTTCATCGCACCTTCTCCTTTGTCTCGAAGCGGTGGTGTGATATCGGCGAGCTTGTCGATGCCGTAAATCGGGATCAAAACGATCTATGGCAATAGGTTGTGCTGAGGGTTCGGCCGAGGACCAAAACACATACAGCGGGCAAATTATGCGAGTGCAGAAAGTCTACTTTTTGCACTCACAGCCTCCCCC
>JAJYTC010000050.1 GCA_021793275.1 Deltaproteobacteria bacterium | reverse complement strand
CCTCGATGTTTATGATATACCCAAACAGAGTCTCATGGATCTTGCCGTTGAGTCCATTGGAAAAGATATCACGGAGGCTGTCATGACCACTTACGAACAGATCAGGGAGGAAGGAAAGCAGGAAGGCCGGCAGGAAGGAGAATCGGAAGGAAAGTTGAAAACGGCGGCAGCGATCTTTGGACACATGATCGCCAAGAAATTCAGTGTGGATCCGGGGCCGTTTCTTCCCTTGTTAAAGGACCTTGAGCTTAACCAGTTTGAACAATTGAGCGACAAGATTCTTGAAGCTGACAGCATGGAAGAGATTCGTCTCTGGCTCCAAAGCGTTAGCAGAAACTGATCGAGTTGCGAAGACCTTCATCTGCTGTCGTAGCCCTTGAGCCTATCACCCGCCTGACCTGTCTTCAACCAGGCCTGTACATGAAAATCCAGCACCCCAAGATGGTGCGCGGCCAAAAGGGATGGGCTGAGTTATGCCCGAGGATATCCACAACCCTCACGACAAATTGTTCAAACACCTGCTTGGCGAAAAGGAAAACGCGGGGAGTTTTCTAAGGAGCAATCTACCCCGGTCCCTGGTGCGTCAACTGGACATGGAACGGTTGGAAGTTCTCCAGGCATCTTTCGTGGACGCTCAATACGTTCAATCCGAGGCGGATTTGCTCATCTCGGTCGGCATTGCCGGCGGCCCGGGCTTCATCTACGTGCTCTTCGAACACCAGAGCAGCCCGGATCCTTTGATGCTCCTGAGGCTTTTGTCCTACATGGTGCGGGTGTGGAGACGCTATACCAGGGAAAACCCTCAGGCGCGCTCCCTGCCCGTAATTCTTCCCCTCGTTCTCTTTCACGGCCCCACCGGATGGCAGGGGCCTATCGATTTCCACTCGCTTTTCCATCTGCCTTTGGAGGATTTTGCGCTTTACACGCCAAACTTCAGGATGAAGCTCTTCGATCTTTCCTCCCCTTCGGAAGAGCCCGTTGCCGGAAATGCTGCCGTTCGCATGGCGGCGGCCATCCTGGGGGCGCATGGGAAGCCGGACTTTTTGAAACGCATTGTAAAATCTTTCCAAGCCTTGGACGAACTGGCCGGTGCGCCGGATTTTGCCCGGTGCTTCGAAATACTTTTCCGCTATATCCTCGATGTTTATGATATACCCAAACAGAGTCTCATGGATCTTGCCGTTGAGTCCATTGGAAAAGATATCACGGAGGCTGTCATGACCACTTACGAACAGATCAGGGAGGAAGGAAAGCAGGAGGGCCGGCAGGAAGGCCGGCAGGAAGGAGAATCGGAAGGAAAGTTGAAAACGGCGGCAGCGATCTTTGGACACATGATCGCCAAGAAATTCAGAGTGGATCCGGGGCCGTTTCTTCCCTTGTTAAAGGACCTTGAGCTTAACCAGTTTGAACAATTGAGCGATAAGATTCTTGAAGCTGACAGCATGGAAGAGATTCGTCTCTGGCTCCAAAGCGTTAGCAGAAACTGATCGACTTGCGAAGACGTTTTGCGGATCTTCACTCTCGGCAAGCACTATCCCCGTCCCTTTTTTCATCCAGGCGCCGCATAGCCATCCCGGCCTAAGCCCCTTTATCGAGAATCCCGGCGCTGTGCATATCTCTGCGATCTAAGAGACGGAAGACCGGAAGCGTCCCGGTTCCGGCGTTAAGCTCCTTGCCCTGTCCGTGCAAATACTTGTTTAATGACCCCGCCGTATGGATCTGCGTCCACAAGTCCGCGCTCGGCGCACTCAATCGCCTCGTGTAAACCTGCAAGACCGTGGCTAAGGATCGGCGCCGAGCCTTCCCCGCCCGTCGCTTGAGGAGGCGACTGCATGAGCCTTGAATTTCCCGGATACAGCAAGCAACAGCTCGATCGATATACGAGCAGGCGGTGGTGGCTCGACTTTACCCTCGGAGATATTCTCGGCCGGACCGCCGATGTTTTTTCGACAGGGAAGCCCTGGTCGACGACAGGGTCAGGACAGGCTGGAGCGAACTGAGAGGCAGGGTGAATCGGCTCGCCGCCGGACTGATGCGCGCCGGCATCGGCAAAGGCGAGTGCGTCCTGCTTCAGTGGCCCAACTGGGCCGAATACCTTCGCCGGATAATGGAACTGCCCGGGCTCGATCAATACGATCTGTCATCGCTTAGAAAGATATCAGCCAGGATTAAGGATATTATCATCAGGGGCGGTGAGGACGTGTCGCACGGCCACGTGGAAAGACTGCTCTGCGAGCATGAGGCCGTAGCCGGGGCGGCCGTTGTCGGCGTGCCGGACAGGGAACTTGGCGAGAGGCTGTGCGCATGCATAAGGCTTGCCCTCGGTTTTGCTCCGGACGCGGACGCCATTAAAAGATTCATGGAAAACAGGGGAGCATCTAAACTTCTCATCCCTCAGCGTTTCGTATTCCTGGATTCGCTTCCCGTCACGCAGGCGGGAAAACTTGACAAGAATGTCCTTCGCGAGGAAATGATGGAGCGGCTTCGCTTCGAGAATGTATAGAAAATGGGAAGCCATTTCGTTAACCGAGTTCTCTCGACTGCAGAGGATAAAACAATGGAAATCAGAAATCTTGGCGTATTGGGTTGCGGCCTTATGGGGACGGGTATTGTCCAGGTTTTTGCCCAGGCGGGCTACGAGGTCGTAGTGGTGGGCACTGCTCCTGAAAGGGCGCAAAAAAGTGTCGCGGAGATAGAAAAACGCCTTATGGGCCGAGTCGATAAGGGAAAGCTCGCGGCTGAGGAAAAGGATGCCATTATGGGCCGCATCAGGATCGGCGCCGGGCTGGAAGACCTGGCCGACTGCGACCTTGTCGAGGAGTCTATCCCAGAGGACCTCGAGTTGAAAAAGCGCCTTTTCTCCGAACTCGACCGCATATGTAAACCCGAGACGATTTTCGCCAGCAACACCTCCGGGCTTTCCGTCACGGAAATGGCTGCGGCGACCGGGCGCGGCGAAAGGGTCATGGGCATGCACTTCCATAATCCCGCTCCGGTCATGCGGCTCCTGGAACTCGTTAAGACCGTGATGACGAGCACGGAGACGATCGAGGCGGTGAAGGCCTGGGGCGTTGCGCTTGGAAAAACCGTGGTGGTCGCCCCTGACGTCGGCGGCTTTATCGTCACGCGCCTCTTCACGCCTTTTCTGCTGGGCGCCGTGCGAATGCTCGAAGCCGGCATTGCAACGAAAGAAGAGATCGACATTTCGATGAAAATGGCGCTCAACCACCCTATGGGGCCCTTGGAAGTCCTTGACTTTATCGGACTCGATACCGAACTTTCCATCGCGGAAAGCCTTTACGAGGAGACCAAGGAAGCAAAGTATGCTCCGCCCCTTTTGCTCAGGAAAATGGTGACCGCCGGATGGCTCGGCAAAAAGAGCGGGAAAGGCTTCTACGACTATAAAACAAAGTAATTCAAGCTGAACTTAAATGAAGGAGACGGCCATGATAAATCCCGCCGAACAGCCGGCGCCCGCAGGGCTGGACGAGAGTATCAGCGCCTACGGGCCGGCTCGCTCGACCGTCCGGGGGACTCCGCTTGGACCCGACGAGCTGCGTAGGATCGATTCATACTGGCAATCCAGCCTTTATCTTTGCCTCGGAATGCTCTACCTCAGGGACAACCCTCTGCTGCGAGAGCCCCTGAAACCCGAGCACATAAAACCGCGTCTTCTCGGTCACTGGGGATCGGACCCCGGCCAGTGCTTCATCTACATCCACTGCAACAGGCTGATCAAAAAATACGATCTTAACGCGATCTACATCTCCGGCCCCGGCCACGGCGCGCCCGCGGTTCTCTCCCAGGCATACCTCGAAGGCGTCTACTCGCAGGTATATCCGGACAAGAGCGAAAACCTTGCGGGGATGCAGCGCTTCTTCAAACAGTTCTCGTTTCCGGGCGGGATCGGCAGCCACGCCACCCCTGAAACCCCCGGCAGCATCCACGAAGGCGGCGAACTGGGCTACAGTCTTTCACACGCTTTCGGGACCGTCTTTGACAACCCCGATCTTATCGCCCTTGCGGTGGTGGGTGACGGCGAGTTCGAAACCGGCCCCCTGGCCACCAGCTGGCACAGTAACAAGTTCCTCAACCCCATCGTGGACGGCGCCGTGCTGCCCGTTCTCCATCTAAACGGCTACAAGATCAACAATCCCACTATTCCCGCCCGCATCAGCCACGAAGAACTCGAGCACCTGTTTAAAGGCTACGGCTATACGCCATATTTTGTGGAAGGGAGTGAACCGGAAAGCATGCACCAGGCTATGGCGGCCACTATGGAGCACTGCGTGCTCGAAATCCGCAGGTTCCAGCAACAGGCCCGCAGTACCGGCGTCGAGTTCCGGCCGAAATGGCCCATGATCGTCCTGCGCACTCCCAAAGGCTGGACCGCGCCCCGCAAGGTTGACGGCCACTACCTGGAAGGCTTCTGGCGCGCCCATCAGGTCCCTCTCACCAACGTCGGCCAAGACCCGGAGCGCCTTAAATTACTCCAATCGTGGATGTTGCGCTACAAACCCGACAAACATTTTGACGAACAGGGACGGCTGCTCCCGGAATTAAGAGCCATGGCGCCCGAAGGGAAGCGGCGCATGAGCGCCAATCCGGTGGCCAACGGAGGTCTGCTTCGCCGCCCCCTGGAGATGCCCGATATGCGGAAGTTCGCCGTAGCGGTCGAGCCGCGCGCTGCGACCTCGGCCGGAAACGTGCCAGTCCTGGGCGGCTTTTTGCGCGACATCGTGCGGCTGAACCCTCATAATTTCCGCGTCTTCGGGCCCGATGAGACCCAATCGAACAAGCTCGATGCAATCTATGAGGCCGCTGGCAAGATCTGGCTCGGGGAGTATTTCCCTGAAGACGCCGACGGAGGCGAACTCAACCCCAAGGGCCGGGTCATGGAAATGCTCAGCGAGCATACCGTGGAGGGGTGGCTGGAGGGTTATCTTTTAAGCGGCAGGCACGGTTTCATAAACAGCTATGAGCCGTTTGTACATGTAATAGATTCCATGGTCAATCAGCACGCCAAGTGGCTCGAAAAGTGCCTCGAAATTCCCTGGCGCGCCAGGGTGGCTTCACTCAACCTGTTGATTACCGCCCTTGTCTGGCGGCAGGACCACAACGGTTTTACGCACCAGGACCCCGGCTTTCTCGACGTGGTGGCCAATAAGAGCCCGGAGGTCGTGCGCGTCTACCTGCCCCCCGACGCCAATTGCCTGCTCTCGGTGGCCGACCACTGTTTGAGAAGCATCCATTATATAAACGTCATCGTCGCGGACAAGCAACCCCACCTCCAGTACCTGGACATGGACGCGGCGATCGCTCACTGTACGAAAGGCGCCTCCATATGGGACTGGGCGGGTAACGACCGTGGAGTCGAGCCGGATGTCGTCATGGCCGCCTGCGGCGACGTGCCGACCATGGAGGCCCTGGCGGCTGTCGCTTTGCTCCGTCAGGAACTGCCCGACATGAAAATCAGGTTCGTCAACGTGGTGGACCTCTTCAGACTGGTGCCCCGGAGCGAACATCCTCACGGTATGACCGACCGGGAATTCGAAGCCCTTTTCACTTCGACAAAACCTGTCGTATTCAACTTCCACTCCTACCCGTGGCTGATCCATCGTCTGACCTACCGCCGCCCGGGCCAGCATAACATTCATGTGCGAGGCTACAAGGAAAAGGGCAACATCAATACGCCGCTCGAACTGGCCATCCGCAACCAGACCGATCGCTTCAGTCTGGCCGTTGACGCCATCGACCGCGTTCCTCGCTTCCGGGAGACGGGCTCTGCCGCTCGGGAGGCACTGCTCGACCGGCAGATCGCCTGCCTGAATTATGCTTTCGAGTTCGGCGTGGACCGGCCGGACATAACCGTCTGGAAATGGCCCTTCTGAATATGCTTATACGCGAAGCGGTGCGGGGGCGAAGTTCCCCGCACCGTGAAAATACGCTAAAGAGCTGTTTCTCCTGTAACGCAAACATGGATTCCGGCTCAGAAGCCCTGCCGGAATGACGAGAAGACAGTCTCTTTTTTTATAGAGAATCGAACCGCCCTGGCGTGCGGAACTCCAGCTCAGCCCGCTCTGCGGCTATTGCGCATCCGCTGCCGGCGCCACTTTTACGAACTCCCGGTCGGGGTTTGCGGCATCGAAATGCGGCGAGTAGATGGAAAGGCCGGCGAAATATCCGTCCGATATGGGAGTATGTACTGTCCCCGCAGGAATGAATATCAAGTCGCCGGGCCCGGCGTGAAAAGTCTTGTCCCCGAGCAGGAACCGGCCCTCTCCTTTCAGGCAGTACACCGTTTCGTCATGCTCGCGGTGTATGTGAGGAATATTGGCGGAAGGAAACTGCACGACGTTGACGGCGGTGTGCTTGCCCTCCACCAGGTATGTCCATTTCATGGGCTCTCCGGCGAGCGGGTTTTCTTCGATGACCTTCTCCAGGTTCCAGATTCCAGGCTCCGGCATGGCTTATCCCCCTCACTTGTATTTGTGGGACATTAAAATCGACAGGTCGCGCACCGTTTTGCAAAAAACTTCCGTGTTCGTCTCTGTGTTCGACTTATTTCACAATCCCGGCTCGCTTGCAATGCCGAGATTATGAGAATCGATGTTTCGATTTATAACGACGGTATCAGACGTTGCAAAGGGGGCGCCGTAGACTTCATTCGAAGCCCTGTGATAAAGTGCGCCGCATCATGACGCACTAAATTTGTGAGCCGGCCTTCGCCACCGGCCCGGTAAATTCCGCCGGGGGCCTTTTCCGGCATGGAGTTCACTTTGTGCCCCGGGATGGATGATATCGATGAATACTGCAGTTATGAGTGCGACCGAAGGCGGCCACGAGGAAACGGGGCCCGTTTGCCAGGTCTGCGGCTGCCACGCCGGCGCCGAACTAAGACCCGGCGTTCTTGTCAGGCCCGCTGTGGGTGAATTGATCCGGCGCGACCTCGGCACCTGGAATGAACAGGGCTGGATTTGCGAAAACGACCTCCAGAGGTATCGCTGCAGGTATGTCGAAACGTTCATCGAGGCCGAGAAGGGCGAACTTACCGGCATCGAGCGGGAAGTCATCGACAGCATCAGAAAACAAGATATCCTGGCGACCAATCCCATTGAGGACGCCGATAAGAAGCTGACCTTCGGTCAGAGGATGGCCGACCGAATTGCGGATTTTGGAGGCAGCTGGACATTCATATTCATCTTCTTTGCGGTCCTTGTTGGCTGGATGCTCATAAATACGTACCTTTTCGCGGTTCACCCCTTCGATCCCTACCCTTATATACTTCTTAACCTGGTGCTCTCCTGCCTTGCAGCCATCCAAGCGCCCATAATCATGATGAGCCAGAACCGCCAGGAGGACCGGGACCGATCGCGGGCCCTCCACGACTATCAGGTGAACCTCAAGGCGGAACTCGAAATTCGGCACCTGCACCAAAAGGTCGACCATCTCCTGTCCCACCAGTGGGAAATGCTGCTCGAAATCCAGGAGACACAGAGGGAATTTCTCCATGCGCTGGAGGCGGAAAAACGCGGGGAGAGCTGACCAGTGCCGATAAGATATCGCTCGGATGGATCACCCGGCTGTCGGAGAGGGAAATCCGGAAAACATTGTAATTCCGCAGGTGCTGAAAAAGTCCCTGCGGGTGGCGAACGGGGCCGAAAACGGGCAACGGTTTCGTCATGCCGGCGAAGGCCGGAATCCAGGATAGTTCCGAACTCGTTGACATTTATAGCAAAATACCGGGCCTCGGCTTTGGTCGGGGCGACGTTCCCATGGTTTTCGACCCTGAAGTGGGAACTTCAACCATTTTTCAGCAGCCGGATGGGTGCGCGGCCCTGCTGGCGACAAGTTTTCCTGGATGGGCAGATGACACAAAGAAGAGGGAATTGCGGAAGCAATCACAAGCGCGGTCGAGGACGGAAGATGGAGAGCCGCAGAGGAAAGAGCGTGTGGAATACACTCATGAGGCGCGGTAGTTCAACACAATGCGCTGAAACTCTCCAGCCCTTTCTGCATTTCGGCCTGAGACTGAAAAAGGGGAACGAGATTTTCGCTCACGCCCCTTTCGTAATCATCCATTACGCTAAAGTAATCGATTAAGGCCCCGCCTCAAGCCTTTTTCTTCCCGCGGGCAAACAGCCCCCATACCAGGAGCACCCCGCCGACGAGAAACAAAGATGCGGGTTCGGGGACCGGGCTGCCGGGAACCTGAATGTTCCCATCGGTGTTGAAGTAAAAGACGGGGTTGGAAAGGGTTGTGTCACTCGTAACACCATTGGCCGAAAAGGTAAGGTCGACCTCTCCATTCAAGAAAGGATTGTGAGTCTTACCGGTAATGCTGGAGTTGGCGTTGCTGTAGTAACCGCTGGAGTCGGGTGGCCCGAGAATAGTATATTTCGGCTTGCTGTCGCCGAGCCAGCTGACATCGAGAGTCCCTCCGGAAATCGAGTAGTGCGAGGAACTTGATGAACCCCACCAATTATTGACAATCCCATCGTCAGTGACCGAGCCGCCGCGGTTTACGGTTATCTCGTGCCCGGTGCTCGAGGTGAGGCTAAGCGAACCGGGCGAGCCGCTGAGATCGACGCTGAAAGCCGAGAGCGCCTGCGCCACACTGACGGGGTTGACGAACAGGTTTGTTAATTCGACAGTCACAGTCCCGTCTCCTGTTAGGACCCTCGCCCGGGCGGATTCCGAGTATGTATTGGCCTCAGTCAGGAAGGTCACCGAATTTGCCCACAGTGCTTGAGTCCAGAGCAGAAGAACCGATGCCGCAAGTATCAAGATACGATTCACGACGCCCCCCTGATTTGTGAGGTTATTGTCGGAACAAAACGACGAGCCTCGATATGGAGGCTCAACGAGACCGCAATCCGTTCGGACCGTAAAGCAATGAATATGCCAGAGGCAAAACCAGGGGTGACTCCATCTCTAAGTTGCTGTAATACAAAGATAATGTCTTGGTGAGCAAGCTAGGCGTTCACACTGCGATGATCGAAATTGTAATTCGAAAATGTAATACGTCATTGATGGTAATTCGGAGAAGTGGATAGGCTGGTGATTATTTCATTATAAATCAAAAGGTTATCAGTTGCCCTGGAGGTGTCGGCTTCTCTGACGCATTCACGAGGCAAATCCACCGCACTCCAACAGTCGGGTGTTTCGGTTGTGGCCGCGCAGAAATTCTGGTTGTCGCGGGGCGGGAATTGTAACCTTCGCCGATCACACGACCACTAATTCCCCGTGCCGCCGGCCTGGATGTCGCCGACTTGCCGTCTACCAAATGCGGGGAAAAAAGCGATATTTTACCTTGGCCATGTAAGCGGAGTAACCGTCCAGCTCTGCCATTAACACGCGTTCTTCCCTCACGGCCCTGAAGGCAAGGAGACCCACAAAGACCGGCGTGCAGAGCACCCCCCACCAGGAGCCCAGCAGTAAAGCCGTCCCCGGAAAAAAGAGGCACGCGCCCGTGTACATGGGATGGCGAACATACCGGTAAGGTCCGGTTGATACAACAGTCTGCCCCCGGTCCCTTTGAACTCTGACCACTCCCGACGCGTACGGGTTTTCCAGCATGGCATAAAACGAGATGTAGAGCGAGATGAGAAGCACAACGGCCCCAAAGGTCTTTAGCGCGGTCGGTACCCTGGACCACTGAAAGCGCACTGCGTCAAGCGGCATAAGTATGAGCCAGAATAGAGTGAAGAAAGCGGCCACGGCGATGAACGCCTTATCCCAGGGCAACTCGACGGGAAAACGCATTCTTTCCTCGATGAGGTCCCGATCGTATTTGAGAAGCCACCAGGTCATAGGTATGGCTGTGATAAAGAGTATACCGAGGAAGACCCAACCGGCCGTCCAACCGATCGTTCCCGCCGGTATAAAAAGCCCCAGCGCCATCACCAGGAACTCGATACTCTCCAACACAATTACTTTGGTCTCGACAGTCATAAGTGCCCTCCCAGACGCTTAGCGCCGGCAATCATCAGCAGGCGGGATCGAGCCGGAGAAATCACACGCTGTCCTATAATATTAAGCATCGGCAAACCCTGTCATCCAGGGTTTAAAGCCATTTTCCACCGCTCAAACGCCCGGTTTCAATCCTTTCCTCCCATTGACCGCATTAAGATATGGCCGTATTTTTACCAGATACCTGCACTCCATTTAGCCAACCCCGGCCCCGGAGAACGGTTCTCCTTTGCCGGTTGCGGTTTTGTCCTGAAATTGGCTCGACTAAAGAAAGAGAAAGAGATGACCAGACTGACCGATGAAACCGGGAAAGGCTTTCCGGCCATGCTTCCGGAGGAACTCGCCAAAAGGCTCGCCGAGGCGGTTAAGCGTACCGGAATGTCACGCGAGGGCCTTATCGAACTCGCTCTCAAGCATTTTTTGAAACCCGAGGCAGGAGGCTCTCCAGTTTACCTTTCGGCTCCGGTAAATGCTTTGATGAAGGGGATATACCGGGAGCGGACCACCATTGCCGATGTCAAGAAACATGGGGATTTCGGACTGGGCACCTTCAATAACCTGGACGGCGAAATGATGCTGCTCGACAATGTGGCCTACCAGCTAAGGACCGACGGGCTCACTTCCGTGGTTGCCGAAAACGTCCAGACGCCTTTTGCCTGTGCTTCCTTTTTCAATCCGCTTTCGGTCGAAGAGGTCCAAAGTGAAATGGACTACGCTGCTTTCAAGGCCCTGCTGGGCAGGCTGATCCCCTCGCAGAACTTATTCCACGCCATAAGGGTCGATGGCGAGTTCCGGCGTATCAAAATGTGGTCGGTTACCGCACAGCCCGATCGGCGGCCCATTAACCAGGTCCACCCGGTCCCGTTCGAATTCTACGAGGTAAAAGGCACTCTCGCCGGTTTTTTTACCCCGCAGTTCATGAAAGATCTTTGCATGCCGGGCTTCCACCTTCACTTTCTGACCGACGACCGCAGCCACGGCGGCCACCTCATCGAGTGCGCCATGAGGCGGGCCCGCATAGGCGTCCAGCTCATCTCCCATCTCGAACTGGATCTGCCGACCACCTTTGACTATCTTACGGCAGAGCTGTCCTGATTTCCCGCATTGCCAAAGGCCCGTCGGATTATTACGGTTTCCCTGCCGGAAAATTCTTCGCGTTTATGCAATGATCCTCTTGCGATAATTATCATCTAGGAAAGGAGTTGACATTATGAGTGAAGAAAGCAAACGTTCCTCAACGGCTCCATCTCTTAGCCCCATGACCGGCAGAGGCAGGTCGATCCGGGACTGGTGGCCGAACCGGTTGGACCTCGATATGCTCCACCAGCGTTCCTCCAAGTCCAATCCGATGGGACCGGATTTCAACTATGCCAAAGAGTTCCAAAGCCTCGATCTTAACGCCGTAAAGAAGGATCTCCATGAGCTGATGACGAAGTCGCAGGACTGGTGGCCGGCCGACTTCGGCCACTACGGCCCCTTGTTGATCCGGATGGCGTGGCACAGCGCCGGCACCTACCGCATCGGCGACGGCCGCGGGGGCGCGGGTAACGGCAGTCAGCGCTTTGCGCCCTTGAATAGCTGGCCCGACAATGTGAACCTCGACAAGGCGCGCAGGCTGCTCTGGCCGATCAAGCAAAAATACGGCCGGAAGATTTCCTGGGCCGATCTGATGATCCTCGCCGGCAATGTCGCTCTCGAGTCGATGGGTTTCAAGACCTTTGGTTTTGCCGGCGGGCGTGAGGATATCTGGGAACCGGAAAAGGACATCTACTGGGGGGCCGAGAGCGAATGGCTTGGAGACAAGCGCTACACCGGTGACCGGGAACTCGAAAATCCTCTGGCCGCAGTTCAGATGGGCCTCATCTATGTGAACCCGGAAGGTCCCGACGGCAATCCGGACCCGGTAGCCGCGGCGCGCGATATCCGCGAGGTCTTCGCTCGCATGGCGATGAACGACGAAGAGACGGTGGCCCTCATCGCCGGCGGCCATGCGTTCGGCAAGACCCACGGGGCCGGTGATCCCAAACATGTCGGCCCCGAGCCCGAAGCGGCCCCGATCGAGGAACAGGGCCTCGGCTGGAAGAGCAGCTTTGGCACGGGCAAAGGCGCCGATACGATCGGCGGAGGCCCGGAAGTCACCTGGACCAACACGCCCACAAAGTGGAGCAACAACTTCTTTCGGATCCTTTTCAGCTTCGAATGGGAGCTGACCAAGAGCCCGGCCGGCGCCTACCAGTGGAAACCCAAGGGCGATGCGGGCGCCGGGACCGTGCCGCATGCGCACGACCCCTCCAGGCGCATAGCGCCGGCCATGTTGACCACGGACCTGGCCTTGCGGTTCGATCCTGTCTACGAAAAGATTTCAAGGCGCTTCTATGAACATCCTGACCAGCTTGCGGATGCGTTCGCCAGGGCGTGGTTCAAGCTGACTCACCGCGATATGGGGCCTCGTTCGCGATATCTTGGTCCGGAGGTCCCGGCTGAAGTGCTCATCTGGCAGGACCCGGTTCCCGCAGTCGATCATGACCTGATCGATGCGGCCGACATCGCGGAACTCAAGGCCAAAATCCTTGCCTCGGGGCTCTCGATCCCGGAACTGGTCTCGACCGCCTGGGCTTCGGCTTCTACCTTTCGCGGCTCCGACAAACGCGGCGGCGCTAACGGCGCCCGCATTCGTCTGGCGCCTCAGAAAGATTGGGAGGTCAATCAGCCTTCACAATTGGCCAAGGTGCTAAAGACCCTGGAGTCCATCCATGCCGCGTTCAACAGCGCGCAAACCGGCGCAAAGAAGGTATCGCTCGCCGACCTGATCGTTCTGGCCGGTTGCGCGGGCGTGGAGCAGGCTGCGAAGAATGGAGGCGGCGATGTAACCGTTCCCTTTACGCCTGGACGTACGGATGCCTCGCAGGAGCAAACCGATGTGCAATCGTTCGCCGTGCTCGAACCGGTTGCCGACGGCTTCCGTAACTATCTGAAAGGCAAATATGCGGTAACGGCGGAGGAACTGCTCGTAGATCGCGCACAACTTCTGACTCTGACCGCTCCCGAGATGACGGTCCTGGTTGGCGGCATGCGCGTCCTTAACGCCAACTTCGCAAGCTCTCCGCACGGCGTTTTCACCAGGCGCCCGGAAGCGCTAACCGGTGACTTCTTCGTAAATCTGCTCGACATGAGCACGGCGTGGCAGCCAAGTGCGGAAGACGACACCGTATTCGAGGGCCGTGACCGCGCAACGGGCCAACTCAAGTGGACCGCTACCCGTGTCGACCTGATCTTTGGTTCGAACTCCCAGCTAAGGGCACTGGCGGAAGTCTACGCATGCGAGGACTCCCGGGAAAAGTTCGTGCGCGACTTCATAGCTGCGTGGAACAAAGTCATGAACCTTGACCGTTTCGACCTAGCCCGCCCGTAGCATAAACGCCTTCGATGGCTTATGACAGCGGGGCGGAAAGACGGTCGGTCAATCTGGCAGGCGGGGGCCGGCTTCTCCCCCCCCGCCCGCTGGCGTACCGGGTGATTTTGAGGTGTCGCTTGGCAGTTTCACTCATCATCACTGCCCGAATGTGGTAAAATTTATTTTAATCGGGTGCTCTGCCGATAGAATGTATGCTGCGCGGTGGTTTTTGAATTGACTCCCGAATTTGTTTGGGCTTTATTGAAACCCCAATTGAGTTGATGTCAGTTTGACTGTCTCCCCAAAAAGGAATTTCAAATGACCGACTACCTTTTCTCTCATCCGAGTTTTCTCACTGGATTGGCAAGGGGGTTGGATCTGGGCGATACTTTGACCGAGTTTAACCGATCAATATCTGGAGAAGAAGCAGACATCATCGCCATAGAATCTGATTGGATGGCGGTCGGCAAAGACATTTCCAGTGTCATGGTCCAAGTGGATGACGAAGAGAAATAATCCAAGTAAGGACGTGCGCAGCCACAATCAGGCGGACCCCGTTGTTAAGGCTGCTTCTCTCCAAATCCACGGGCCTCTTCCCCTTCCTTAATTGCTTGAGGGATATGAAAAGGTTGTGCCGGGTTCCGCCGAACGCATCATAAAAATGGCGGAAGATCAGCAGGCGCATCGACACAATCTTGAAAGAAAAGCACTTCAGTCTGAATCGCGCAATAGTTTCGCCGGTATCATATGTGCCTTTATTATAGGCATGACCACCGTCATTTGCGGCAGTTTAGTAGCATATTCCGGAGTCCAGTGGCCGGGATATGCGATAAGCGGCACAGGATTGGTCTCTTTGGTCGGGACGTTCGTCTATGGTACTAGATCGCGCAAAAAAGAAAGGGAAGACAAATTCCGCGCGATGAGCCGCAGATAGTCGTTCCGATCAATCGACAAGCTTCTCAAAATCCTCGATCTCGCAAACATCTTCCATGGCCGCAACATTATGCAGCGCAGCCTCCTCGCGCACTGCGCCGCCTAGCGGTTTGAATTACACGCAATCATATTTACATCTTCGCGCCCGTAATGGTATCATGAAAACTCTCACATTCCTTCTGCCAATCCGGTGAGCAGTGATTACCGACTGGTCACTGCTCACCACTCTATACTCTCTAATCACCGATCACCACTCACCAATCACTGGAGGTAAGCCATGGACGGTTGGAAACAGTTGAGCGAAGCCGATAAAGCGAGGTATCACACAATCAACAAGGAAAACGTTGAATTTCTCCTCAACAGGTACAACCGGGTAAACCGCTGGGTGATTGCGGACATGCTGCGCCGCAGCCGCTACCGCTTCCCGGATAAGCCCGCGCTTGTTTTCGGAGGCAGGACCCTGACCTACCGCGCCCTCGAAGAGGAGTGCAACAGGGTCGCAAACAGCCTCATCGATCTTGGCGTCGAGCGCTACGACCGCGTGGCGATCCTGGCCCACAACACCATCCACCATGTTTTGACGTGGTTTGGCTGCTGCAAGGCAGGCGCCATCTACCTGGCGATCAATTACATGCTGCGCGGAAAAGATATCGCCTTTTGCATCAACCATTCCGAAAGCAAGGTTTTCATCGTCGAAGATGCTCTCTACGACTTGGTAAAAGACGTGCTGGCCGATATGCCGGGAGTGAAAACCCTCATCTGGTCCGGCCAGGGCAGCGGCGAACCACCGGTGGACGGGCGGTTTTTGGATTTCGACGCCTGGTATAAAAAGGGTTCGCCGGTTGAGCCGGACGTCGTCCTGCACATCGAAGACCCCTGCCAGATGACGTATACGAGCGGCACCGAATCGCTTCCCAAGGGCGTGATCCTGAACAACCAGGCGCTCATGGCCGAGTACATGGGCGCAATCGTGGACGGCGGGTACGCTGAAGACGATCTCAATGTGAACGCCCTGCCGATCTATCATTGCGCTCAGCGCGACGTTTTCATGACTCCCATCTTTTGGCTCGGCGCCACGAACGTTCTTGTCCAGCCGGACATAAGCATGATCCTCAAAAGCATCGCCGAGCACAAGGCGACGATGTTTTTCGCCCCGCCTACCGTATGGATCGGCATGCTGAGGCATCCGGAATTCGCCAAATATGACCTCGGCAGTCTCAGAAAGTGCTATTACGGCGCTTCCATTATGCCGGTCGAAATCCTTAAAGAACTTCTGGAAAAATTTCCCGATGCCCGGGTTTACAACTACTACGGCCAGACGGAGCTTGCGCCCTATCATACCATTCTAAAGGCCAAAGACGCTCTGAAGAAACTGGGATCGGCCGGCATGGGCGGCCTGAACATGGAAACGCGCCTCGAAGACGAGACCGGTAAAGCCGTCGAAGATGTAGGCTGTCCGGGCGAGATTTGCGGCAAAGGGGCGCACGCCATGATGATGTACTTCAAGGAGCCCGACAAGACCGAAGAGGTGATGCGGGGCGGCTGGTTTCATTCCGGGGACGTAGGCGTTCTGGACGAGGACCGCTATGTGAGCGTCGTTGACCGCAAAAAGGACATGATCAAGACCGGAGGGGAGAATGTCTCCACTCGCGAGGTGGAGGAAGTGATTTACAAAGATCCCCGCGTGCAGGAGGTTGCGGTTATCGGTTTGAACCATCCGAAATGGGTGGAAGCGGTCACTGCCGTTGTGGTCCCTAAAAGCGGCCGGGAGATAACCGAGCAGGAGATCGTGGAGCTTTGCAAAAAGGAACTGGCTGCTTTCAAAGTTCCCAAAGCGGTGGTGTTTTGCCGGGAGCTGCCCAAAACGCCAAGCGGAAAAGTCTTAAAAAGAGACATGCGCACGCTCTACCGGGATCTTTTCACCCACTGAGGCCCGGCCGTGCAGGCAGTGAATTGATCGGTGAGTGCCGATTCCTGATCGGAGGCCGGAAGCTCACTCTTCACTCTTCACTGTCCCTGCGAGATCTTCTCCCCGGAAGCCGTTCACCTTCACCAGGACCGGTTTTCCGGGGCAAAAGTCTTCGCCCGGATGAAAAAACACCTTTACGTAGTTGCTGGAGAGCCCTTCCCACAGGCCGGGCCGGACCTCGCTTTCAGCGAGAACATCGAGGCATTGCCCGATGAGGCTTTCGCGGAAAGCCCGCTTTTTTCGCCTGCCGAGCGCTTGGAGGACCGCCGCGCGCCGCTTCAGCTCATCTCCCTCTATGCGGCCGGGAAAGTCGGCGGCCGCGGCCCCGGGACGAGGCGAAAAAGGAAATACGTGGAGATAGCTCAAAGGCAGTTTTTCGATAAATGCGAGCGTATTTTCAAACTGTTTTTCGCTTTCTCCAGGAAACCCCGTGAGCACGTCGGCGCCGATCGCCGCTCCGGGAAAAGCCGCGTGAAGGCGGCCGACAAGATCGGCGTAATATTCGGGACCATACGGGCGGCGCATGCGCGCAAGGATTACCGGGTCTGCGCTTTGCAACGGAATATGGAAGTGGCGGCAAATCCACGGCGCCGATGAAACCACCTCCAACAGCCGCGAATCGAATTCCTCGGGTTCGATCGAGCTGAGTCGAAGGCGCGGGGGCTGGGGACCGCCCGAAGCGATCATTTCGAGCAAATCCGACAGGCTTTGCGCCGGCAGCAGGTCTTTTCCCCATTTCCCGAGATGGATGCCCGTAAGCACAATTTCCCCGTGGCCCGCCTTCATCAATTCTTGTACTTGCTCTAGGACGAGCGCGGGCGCAAGGCTGCGGCTTTTCCCGCGCACAAGAGGCACCACGCAGTAGGAGCAAAAGGAATCACATCCGTCCTGGATTTTCAGCACGGCCCTGGTTCGACCCGTATGCATGCGCGAGACGGGCGAAATTTCAAATTCCGCGTGGCAACGGGGTCCGGGATCGAGCGCCAGGCAGGGTTGTGCGAAGCTGCCGGGGCGGCGCAGCCACTCGATAAGGTCGAATTTTCCCGGATTTCCAAGAATGTGGGTCGCAAGCCCCTCGCGCGCTATGCGGTTTCCATCCAGTTGAGCGTAACATCCGGCGGCTACTATCCGGGCGTGCGGATTGGCGCGCCGCGCCCTGCGCAGCAGTTGCCGCGTCTGCGCTCCCGCTTTGGCTGTCACCGCGCAACTGTGGATGATATAGATGTCGGCGTGCTCTCCAAAGGAAACGGGCCTGTAGCCTGCCTGCTTCAGAACTTCGAGAAAATACGAGGTTTCATACTGGTTGACCTTGCAGCCCAGTGTCTCAATTGCAACTGTCGGTCCATTGTTTTCGCCCGGCATCAGTTCCTGTCCATTCCTTCGTAAAAGGCCATGCTCGCGAAGGTGACGAAAGAGCCCTGTTCATCGACGACCGCATGAGATTGGCGCAGCGTCTTTCCCTGTGCGCGCCCCTCGAGGGCCTTGGCCATCGTGTAGAGGGGAGCGACCCCGCATATCTTTCGGCTGTTCGAGTCGCGGTTGATCCTGCCGATGAAATCATCCGCGCGGCATTGTTCGAGCAGTTTCAAAAGAGAACCGTCGAGGGAAAGATTCTCCTCGATCATCCTCTCATGCGGCCTGAATCTGTCTCCGTAGCGAGGACCGACATGGGCAAAGTCCACGCTTGCAATTATCCCCGCCGAATGCTTGCTTGCGAAGACAATCTCGGCGAGGACCCGGGCGAAGTCATCGACCATGTTGCTGCACAAGTCCCATCGCTCGGCGCCGAAGGAGCATAGAATCGGAACTATGCGTGCTCCCGGCTGCACAAAAGAAAGAAATACCGCCTGGAATTCTATCGTATGTTCAGTCCGATGATTATATTCGCTTGCACGTAGATTGAAAGGCGTTCGGCGGAGCAGTTCGTCACAGATTTCCTTATCGCACGCAACTGTGCCAAGCGGCGTTTCGAAATCCTTAACGGTCAGCGCGAAGCAGTTTTCTACAAGGTCGTGCCCTGTTCCCAGTACTATCCAGGTGTCTGGAACCAAAGCTTCGGCCGCCGGTTTATAGGCATGGGCAAAACAGGCGCCGCCTGCGTTGAGATCGATATGGGGCGCAACAAGACCGACCATTTTCCGCGAGTTTTCTCCCGAAACGCCGGGAAAACCGGGACCACCGTTTTCGGGGCGGAAAAAGGAACGCAGTTTTTCTCGAAGCTTCCCTGACTCCGCCGGGTAGCTCGAGCCGGCATGGCGCATTTTTCTCACCGGGTTGCCGAGAAATTCGGAAATTTCTTTTGCTGCCAGGCTTCTAAACCGATCATTGTCGAGGAAAAGATGTTCATCGAGGGTTTTGACCAGATCCTGCAACTCCTCCATAGGGATCAACTGGCCCGTTTTCCTCATGAAATCGGCTTGCAGGTCGCGCAGCGAATTGCTGCCGTTCATGTTGGCCAAAATGTGGATCGCTGCGGGCGAAAAGACGAGGTTGTCCCCTGTGTAGCCGATTCGATCTCGAACAAGAAACATTTTCTCCCCGGAATGCTCGATCTGGTGCGCTTCGAGTCCATCTCGGAGTTTGGGATGGTGGTCTTGTGTCATGCTTGATAATTCCCTGGCGGAATGTTCAAATCGGAGCGTTTTCTCCAGTCGAGAAGCTGGATTTCGTTGACTGAAAAACCATAATCATGATAATCCCGAAAAGCTGTGCTCTGGCTGCTTTTTTCGGCTCGTTTCAACAGGAGGCCTTCGTCTCTTCAATGACTGCTACGCGCGTGCTCGTTTGCCTTTTATGTGTTGTCCTCATGTCCGGTTGCACCCAGTCTCTGGTGCGTTCGGCCCCGGCGTTCCCTGTTGCTGCGAAGGTGCCCTTGAACGTCCGGGCCGAGGCCTACTATCAGTACTTGGCTGCTCAGCAATATGTTAACGAAAAGCAGTACGATAAGGCAATAGAAGCTTACAGGAAGGCCCTGCAGATCACCCCCGGCTCACCTATGCTTCAAACCGAACTCGCTTTGCTCTACATTCACCAGAACAAGCTGGACCCGGCGCTCAAACTCCTTGAAGACTCTATCAGGACCACCCCGGATCAACCGAGGGCCTATCTGCTGCTCGGCCAGCTCTATGTGGCCAAAGGCCGTTTTGATAAGGCGGAGCAGGCCTATAAGCGGGCCATCGAAATAAACCCCTCGGCAACTGAAGCCTATCTGCTGCTGGGCGTCTTGTATGCGCAGGAGAGTCGTTTCAACAAAGCTATCCAGATCTTTGATGAGCTCGAGAAAAAAGCGCCGGGCAATCCTATGCCCCTCTATTACAAGGCGCGAATTTTCCTGGACATGAGATATTATGGTCAGGCCGAGCGGATATTGAAGCAGTTGCTCGCCCAAGAACCGGGTTTCGAGGATGGAATGCTCGACCTGGCCTACATCTATGAGGTTACGGATCGGCCGCAGGAGGCCGAAGTGACCTACCTGCAAATTCTTGAGTCCGATCCCTCAGACACTCAGGCGCTTACCCGGCTTGGAAATCTCTATATGCGCGAGGGCAGGGACGACGCTGCACTCCGGCAGTTCAACCGTTTGGTCAAGATCGACCCGAAGGACGTTGAAAACCGCCTCAAGATCGGGATTATCCACCTTGAGCAGAAGAACTTCACGGATGCGATCAGCGATTTTAAGGCCCTGCTCAAGGTTAGTCCCAAATACGGTCAGGCCCTTTATTATCTGGCGCTTGCACGCGAGTCAACCCTCGACTATCGGGGGGCCATACGCAGTCTTAGCGCCATTGCCCCGACAAGCCGGATGTGGAATGCGGCGCAGGCGCGCATGGCCATGATTTATCTGAAGCTCAAAGATTTTGACAAGGCCGCCGGGGTGTTGAACGAGGCTATCGCCAGGAGCCCGGCTGCGAGCGATCTGTATGTTTACCTGTCTCTGGTCTATGAAGAGGCCAACAGGAACGAAGATGCGCTAAAAGCCCTCGACCGGGGTCTGAATGTTTTGCCCGATAACCCTGGACTGCTCTTCCGCAAAGGCGTCGTCCTGTCGAAGATGGGCAAAGACGACGAAGCCGTTGAGACGATGCGCAAAATCCTGGCAGTCGAGCCTGAGAACGCCGATGCCCTTAATTTTATCGGCTACAGCTACGCGGTAAGAGGGATACACCTGCTCGAGGCCAAGGAATTGATCCTTCGGGCGCTCAGTGCTTCCCCCGATGACGGCTATATCATGGACAGCCTCGGCTGGGTCTATTTCAAGATGGGCGAACGCAGAAAAGCGCTCGACACTCTGCTCGAAGCGGTCAAACGGGTGCCGAACGACCCGGTCATCCAGGAACATCTCGGCGATGTCTATAGGAAACTTGGCCAAAAGGCAAAGGCCGGCGAAGCTTACCGGAAAGCAATCGAGTTCAAGCAGTCGGGGGCTGAGAAAATCAGGACAAAACTCAACGCCATCAGGTAGCGTCCGTCCGGATTTCCCCGATGTGACACTGACAGTTTCCGATCCGGAAAGCGAAAATTTTTCGCTACGGAAACCAGGTAGCGCCTGTGGCAAGCCCGGCGGTATTGTGTGGCTGGGGGGTACAACCCACCTCTTCAGGGAGCCTGTCGGAAAATGCATTCATCTTTTGCGCGCCTGTCGTCGATTTTTCTTTCTCTTCTGCTCCTGCTCCTTATTGTAACGGGCTGCGTTCGTGCGCCGTTTCCTCCCCCAAAGGCTCCTGCGGTCCTTCTACCGCCTTCACCGGCCGCCGAAATTGCCGAAATGCAATCAAGAGCCGAATTCTGGCGGAATTTTCAATGCAAATTGCTGATCGACGTTAACGGCAAGACCGCCAAATTCAGCTCGAGCGCCATTGTCCTGGTTAAATCGCCGAATTTCGTCAGGTTCGAAACATTCACGCCGCTCGGCATGACCGCCGCTCTTTTTGTTTTAAACAAAACCGGGCCCTTTCTGTTGATTCCTTCGCAAAAGACGATCTACACCGCCAGGCGACCTGAAACCCTTGTACGCGAGTTTCTGGGGGCCAGCCTGCCCGTTGACCTGTTCGGCCATCTGCTGAGCGCGTCAATTCCGCCGCGGCGGCTGAAAAACATCGAGAGTCGTTCTCAAGACGGCGTGCTGCGCCTGATATCGAGGAGCCCGGGCGCCTATTTCGAGTGGCAGATCATCTCGGGCGCCCTTGCTCGTGTCTTTATCGGCTGCGCTCAGTTCGAGGGCGAAGTTACATACGATCCTCCGGTCCGGCTCGCCGACGCATCTGTGCCCCGAACAATTCGCATATCCTCCAAGCAATGGACAATGCAGGTCCGCGTGGAAGAGATGCGGCCTGCCGCTCAATTCAACCCCGGAGTGTTCCGTTTGCCTGTCCTGCCCGGAGTACGCCAGGTTGAGCTGGATGAGGGGAAATGAACGAGGATAAAGAGCGGCAGAACCGTTTCGCCGCAGATATTATGCTGGGTAAGTTGGTGAAGTGGCTTCGAGTTCTCGGGTTCGACGCCCGGACGATGCTTTTGGCCAACCGGGCTGTAATTGAGTCCCTGCTTTGCGGGGGAGCTATCCCGGTTACCCGCAGGGAAAAATTCCGGGATATCGAAGGAGTCGTATTCATTCGAAGCGATCATCACTTCGAACAGTTGATGGAATTAATATCCCTGGTTAGCATAAGCAGAGAGGAGGTGCGGCTGTTTTCAAGGTGCATCCTCTGCAATGCCGGCCTGGATCCAATAGCGAGGGAGGCAGTTTCTGGCGCCGTGCCCGACTATGTTTTCGAAACGGCTTCGGATTTCCGCAAGTGTCCGGAATGTGGAAGGGTGTACTGGCCTGGAAGCCACAGGCGAAGAATGATCGAACAACTTGAGTCGTTGACGGGCTGGGGCCTGAAGGAAGGAGAAAAAGGTGGAGCAGAATGAAGTTGTTGGAAAAGTATCGGAAGGGGCTTTGAAATGGATCAAACTCGGCTGGACCTGGTCCATGTCGTTTGTGAAAATCAGGACCTGCAAGTTCAGGCTTCGCATAGCCAAGAAAAACCTCGATGCCGCAACTTCGCGGCTTGGCATGGAGTTCTATTCGCTTCACAGGCGTGGGGAAACCGATATTCTCAACTCGGTTGCGATTGTCGAGCAACTCAAGACGGTAGAGGAAGCCGAATCGCAGGTGCTCGATCTGCAGGGGCGTATGGACGACCTTGGTGAGGAATATAGCAAAAGACGTGATGCGATTTCGGCAAAACAGGCTTAGACCTGTGTTATCTCACCCTTGCGCGCAATCCGAAGGATCTCCCTGTATTTTGTCAAGCGCGTGAGGCAGGGCCGCAAGGATGGCCTCGAGGTTTTCTATTGCGCCTTTAGGGCTTCCGGGAAGATTTATGATGAGGGTCTTGCCGCGGATGCCCGCAACTGCCCTGGAGATCATCGCATGAGGGGTCTTTTGCATGCTTGCCGCCCGCATGGCCTCCGCCAGTCCGGGCACAGACTTTTCGATAACCGAAACAGTGGCATCGGGAGTAACGTCGCGAGGCGAAACTCCCGTGCCGCCGGTCGTAACGATAAGGGCCGCTCCTTCGGTGTCGCACAATTCGATCAGGACCTCTTTTATCCGGTCGTAGTCATCGGGAATAACGGTCCTTGAGCATACGTCGTAGCCCTCGGCGCCAAGTCTTTCGGCCAGGGCCTGTCCTGACCGGTCTTCGCGCAGCCCGCGCGAGCCAAGATCGCTCATCGTAACAATTGCAGTTTTTCTCGAAAACATGCTCTTCTTTCCAATCAAATAAATCCACCGCACAGACCGTTGGGCTAACCGCCGTAGGTTGGGCTAAGCGTAGCGCAGCCCAACACGAATCCTTCGAGACAGGGTCGGCGAGAGCGCTTAGGCGGAGCCCCGTGGACAGCCTGTTGTCCTCGGCGACTCCGCGCTAAATTTTGACTGCCCTCAAAGCTCCCTCTATTTCTCCTCTTTTTCCTTTTTGGCAAGCTCGATTATTTTATCCTGAAGCGGTCCGGGAACTTCCTCATAGTGTGAGAACTTCATTGTGAACATACCGCGGCCCGCCGTCATCGAGCGAAGGTCCGGAGCATACTTGAGCACTTCGGAAAGAGGCGTGTTGGCTTTTACTATCTGCTTGTTGCCCTTGGTCTCCATCCCCAGCACCCTGCCCCGTCTCGAGTTGAGGTCGCCTATGATATCCCCCATGGCATCGTCGGGAACGGTGATTTCCATTTCCATGATCGGTTCGAGCAGGGTGGGTTTGGCATCCATAACACCCTTCTTGAAGGCCATCGATCCGGCGATCTTGAATGCCATTTCCGATGAATCCACCGTATGGAATGAACCGTCTACCAGGTCTACCTTGAAGTCTACGACCGGATAGCCGGCAAGCGGCCCTTCCACAAGGGCTTCGGCGATTCCCTTTTCCACCGCCGGTATGTACTGCCTCGGGATCACTCCGCCCACGATCTTGTCATAGAAGTGGAACCCCTCGCCTCGAGGCAGCGCTTCTATTTCGATCCAGCAGTCACCGTACTGACCGCGCCCGCCGGACTGTTTCTTGTACTTGCCTTGCACCCGTGCTTTGCCTTTAATCGTCTCCTTGTAAGACACCTTGGGCAGCTTCAGGTTCACCTCGACCCCGAACTTGCGCCTCAGCTTGTCCACCACCGCTTCTATATGAATTTCTCCCATTCCCGAAAGAATCATTTCGCGGGTCTCGTCGTTTCTTTCCAGTTTGAGGGTGAGGTCTTCTTCCATCAGGCGGGAAAGCGAAGAAAAAATCTTTTCTTCGTCCCCCTTGCTCTTCGGTTCGACGGCCAGCGAGTAGATGGCGGGAGGAAGTTCTATAGCCGGAAAGACGATCTGGTCGCGCTCCGCGCACAGCGTATCCTGCGTTGCGGTTTCCTTGAGTTTGGCTACGGCCACGATATCGCCCGGACCGGCCGACTCTGTGGGTTCCTGATTTTTCCCCTTGATCCTGAGAAGCTGTCCGAACCGCTCCTTGGCGCTTTTGTTGGAGTTAAAGACTGTCGAGTCCGGCGTTAGAGTTCCTGAAAAAATGCGCAGCACCGACAGCCTGCCGGCATAGGGGTCGCTCACGGTTTTAATTACAATTGAGCTGAAGGGCGCGTCGGGGTCCGGCTCTCTTAGCGCTTCTGCCTCCCCCTTTACGGAACGGCCCTTCACCGACCCGCGATCCAGCGGAGAGGGCATGCACTCGGCGATAAGGTCGAGCAAAGGCTGAATGCCGATATTTGCGGTCCCCGAGCCGCAAACGATGGGGATCAGTTTGCCGTCTATCACCGAAGCCCGGAGTGCTCCCTTTATTTCTTCAGGTGAAAGCTCGCCGGCTTCGAGATATTTCTCCAACAGTTCGTCGTTGGATTCGGCAACACGCTCGACGATCGCCTCCCGGTATCGCTCAGCCTGGTCGGAAAGCTCGGCGGGCATCTCCTTTACTTCGAACTTTCCGCTGTCATCTCCACCATACACGTATGCCTTGCCGCTCAGGATATCTATAACGCCTTTAAAGCTTTCGGCGGCGCCGATAGGTATTTGAAGCGGAACACAGGCTTGGCCGAAATTGTTTTGGACGGCCTGCACGGTTTTGGCGAAATCGGCCCGCTCACGGTCCATTTTGTTTATGAAGACAATTTTGGGATGATTGAATTCACTGGCGAATTCCCAGACTTTTTCGGTCTGAACGCGAACGCCGTCAACAGCGTCGGCAAGCACGACAACGGAGTCGCCGCCCTGCATGGAGGTTTTCGTCTCAGCAATGAAGTTGAAGTCGCCGGGGGTATCGATCAAGGTGAAGGGCTGTTTTTTCCAGCTAAAAGAATAAACCGAACTGCTTATGGTGGCCTTGCGCTTGATCTCTTCAGGCTCGAAGTCCAGGACCGAACTGCTCTCGTCCACTTTGCCCAGCCTGGTCGTAGCGCTCGAATCGAAAAGCATGGCTTCGGCCAGGGAGGTCTTACCCGCACCGCCGTGCGAGATTATTGCGAAAGTACGAACTTTTGCGACGTCCTCTTTCATATTTTGTCCTTTCTCCTTAAATTAGACCGGGGGGCGGATGGCTTCCCCCCGGACTCAAGCGCAATCGCCGGCAGCTTTCGGGCATCTTCCAAATTTTGCGGCAGGATCCCTTCCAGGGCGGAGACAGTTACTCTCATCCCTCCGGGACACCCGGAAACCAAGAAAGACAACAAAGGACCGGGGCAGCCCGGACGCTGGCTGTCCAAGGCGCGAAGCGCCGGGAGGCGTCGGAAGGGGACCGTAGGTGGGGTGCCGGGCTAAGCGGAGCGCAGCCCACCAGCATGTTTTCAAAGCAGCGGCTACAAGAAACAAGGCCCAAAATATTTCTAATTATTTCAATTAAAGCGCAAAGTCAATACGCCTGTGGCAAACAAAAATCATCACGTCTGGATTCAAACAGGTGATTGTTTTTGCCTCGGAAAACGAAATCATCGGACACGCCGCTCTTGCAGGAATTTCCCAGCCTTTCTGAAATGGAGAGCATCACTGAAGGAAATAAAAACGATCCCGGCTCGATCACTCCCTTTGCCTTTTCCGGTTGCCGTTTTTATTGCCGTCCCTATCTTCCGCTTCTGGTTGCCGTTTTGCACCCGACGATTCCCCTGTGCTAAAATCCCGGCGCCTGGCAA
>JAJYTC010000049.1 GCA_021793275.1 Deltaproteobacteria bacterium | reverse complement strand
CAAAATAGACAGTGGGGTCTTACAAGGAATTTAGAGCCAACTTACTGTTGTGCTTATGTTTCTGGCATTTTCACCTCGGAGAAGTCTTAAACTCCTGTCCAAGTCGGTGGACGGTGAAGACAGTCCGTTGCATTGAGCGCTTCGCGACCTCAACTCCAGCTTTCCAACACCTCTTTGCCTGCCCGTATTTTACTTGACGTTATTTGTGGTCAATGGTAGCCTGGGATGGTTCGACTATATCGAATATCGTACGGCAATGCAGAACGATGCATGGACCTCAGGCCCTTCATTTTTGAACCACTGACCGGGCAGCTTTTTGTTGCCGATCTCACAGCGGTCGAACCGGGCATTCTTGCGGAATGACTTTAGCTCTGGACCACACATCCGATCTCGGCCTTGCAATTCTGGCTTATCCTCCCTACGGCTCCCTGCTCAAACCGGGAGCATGCGCATTGAGAGTGCAAGGGGCGGCTGAGCAGATGGCCCGCGCGGAAGAAGAACTTCTCGGTCTTCTCGGGAAACCTTCCGGGGTGGCGACAGCCGCAAACCATTTTGCGACCTTGGCCGGCGCAAGGGCGCGGATCGTTTGCGTGGCGTGGAAAAAAGTGGCCCCGGAGATACGAAAACAGCTTCGGGAAGCCATTTGGGTTGCCGGGGCTGCAGTTATGGGACATCCGGCTGCTTCGGTCGCCTGGCTTACGAACAAACTGGAAGGGTTCGGCATTGCCCTGGAGGAAGGCGAGATCATTCTTTCCGGGGCGATTACAGCCGCTGTCGACGCCAGGGCGGCAGACAACTTTCTGATATCCTTTGCCGGGCTTGGAACGGTTGGCGTCCGGTTTGTGTGAACTCGAAGCAAGGACATATGAGACAATGGACAGGATAAAAGCGGCAATTCTCGGCCCCGGAAACATCGGCAGCGACCTCATGTACAAGATATTGAGAAGCCGGCGCCTGAAGATGGAAATGATGGCCGGCATCATCGACTCTCCAGGCATACAGAGAGCCAAAGCCATGGGGATCCGCACGACGACCGAAGGGATCGGACCGATTCTCGATGATCCGGAAATTCGAATCGTTTTTGATTCGACGGGAGCCAAACCCCACCTGGTTCACGCACCACTGCTCGAAAAAGCCGGTAAAATAGCAGTGGATCTTACCCCGGCATCAGTAGGACCTTACCTGGTGCCGGCGGTCAACCTAAACGAGCTGGCAGATGCTCCAAATGTCAATATGGTGACCTGCGGCGGGCAGGCGACCGTCCCGATTGTTCACGCTATCAATCGGGTTGCCGGGGTCGTTTATGCTGAAATCGTCGCCGCCATATCGAGCAAAAGCGCAGGTCCGGGGACCAGACAAAATATAGACGAATTTACCCAGACCACCGCCAGAGCGCTATGTGTGGTGGGAGGCGCCCGAAAGGGAAAGGCAATCATCGTGCTAAATCCTGCGGAACCGCCTCCACTGATGACCGATACGGTTTATGCGGAAGTGGAGCACCCCGACGAAAGGGCAATCCGGGCTTCGGTCGAAGAAATGGTCGCAACGGTACAACATTATGTGCCTGGATACCGGTTGAGAGTGCCTCCTACCGTAGAAGATCACAAGGTGGCCGTCATAGTTGAGGTGGAGGGGGCCGGGGATTTCCTTCCCAAGTATTCGGGCAATCTGGACATAATGACTTCCGCTGCGGCGGCCGCAGGCGAGGCGTTGGCGGAGCGAATGCTCGCGGAAAGCAGGAGATGCCGGCTATGAGCAATTATATTCGGTTAGTGGATACAACTTTACGGGACGGCAGCCACGCAGTAAGTCACCAATTCAGCGCCGAGCAGATTGCGGCAATCGCCAACGGACTCGACAGGGCCGGGGTCGCTTTCATCGAGGCCTCTCACGGCGATGGGCTCGGTGGATCGTCGATCAACTACGGCAGGGCCAGACTCACCGATGAGGAGATATTGCGCGCCGCGGCGAAAGTGATTGATAAAGCGGCCCTTACTGTTTTGTTGCTTCCGGGAATAGGGACGCAGGAGGATCTCAGGATGGCGGTCGATTGCGGCGCCAGGGCCGTAAGAGTCGCCACGCACGTGACTGAAGCCGATATTGCCGAACAGCACATCGGGCTTGGCAAAAAGATGGGGATGACCACGTTCGGCTTCCTCATGCTTGCCCACATGAGTTCGCCCGAAGCAATTGTCGGGCAGGCAAAGCTGTTTGAATCCTATGGGGCCGATGTAATCTATATTGCCGATTCCGCCGGCGCCATGCTGCCTTCCGATGTCAAAGCCCGCATTGAGGCTGTTGTGGATGGTGTTTCAGTTCCCGTCGGTTTTCACGCCCATGCCAGCCTGGGCCTTGGCATTGCAAACGCCCTGACAGCGGCCGAAGCCGGGGCCGAATACCTGGACGGGACCTGCCGCGGTCTGGGCGGCGGCGCAGGCAACGCCCAGACGGAGGTTATGGTCGCAGTATTGCAAAAGGCAGGATTTCAAACAGGAATTGATTTTTACACTATCATGGATGTCGCCGAAGACATAGTCGAACCCGTGATGCACAGGCCTCAGGTCATTCGAAACGCTTCGCTCATCCAGGGGTATGCCGGCGTTTATTCGAGCTTCTTATTGCACGCCTATCGGGCCGCCGAGAAGTACGGCCTCAATCCCCGGGACATACTGGTCGAGCTTGGCCGCAGGAAGATGGTAGGCGGTCAGGAAGACATGATTTTGGACGTTGCCTTTGAGTTGGCTCAAACCAAGGAGGTGGCGAAAAATGAAGATGATCACCCTAATGCCTGTGATCGATGCACAAAAGTGTAAGGGGTGCAAGACATGCATACGTGTCTGCCCCACGCTTGCCATGAAGTTGGAAGAAAAACTGGCGGTAGTCGACCTCGAGCGCTGCAGGGGGTGCGCAAATTGCGAGCAGCGGTGCCCCGAATACGCGATTGTTATGGCGCCTCGTCCGGAGCCGATCTTGGCTGGAGTGGACCCGGCAAATCTCGATTACGAAAAAATAAGGGAGCTTTGCCTGAAAGCCAGATTCCATCCTGAACAGACCTTGTGCTATTGCACGGGCACACGGGCCGACGAAGTCGCGGGCGCCATTCTGCTGGGGGCAAAAACGCCGGAGGATATCTCGTGCATGACAGGCATCCGGACAGGCTGCAAAGTGGAATGTATCGAACCTGTTTTGCGGCTGCTCGAAGCAGCGGAAATCCATCCGACCCCGGTCCCGGGAGGCTGGCAATGGTATGGCCGAACTATCACCGCTTGGGAGATTCCTGTAAGTGTGAAACAAAAATACGCATCCCGAGGGTTCTATTTTGACGAGGACATTGAAATACTTGACCGCGTGGTAAGCGCGCCGCTTCAGGGAAAGGAGCAGTGAGCTATGCGACCTCCCATAGCACCCATTTCGCCGCGTCCATCCATGTACGGTATCGATCCCTCTTTGGTCAAGACGAGGGTGAGCGAACTTCCTGAAATGACCTCGGTGACTTTGGCCGAACTTTTCCCCGACCTGCCTCCCGTGATTTATCCAGGAGACGAGGGCTTGGCCGCCGTTGGGGAAAGGACCAGAGAAGCGCTCAAAAACGTGGATATGAGCAGGATAAAATCGGATCACTCGGTAAACATCTGCGCGTCTCATCACGGATTCACCCTTCTTGGAGGCGAACCCTACGCGGAGATGCTAAAGACGATCCGTGACGTCATAGAGGAGCGCACCGGTTGCTCCAATATACGCCTGCGAGCAGGGGTCGGCCTGCGGTTCAGGGAAACAGACGAATATATCCGCCGCTACAAGCTGGACGAATACTTTCACGGAAAAGCAAGGGGCGTTGCTCCGGTTGACGAAGGCGTTGAGATCGAAACCGAAATCGGCGCCCTTTACGGAATTAAAAAAATCTATGACGCCGACTGGATCGTCCACGCCCACAACAGCGACGTGCGCGAGGTCCATTTCCACCGCATGGTGGACAGGGCCGTTAAGCCTTTCGGCATGTCATACGCAAGGATCGAGACCCGGTCAACGTATCATCAGAACCTTGGGCCAAGGGCTGCAAACTTTATCGCCCGTGCGATTTTCGATTCCCCGTTTGTCCAGGAAAAGTTTGCCTTTGCATGCTTTCTGACCGTGGCCCCCCACGGCATTCTCGGTGTTGACGCCGATGAGGATTTATATAGTCTGAACGAACGGGTCACCGAAATAGGGTGCCGGTATTACGGCAAGATGATGACCCTTTTCGGTGAAATAGACGAATGCATTGTCGCCCTGGATTTTCCCTGCCCCGTTGTTTATGTGTTCTCAGCCGGGGTCATCTACGCCAACTTTGCAGGCGCCAACACCGATTTATTCGATCTCGAATCTCCTCTGCCCGCCTATACATGGTACACTGAAGCTTTCTACGGGAAAAAGGGCCTTCCACTGCTGCCGGAAATCCCGAGGCTCAATCCGGCAGTCAAAATGTGCGTGCACAGCTATGCCTGGACCGGCTATCCCAGCGCCTTTTTCAGCGAACATATTCCGACCGTGGTTGTCGGACGCGAACAGGCCGAGCTTTTCAACCGCGATCCGCAAAACCTCGATTATATGAAACACGCGGTTTTGTCCGAATCCACCGGATCGGCCATGGACTTCGCCAAAAAAATTACGGGCGTCGAAAAGGTGCTCATTTTTGACGGCGCCCCCGGCGGGATCAACTTGAGCCTTCCGCTTCGTGATTTTCTGCTGGCAAAGGCGCCTGAAGTGAACCGGCGGGTCGAAGAAGAGCTAATTCCAAAATGGCTGAGGCAAAGAGGTGTTTTGACGAAGTCGGCTGCGGCCTGATCGGGTAGCAGAGTAAAAGATGCCCGCCAGATTCGCAGACCGAATGGAACGCGCCCGGAGGGTCATGGCTGATGCGGGACTTGACGTACTGGTCGTGACCAACCGGGATAATCTTACTTATTTCATTGGGGTCACCCGGACCGAATGCCTGGCAGTTCTCATTCCCGTAGAAGGCGAACCCTGCGCCGTAGCTCTTTGGCTCGATGCCGATTATGTCTGTGGGCATTCGGGGCCAAAAACCCATGCCTGTTTCTTTCCCCGCCAGATACTCGGTCCTGCAATTTGCGAACGCATTAAAACGTTCGGCAATAAAAATCCAAAAACAGGTTTGCAGCCTGCGTTTTGGAGCCTATCCGGCAGGCCTCCCGGGCTGTCTGCAGGGGAATGAATGCGGCCATGAAGGCGATCCGGTCGCCAGGCTATGGGGTTGGGCTCCCTCAGTCTGAATTCTACCCCGTTATGGGGCGCGGTCGCATTGAAATCATTATAGATGTTTTGGCTTGTCGTAGAGTTCAAAAAGTTTTATCCGAAAGATACAGGAACCGTGAATCAACTTGGGATCAACCAACATAGGAGGTGCAACATGGCGACGCTCGAAGTCCCTTTTGAAACAGCGGAAGAACTCGGCATTTCGTTGAAAGTGAAATTGCCGGATGAAAACCTCATCGGGTCTTTTATCCCGCAGGAATCTCCCGCCTTGGCCGACGTCGGCTCGGCCACTGCATACGCTATCGAACATCCCCTGGGAAGCAAACCGCTATCCCGGATGATTCGAAAAGGAGACAAGGTCACTATCATCACGGAAAACCAATTCCGGGCCGCCCCGACCCACCTTATGCTTCCACCGATCCTGGAGACCGTGCGGAAGGCCGGAGGGACGCCTACGATTGCAATCGGCTGCGGAAAAGTGCCTGCGCTTACTGCAGACGAGATCGAGCAGAAGCTCGGCAAGAGCATTGTGAGCAGCGGCATCCGCGTTGTATGCAATGACGTGAGCAAGCCTGAGGACTATACGTATCTGGGCATAACGTCCAGGGGCGTGCCTTTGTTTGTGCTGAACGCGGTCGCTGAAGCGGACGTTCGTATAAGCATATCCACCACTCAGGCAACTTTGTGGGGGTATGGCGGGTCCGGCATGGTGATTCCGGCGGTGTCGAATAATGAAACCATTGAGATGAACCATATGTTTGCCCTGTCCGATGATTGCCGCCCGGGCAACAACGAATGCCACATGCAGGAAGACAAGTACGAGGCCGCCGCTATGACAGGTATCGATATGGGTGTCTTTGCAATAGTCAATAACCATTTCGATACTACCTATGTAGGCGCAGGGGATTTTGTCGATGCGCATCTAGCCTCGATAAGGGCCTATGAGCAGGTCTACCGCTTCGATGCGGCGCAGTTTGCGGGCGCCCCGGCTGAAATCGTGATTACCGGCTCGAGCGCCCCGACGAACCACCTTTTCTTTCACACCGGCTGGGCGGTGGTCAACTGCGACCCCATCTGCAAAGACGGGGGCACCATTATCCAGACCACACCCTGTCCGGGTTACGGCGACTGGCCCGGCTTCGCCCTGATGGACCTGATGAAGGCATACATGCCGCCTTCGGCCGACAACAATGCGAGGGCACTGAAAGCATTTTACGCCAAAGACCGGGAACTCTGGGCCGGCTGCATCTGGTGGAAGATATATGAAGTTATGACCCGCAAGAACGTCGTAATTGTTACCAACACGGAAAATCTGGAAATGTGCCGTTCCATAGGTCTTAACGCCACCGATTCGCTGCAACAGGCTTTCGATGACGCGCTCAAACTACACGGAACCTCGTCCAAGGTAGCTTTTGTGCCATATGGCCGCTACTGCGTGCTCGACGTTTAATTAATCGCTAAGCCACTGACGGAATCAGTGGTATGGCGCGGGGGGAGGGCCCCGCGCCGATAATGTCACAACATTCAAATGGCTGAGGTGAAGGTGGATACCGATACCGGAATGGTCCGGGTGCTTAAGATGACGGTAGCGGTGGATGCGGGAACCATAATAAATCCGCAGGCGGTGGAAGGTCAGTTGGAGGGCGGACTGGATCAGGGAGTCGGTTATGCACTCCGCGAGGAGTACATACATGGCGAAACCAAAGATTTTGTCACTTTTAAATTTCCCACTATTCGTGGTGCTTTCGATAGTGAAATAATTATCCGGGAAACTCCGCGGAGCAATGGTCCCCTGGGTGCTACCGGGGTCGGCGAGATGACAATGGTTTCCACTGCACCAGCGGTTACCAATGCCATCTATAACGCATGCGGAGCCAGAATCTACAGCTTGCCGGCCACTCCCGAAAAGGTAAAGGCGGCGCTGGCGGCCGGGCGGGAAGTAAAAGATCAATGGAACCTCGACGATCTCTGGAAGAGTGCAGAGAAGATTTTCCAGCGCTCAACAGGCGACGGGCGGAACGCCCCGCCATATATCTGGACAACGCCTGCACGACACTCGCGCCCAAACCGGTCATCGCGGCCATCAACGAATATTATACGGAATATCCGGCCTGTGGCGGCCAAAGAAGCCGCCACTGGTTTGCCGAAGAGGTCGCCGACCGGACTGTAACGGCATTTACGGCATTGGTTCGGCATTGGGTTGTTCGGCATTGGGTCTGACTAACCGAAGTCACTGATTGTATTAATGAAAGCCTGGAAGTGGCATCGGTAAGTACTTGAAATCATTGACCGCACATCTCGATTTTGCCCCTGTTTTCGTGGCTGCTGATGCCGGCGCTTTTCGGGGTCTGACCAACCCGGGTTTATCGGCGGCAGACGACGGGGTAAACATTAAACAAAGCCGGAGAGACCCTTGACAGTCAACGAACAATCAGGGATGTGAATTCATGACAAAAGCGACCTCCGCCCTGAAGGATCTAGGTGATCGAAACCGCCGGGGATGCCGCGGGAGCCTTTTTCCACAACCCCTGGGGCATAGTGATTCGGGACCATGTGGGAGGGGTCGAACGGTCGCAAGCTTCCGTTGACGATCTCACCGCGTTTACATAAAATATTATTATCATATTTTACAAGGAGCGAGCCATGCGAACAGACATCAGTGCCACCGATGCGGTGAGACATTTTTCGGAACTGTTGAACAACATCAGGTTCCGCGGCGTACGCTATACGATCATCCGTGGGGGAAAGCCCGCAGCAGCGCTCGTTCCTTTGGATGACAGCGGTCCCTTGCGGCGTTTGGGCGATCTAAATGGCATTTTCCAGACCTTGCCCCACATCGACCCCGAGGATATTACATTTGTCGATGACGTTCTGGAGGTCATTGAAGGCCAGCCGCCTTTGCCTGGTTATTCGTCATGGGAGTAATCTTTGATTCCAGCGAAATTATTTTTCTTGAGCGCGACCGAACACAGGTGGCAAGCCTTGTGTCCGGCCGAGCACGCATTTGGGCATCTCTGGCCAAGAAAGGGCTGACCGTCGGCGCCCACGACCTCATTATTGCAGCCACGGCGATTTCTCTCGATTATTCGGTGATTACGGCCAACAGGCGTGACTTCGAAAAGATAGAGGGGTAAAGCTGGAGGAGCGTTCCCTGAGCAAGACCTGAATTTCTTGTTTTGGATGGGCTCCATAAATGCTTGACCGCCATTGCACATCCTTTAAACAGACCGCCTGATTTTTCCTTTACCGTCCGACCCGTATTCTATGGTCTCTGTTTGTCTGGGGTCTGACCGGGGCCGTAAAAGGCCAGGAGCTTGCTGAAGGCGGCCTGGAAGGTCGAGTCCGCCGGGAATACGGTCTCCCGGCGCTATGACAGCCTGCAAAGCCGAATATAGCAAAACCAGCCTCTGCACGCATGTACACTCTCGTACCGCAGCACTTTATCTTCCCATCTCATTTCCGACTCCAGATGCATTCAGCCTGTTTCCCGGTGCAGATTACGCCGCCTGCCCACTCCCCGCTGGTTTCGATTGTCGGATGACGCAGGAGCGCGAAAGCGTCAAGAAGGCACCGGTGCCTGAAGAAAGACCCTCCTGCGGCCAAAGGTTTCAAGCTGGTTGACAATCTTTGTGATGCGTAACATAAAGTGATACAAACCGTCATCATCGGGAAGTCATTTGTGCAGGCCCGGCTCGTGGCAACTTTGCGTTCCCTGAATATGCCAATACTCCGGGCGGGGAAATTCCGCACGCCCACAAAGCCGGAGAACGTAAGGTTTCACCCATTTTGCCTTTTTTCCTTTTAACTTTTGCCTTCGCGAAGCGTTTGCCTTTTCTGGTCGCCGTTTCTATTGCCGCTTCCCGTTTCCGTTTCTCGTTGCCGCTTTGAGGCCCGAAGCGCCTCCGTGATATAAGCCCTGTTGACCCAAGCGGAATCGAAGGACAGGCGTATCGCCCGCCCCACTCGGCAACGCCGCTCTTTGAAAACCGAATATGGAATCGCTCCGTTCTTCCACCAGTCAGCGTCCATCCGGAAACCTTCCGGTGGGCACGATAAAGCACGTCCGCACCCCATTTGTGCCCGCATCCGGTGCACCCGCCATCGTGCCCACCGCTCGAACGATATGGATTCCCGGCCCACCCCTCACCCATCACCCCTCACCCATCACCCATCACCCATCACTGTTCACCGCAGTTATCACCCATCACTGCTCACTGTTCACCGCTCACCGCAGTTATCACCGCTGTTACCATGCTGTTAACGCATGCTGTTATTAGCTGTTATTCCCGGCCCAAAAATCGTGAAATATAAATAGAATCAATATGATATGAAGAGAGGAAAATTAAAAAAGCGCTCTATTAACAGCCGAAACAGCATACGGTCCACTCAGCAAAGGTGCACCTGGCAACGGGGGATGCGCACAGCCGGCTACATAAATCCTTTCCGGCCTTTGATTGTGCCCAAAACTTTCTCCTTGTATATTTCACAAAATTGCATCGGAGCGTCCCTTCTACTAAGATCTGGCCGATCAAAAGCAGAAAGAATGCTCCTTTTCCGCGCCTTGGCAACTCTTTTTTGTTCCGGTCGCCTTCTCCTGTTAATCCTGCTCATCCTGTCGATGGTTTTGTCTCTATTGGTTGCGGCCGCCCTCCTCCGTGATTCTTCGCGCGCTTCGTGGTTAAAATAATGCATCCACTCCAAAGCAAGACGAAGAACACCCGGAAATGGGGCACGGGGCTAAAAATCTCTATTACGCTGCCAAGCTAACGACTATGCATGGGTTCGCAGTGTGCGGCAAAGCCGTCCAGCCCTTTTGCCCTCCTCTTTTTTCACCGCAAAGGCCTTTCCTTCCGCCCATGCAGTATTATATGTTTAATCGGAACTATCTATTTGAAAAATAGAATGGCTCAATCTATATTTTATATGTAGGGAAATGATGCGCCATCGTGGAACCCTCTTGAGAAACGCAGCAGTGCTTTTATATCGATGGGCGCCGGCGAATTGTTTTACAGCTTTACGGTTAGGAGAGCAAATGAGTGAGCAGGTGCTTGATTGTCGTGGGTTGGCATGTCCGAGTCCGGTCCTTAGAGCAAAAGAGGCCATAGACCGTGGCGATGTTGCCAGGCTGAGCGTTCTGGTGGATAATCCGGCGGCGAGGGAAAATGTGAGCCGGTTTTTATCCCGGATGGGTTATGAAATCGGTTTACGAGAGGAGCCGGACGCCTTAATAATAACTGGAACCAAGGACCCATCCGCTGTCGCCTGCCAGATCATGGAGGAGCTGAACAAAGAGGAGCTCGAAACCAAGATCGCGGTGATCGTGGGAACCGATAAAATGGGCAAGGGAGACGATACGCTTGGCCAAAAGCTCCTCAAGAGTTTCATCGGCACTTTGAAAGAAATGGGGCCTGAGCTTTGGCGCCTGGTCCTTCTTAACGGAGGAGTCAAACTGACGGTGGAGGGTTCGGAGTGTCTGGCCGATCTTCAGTCCCTCGCAAGCGAAGGTATAAGCATCCTGGTTTGCGGGACCTGCCTCAATCACTTCGGGCTCCTCGATAAAAAACAGGTAGGCGAGACAACCAATATGCTGGATATTGTGACGGCGATGCAAACGGCGGACAAGGTCGTGAGCATAATGTAAGGAGCTGCGAGTGAGCCCGATTGCTGTGGAACTGGCGAAGACGGTACGCGCCGCGGGTTGAGCGGCAAAGATAGGTCCGGGAGACCTTGCCGATATTCTCGAAGGGCTGCCTCTGGAAAAAGATCCCAATCTTTTGATCGGCAGAGAAACATCCGACGACGCCGGAGTGTATCGTCTCTCAGACGATGTGGCGCTGGTGCAAACACTCGACTTCATAACCCCGGTTGTGAACGACCCCTACGACTTCGGCCGCATCGCGGCGGCGAATTCTCTGAGCGACGTCTACGCGATGGGCGGGCGCCCCCTGACGGCGATGAACGTGGTGTGCTTCCCCGTAAAGAGCATGGATAAGGCCGTTTTAAGAGAAATCCTTCGGGGCGGGTTGGCTACGATACATGAAGCGGGCGCGGTGCTGGTTGGCGGGCATAGCGTGGAGGACCCCGAGATAAAGTATGGGCTTTCGGTAACAGGAGTTGTGCGGCCAGATAGAGTGCTCGCCAACTCGGGGGCAAAACCCGGAGATGCGCTCATTCTTACAAAAGCCATCGGGACCGGTGTGCTGGCCACGGCCATCAAGGCGGGATTGATTTCCGAGTCGGCGCAAAGGCGCGCCGTGGAGACCATGGCGACCCTTAACAGGAAGGCAGCCGAAATCATGTCCGGATATCCCGTGAACGGCTGCACCGACGTGACCGGTTTCGGGCTGCTGGGCCACGTCTTGGAGATGGCTAAAGCCAGCAAAGTGGCGATCACCCTCTTTGCGGACGACGTTCCGCTGCTTCCCGAAGTCCTGGATTCAGTCCGTATGGGGCTTGTTCCCGCAGGCAGTTTTTCAAATCGAGACTTCTGTACCCACCAGGTCATCGGGCCGGAACGAATCGATCCCATGCTGCTCGATATCCTCTCTGACGCCCAGACCTCCGGCGGGCTGATCATTTCCCTGCCCGAGAATCGGGCCGCATCGCTGCTCGACGAACTGAAGGCAGGCGGCGTTGCCGATGCCGCCATTGTAGGCCGGGTCGCCAAGGCGGACAAGGGGACCGTCGAGCTGAGATAGCTCTGAATGCCGCTTATGAAAAAACCGGCTAAAATCCAAAGGATCGAGGTCCCGGTCCCTTTCCCGCCCGGAAGCACCAACTGTTACTTTATCCCTGGTTCGGCCCCCACGCTGATCGATCCCGGCGTCTATTCCCCCGAGGCTGTCAAAAGCCTGCAAACGGCTTTGAGAGAACTCGGCTCGGATATCGGCGATATTCGAAGGATCATTCTCACTCACGGTCATTCGGACCACGCGGGCCTGGCCGGAGCGGCAGCCGCCAAGGGCAGGGCCGCCGTTTTCGTTCACCGCTTCGATGAAAACAGGATGCTTGTATGGTCCGAAAAAGTCTGCAATGAAAAGGCTGAGAGTTTTCGCGACATTTTCGAAAAAGCAGGCGTTCCGGAAGAAATCGCCGCAAAGACAATCGAGACCATTTTAGACAGGTTCCGGAAGAATTTTTCTCCGGTATCGGACATGGTGTTGCTGGAAGGCGGGGAGGTATTTTCGTTCGACTTTTTCGAACTGAGGGTCCTGCATACCCCCGGTCATACCGCAGGCTCCATCAGCCTTTTCGATGACTCGGAGGGGCTGCTTCTTGCCGGGGACATTCTGCTGGAAAAAATTGTCCCCTACATTTCAGCGGAGCTTAAAACTCCGATGGGCCGGCCTCATTATTTGGCGCTCGAGCAGTACCAAAAGACGCTCGATCTTCTGGGGCCGCTGCCCGTTCGGTCCGTTTTGCCAGGGCACGGGGCCCCCTGTTTCAGTCACCTGCAATTGATAGAACGGCTCAAGCGCAACCGGGCGCGAAGAAGGCGAAGGATACTCGAGATAGTGAAGTCCGGGGAGGGCGGAGCGGCCGGGATGAGCCAGTTTGAGATCCTGGAGCGGTTGTTCCTCGGCGCTTCACGCGGAGGGGTGCTTTTCATGGGTATTTCCGAGGTGCGCGGCTGCCTGGAGGTGATGGAAAAAGAAGGGGTGGTGGTGGCCTCGCTTTGCCGCGGCAGGAAACTCTACCGCCTGAACAGCCAAAATCATACGCCGCAGGAGGCCCGATGACTTATCGAAACCTCATCTTTGAAAAGGAAAACTACATTGCGACCATTACCATAAACCATCCGCCCGCCAACACCTGGGACCTGGCGACCGCCCGGGATTTCAAGCACGCTCTCGACACGGTGGAAGCGGACCACGATACGCGGGTGGTAATTATTACGGGGGCGGGAGAAAAATTTTTTTCGTGCGGTTTCGATGTCAAAGACGACGCCAATGCCGACCAGATAACCCCGATGGTGCGGGAACTGTGGAGGCGTATCGATATGTTTCCCAAACCGATGGTTGCCGCGATCAACGGCTACGCATTGGGAGGCGGGCTCGAGCTGGCGCTGTGCTGTCATTTCAGAATTATGGCCGATCGTCCCGACATCAAGGTCGGCCTTACCGAACTCAACCTTGGGATCATTCCCGGATGGGGCGGAACGCAGAGGCTGGCGAGGCTGGTCGGCAGGCAAAAAGCCCTCGAAATGATTCTTTTTAGCAGGACGATCGGCGCGAAGGAGGCGTTCGAGATCGGTCTGGTAAGCCGGCTTGCCGCCCCGGCCGCCCTCAGGGAGTATACGCTCGCATTCGCCTCGGCCCTGGCTGAAAGGCCTCCCGTTGCCGTCGCCTGGGTGCTCCGGGCGATGGCGGCCGGTTTGTACAATGGGCTTGACGAAGGGCTCGAAGTCGAAGCCCGTGGTACCGAAGCCGTGCGGCAGACCGAAGACCGCCAAGAGGGTTTTGCGGCTTTTTTGGAGAAGCGAAAACCCGCTTTTAAAGGAAAGTGACCGGGTCCCGCTTTTTACCCTGGCAAACGGGACAAAGTTCGGATAAAAATCACCAGGGTTGTGAGATAAAGAACATAAGCGAGAGGAGCCGATCATGGCAATAATTACCATTTCAAGAGGTTCTTACAGCAAGGGCAAGGATGTTGCCAAACTTGTCGCAGATAAGCTCGGTTACCGCTGTATTGCGCGCGAGGTCCTGCTGGATGCTTCCCGGGACTTCAATATTCCCGAAATCAGGCTCGTAAGGGCCATCCATGACGCCCCTTCGATTCTGGACAGGTTTACCCACGGGAAGGAAAAATACATCGCTTCTTTCAGAGCTGCCATGTTGAAGCAATTCGCGCAGGATAACGTGGTCTATCACGGTTTGGCGGGTCATTTTTTTGTCCAGGACATCCCTCATGCCCTGAAGGTAAGAATTATCGCCGATATGGAAGACCGGGTAAGGACCGAGATGGAACGGATGAAACTACCCCGGGAAGAAGCGCTGCGCATTTTGAAAAGCGATGACGAGGAACGCAGGCAATGGAGCCAGAATCTCTACGGAATCGACACGACCGACCCCAGCCTCTACGACATGGTGATCCACGTCAGGAAGATCACCGTGGAGGATGCGGCGGACATGATATGCCGGGTCGTAGAGCAGGAGCGGTTCCGAACTTCCAAAGAGGCGCAAAAGGCCGTCGAAGATATGGCTCTGGCCGCCGAAGTCAAAGCGGCGTTGATCGATATCAAGAGCGACGTTGAAGTGAAGGCGAGTGACGGATTCGTGCGGGTGGAAACCAGGGCCCCCGTGGAGGAACAAAAGGAACTGGTCGGCGAGATGGAAAAAATCGTGAAGTCTATTCCGGGTGTGAAGAATTTTGATATAAAGGTTCTCCAGCGCGTAAAGCGGAGCAGCGGACGTCTTTTCCCTTAGTGGCTATCACCGGTTCGACAGTTTCATCTCGATCCTGACCTGCTCCTTTTCGACGTCGATCAGTTGGTCGATTTTGGCGAGCAGCATTTTGCCCTGCGCCCAGTGGCCTTTGGCTACGACAACTATCTTGCCGTTTTCCACGTCGACCTTGATGGAAGGAATTTCCTCCATCAGCCCCACCTGCAGGCGGGCGGCGATATGGAGCCTGTGCATCGCTTTTCTGGATTCCACGGTCGGCTGAAAACAGGGCAGATCCACAGCCCCCGCGATGATGTCCACCGCTTCGTCTATCGTCGCGGACCTGACATTTAAGACGAGGTCGTAGAGACTCGGGTCAGAGGTGTTAATGCCGAAAATGTACTGACTCCAGCGGGCGCGGGCCTCGTCGTCCTTAAGGATGGCCCGCCGGGCTTCCTCGGCCGAAACATACTTCTGCCTCATCTCTTCGGCGACCCGATCGTCCAGGTGGGCGAGAATTCTGACCTTTATCACATGCGGAACACCGCGCAGGAAATATTGGCCGGCCAGCCCGTGATAGACCACGTTATCTTTTCGCGCCGTTTCCAGCATGGCCTGACGTACGTAAGCCACGTACCGCTGCTTTCCGTAGCTGAAACGGTCGAACACCGAGGGCGCATCGTGGACGGCGCGAATGAGAGTCATTTCCGGGATGTTGAAAAGCTTCGAAGCGCTCAGGATGATCTCACGGGAAAAACATTCATAGCGCAGCTTGGCGGCGAGCTTCTCCGCTACTTCCCTGCCGGAACTGTAAGCCCCCCTCGATATGGTGATTACAGGCATATATTTTCTCTTCCGCTTTGGCGGGTCTTCCCGAATGCTGAAACTTTATTTTGCATCTTATATCCATAACATTGCCAACGCATTGCCGTAATATTACTTCATTGAAATATTAGGGATTAAGCCCTCCAGCGACAACCGGGAGCCGGCGGGAAGGCTCACCGTAAAACGTGAGCCTTCATTGGGAGCGCTCACCACCTCGACTTTCCCCCCGTGGGCCTGTACGATCGCTTTCACCAGGCTCAGTCCCAGCCCCACGCCTCGTCGCGAGCGGCTCTTATCGACCCGGTAGAGGCGGTCCCAAATCCTGGGTATATCTTCGGCCGAGATACCTTCCCCGCTGTCCTCGACAATGATCGCGACCTCTTCGCCCCTCCGCTCGGCGCTGATGTCCACTCTGCCTCCGACCGGGGTGTACTTGAGGGCGTTGTCGACAAGATTGGCCAAAATCTGGCGCATACGGTTCGCATCGGCCCGAAGGGTGAGGTCCGGCGGGCATTGGGTGGTGACCTCTACGTACCTGTCTTCCGCGACATATTCGTAGAGCTGGATTACTTCTTCAAAGAGCTCTGGAAGGTTTATGTCTTCCAGCTTGAGCGTCATCACCCCGGTTTCGGCTTCCGAGATGTCCATGAGAGTGTTTACCATGGTCAGAATGCGCTCCGATTCCTCGGCGCAGTCCATAAGGGCTTCCCGGAGTCCATCGACCCCCGGGTCGGTCTGCAGCGCCACTTCCACCACGCTTCTCAGCCTTGCGATGGGAGTGCGCAAATCATGGGCCACGTTGTCAAGAGAGGCCCTCATGCCGTCTATGAGAGTCTCGATCCTTTCAAGCATCCCGTTGAAAAGTACGATCAACTCCTCCAGTTCATCCCCCGTGAGGTTTTCCGGGACCCTGTTGTGCATCTTTCCCGTATCGATGATAAAGCGCACCATGTCGATGAGACTGCGAAGGGGGCTCAGTGCGCGCTGGGACAGAAACGTTCCCCCGGCAAAACCGAGGAGAATGGCCGGGATCATGATGCCGGCAAAGATCTCCTGAAAGCGGTCGATAAGTATCTCCCTGTTCTTGACGCTTCTGCCCACCTGGAGAACCAAGCCTCCCGGCAGCGGGGTTGATATTTCCTCCGTGGGGTGGCCGATCCCGAATATCAGGTCTACCCACCTGGGTCTGAAGGTGGGGTGTTCGAGGTATTTGTAATCGAGGGCGGTTTCCGATTCGGGCAGGCTGAGAAAGACGGTGGCGTTATCACGACCTGCGACGCGAACAAAAAAAGAGACCCTTTTATCTATTTCCCTGTCCTTGAGGATCGCGAGGTCGAGCGCCGGGATGCCTCCTTCATTGTACTGGCTTATGTACTCGTCGAGCTTGGCGTGTAGTATCTGCCGGTCTTTGTGGTTTACGTAGGACGAGAGCAGATAGTAAAAGATGCCTATAACCAGAAGGGCGCTCAAAGAGAAAAGAATCGAATACCAGACGGCGATTCGAAAGGAAACCGATCTGCGCATGCGGCTAACTGATTTAAAGAACATGGCCGACTCCACGTGCGGTGGATCATCTCGCGGATTTTCTTTGTCCTGGATCACCTCAGCCCCTTCGCGCAACGCCCGGGGAAAAACCGGCTCATCCGCGACAAAAGATTAATCAGAGCATAATTTGCTCATTTTGCAAATAGGTTTCGGAATTCCTCTTTTCTAAAGCATCAAAAAAGGGGACAATCTAAATTTGGTTCGACTATCGCGCAAGTTGACCGAGACACTAGCTAAACCTTGACAGGGCAATTTCATGCGTGGTATCGGTTCCCTTGCTGTCGGACCGGATGTATTTCTTTTATTCTAACGGGATCGAATGCCCGGTTGAGAGGCGCCGATGAAAAAAGCCAAGCAAAGAAACCGCTACGAGGATAAATCTGATCCTATGCGAGGTCTTGCTATGCAACTCGATGGGGACGACGATGATATAATCGAACTCGAGGACATCATCGAGATGCCCGACAGGCCCATAGACGAAGAGGAGGACCTGGACCTGGGCGCCGAAATTTTCGATGTGGACGAGGTGCTCGAATCCCCGCCGGCAAGGTCTATGCGCAAGCCTGCCGGGTCTCCGGTCAAAGAAAGGGCCAAACAGGTCGAAGAGGAAGATCTGTTGGAATCCTTTGGGATTGAGGCGGATGAGGACGAAATGCTTTTCGAGCCAACCGCATCCCTGTCCAAAGGAAAGCCTTTGGCGCAAAAAGCGCGACAGCAGATTTTCGATGAGGAAGAGGAATATGCAGATGGAGATGAATCCATTCTGGACGATTTGCTGGCTGAGCCCCTTACTGCCGAGGCGCGCAGGGAGGAAAAACCCGATTTAAGAGCCAGGGCTGAGGCGGCGATGAAAGTTGCTGAGGAAGCGCGGCCCGAGGAGCCCCCCGCCGCCGGTTCGAGCGAAGCCGCCGTCCAGGCCGAACCCGCTGCTCCATCGAGTGTTTCTGGAGCATCTGTTTCTGAAATCTCCGCAGCGGCTGAAGAACTTATCGGCAGTATCGAGTCCCGTTTGCAGGAACATGTCCGGGCTGTCGTGGAAGCAATGCTGCCCGGCCTCGTCAGGTCGATAATCGACGAGGAAATAGCAAAGCTTAAAGAAGAGCTTGAGTAAACAAAAGGAATCGATTTTTATGAGCGAAGGCGCTCTGGCTAAGGGCTATGAATTTGCCGAGGTCGAATCGCATTGGTACAGCTATTGGGAGGAAAATGGTTTTTTCCGCGCCGATCAGACCAGTTCGAAACCGCCTTATTCGGTGGTAATCCCGCCTCCCAACGTAACGGGCCAACTTCACATAGGGCATGCCCTTAACGACACACTCCAGGACATACTTTGCCGGTATAAAAGGCTGAAAGGCTTCGAGGTGCTGTGGGTGCCGGGGACCGACCACGCCGGCATCGCCACTCAAAATGTCGTCGAAAGGCAGTTGGCCGCCGACGGTCTCACCAGACACGAGATTGGCCGGGAGACCTTCCAGGAGCGCGTGTGGGAATGGAGGGCAAAGTACGGCGGCATTATAATCAACCAGTTGAAGCGGCTCGGGGCGTCCTGCGACTGGTCGCGCGAGCGTTTTACCATGGACGAGGGCCTTTCGCAGGCCGTGCGCCAGGTTTTCGTTTCCCTTTATAACTCCGGTTTGATCTATCGCGGCAAGCGCATGATCAACTGGTGTCCCCGCTGTGTGACCGCGCTTGCCAATATCGAGGTCGAGGGCGAGGAACTAAGTGGTTCTCTCTATCATATCCGCTATCCGCTGGTTAACGGAAAAGGGGCGCTGGTAGTTGCCACCACCAGGCCCGAAACGATGCTGGGCGATACCGCCGTCGCAGTCAATCCGCAGGATAACAGGTACAAGGCCTTCGCGGGACAAATGGTGGTGCTGCCTATATCGGGCCGCCACATTCCCGTTATCGCCGATCCCTATGTCGATCGCGAGTTCGGCACCGGGGCGCTCAAGGTCACTCCCGCCCACGATTTCAACGATTTCGATCTGCACACCAGACACAATCTCGATATTATCCAGGTAATCGACGAACGCGGCATCATGACCGACCAGGCCGGTGCCTACGCGGGAATGGACAGGTTCGCATGCCGCCGGCAGATTCTAAAAGACCTCGAAAAGGGCGGCTGGCTGGTCAAGACCGAAGCCCACACTCACCGGGTCGGCCACTGCTATCGCTGCCATAGTGTGGTAGAGCCGATGCTTTCGCTCCAGTGGTTCGTTGCCGTAAAACCCCTTGCGGAAGCAGCCATCGAAGCGGTAAGAGAGGGCAAAACCAAAATCGTCCCGGCCAAATGGGAAAAGGATTACTTCAACTGGCTCGAAAACCTCGAAGACTGGTGCATAAGCCGCCAGATATGGTGGGGCCATCGCATTCCGGCCTGGTATTGCCGGCGCTGCAACCAGGTTATCGTCTCGATGGAAGCTCCCGGCCAATGCCCGAACTGCTCGGGCGACTCGCTCGAACAGGATACCGACGTTCTCGATACATGGTTCAGTTCGGGCCTGTGGCCTTTTTCAACCCTCGGCTGGCCACGGAAAACACAGGAGCTGGAAAAATTCTACCCGACTTCCACCCTGGTGACCGCATTCGATATCCTGTTTTTCTGGGTTGCCCGGATGATGATGTTGGGACTGCGGTTCATGGAAGAGGTCCCTTTCCGCGAAGTCTATGTGCATGCGCTGGTGCGCGATGCCGAAGGGCAGAAAATGAGCAAGTCCAAAGGCAACGTGATCGACCCGCTGCTCATGATGGACAAATACGGTACCGACGCCCTCAGGTTCGCCCTCACTGCTTTCGCTGTCCAGGGGCGTGACATCAAGCTTTCCGAGGATCGCATCGAGGGCTATAAGCATTTTGTCAACAAGATCTGGAACGCGGCAAGGCTTCTTCTTATGAACCTCGAAGGCTTCGAGGGGCCCTTCGAGATCCCGGAAAAAGTAACCGGACTTGCCCATCGCTGGATTCTTAGCCGGCTTCAAAGGGTTGCGGCCGAGACCGCCGACTCGCTTGATAATTATTATTTTAACCAGTACGCCCAGGTGCTCTATCAATTCCTGTGGCACGAATACTGCGACTGGTACCTGGAAATCGTAAAGCCGGATCTATACGGCGAGGATGCCGAGGCCGGCCGCCTGGCGAGGTCGGTCGCGGCCCATGTAATGCACAATATCCTGGTGCTGCTGCACCCCGTGATGCCGTTCATAACCGAAGAGATCTGGCAAAGGATGAAGCCTTTTACTTCGGGTTTGAGTATCATGCAGGAATCCTTTCCGGAATCCCGCTCGGAACTGATCGACCCCGAAGCCGAAGAGCAGATGGAAACCATTATGGCGATCATCGTCGCGGTCCGAAATATCCGCGGCGAGATGAACGTGCCTCCCTCGCTCAAAGTCGAAGTCGTGTGCATAGGCGACCAGGATTCGCATCTCGAACTTCTCGAAGGCCAGCGGCGAATGATCGCCGACCTCGCCAAGGTCTCGAGTCTTACCATCGCCAGGGCGGGCGAAATACCGAAGCCAGGGCATGCGGCGGGCGCCGTCGTCGGGAACATGGAAGTTTTCGTGATCCTGAAGGACATCCTGGATTTCGAAAGCGAGTCCGGCCGCCTTCAGAAGGAACTTTCCAAGCTGGAAAAAGAATTCGCGATGACCAGCAGGAAGCTCTCAAACGATGATTTTCTCCAAAAAGCCCCCCAGGACGTGATCGACAAGGAGCGCGAAAAGAATGCGCGGCTTGGCGAAAAACTCGAAAAATTGAACCGCAGGCTCGATATCATGAACGGGTTGCGGGAAAACCTGGCGATATAGAAGTGAACGACAATGGTTGAAACCGACGAACTGCTTAAACTGGCCCTCGCCGAAGACCTCGGCAGCGCAGACGTGACAACTCTTTCAACCATTCCTGCCGATCTTGAGGGCAGCGCGATCGTCTTCGGCCGTGAGCCGTTTGTCCTGTCGGGATCGAAGCCGTTTCGAAGAATTTTCGAGCTCCTCGACCCTGAAATCAGCATAGAATGCCTCTTTCCCGATGGAGAGCGAATAGAACCCAACGTCACGGTATTCAGAATCGAAGGCAGGGTCAGAACGCTTTTGAGCGGCGAGCGAACCGCCCTTAATTTTGCCCAGAGGCTCAGCGGAATTGCCACAATGACGCGTAAAATGGTGGATGCTATCGGGGGCGCCGGCGCTCAGCTGCTCGATACGCGAAAGACCACCCCTTTATGGCGAAGCCTCGAGAAGGAAGCCGTACGGCATGGAGGCGGAAGAAACCATCGGTTCGGCCTCTCGGACGGCATCCTCATAAAAGACAACCATATCGCGGCTGCCGGCGGCGTGGCCGAATCCGTGCGCCGGGCGCGCGAGAACGCGCCCCATACTCTGCGTGTCGAAGTCGAAGTGGAAAACATCGAGCAACTGCGTGAGGCCCTCACCGCCGGCGCGGACATAGTGCTCCTGGACAACTTCTCACGGGAAATGTTGAAAGAAGCGGTTGCCGTCGCAAAGGGCCGCGTGCTTTTGGAAGCCTCCGGGGGCGTTAGCCTTGAGACCGTTCGCACGATAGCCGAAACCGGCGTGGATTTTGTGAGCTGCGGCGCACTTACCCACTCGGCAAGGGCAATAGATTTGAGTATGGAAATGTCCTGTACGGGGTAAACCGAAACCCCGCCGCTGCCGCTGCTGGTGTAGTGGCCGTTCACGAGAATGTGCCGCCGGCCTCCCGCATTGAGTGCTTATCTCTATTCGAATCTAGCTTGAAGTCTACGCACCGGTTCCTATCATTATTTCTATAAACAGCTTCTATCCGGAAACCCGTGTCGCGAGCGCGGTGGGCACGATGACACCTAGCCCGCTTCGCTTATCTTCCGTTCTTCGAGGTATTTCCTGAGGGCGACCGCGTTGTTGTTTTCCGTGTCGCGGGCGCTGTAGAGGAGGGTCACATCGCCTTTGGCGGCGGCTTCGATTATCGGAGTGAGCACTTCCCCCTTACTATCCAACTCGGCAAAATAGCGCTTCCGAAACTCGTCCCATTTTTCCGGGTCGTGTCCGAACCAGCGGCGCAGCGCGCCGCTAGGGGCTGCTTCTTTGAGCCATGCGTCCATTCTTAGCGCCTCCTTCTTAATCCCCCGAGGCCAAAGGCGCTCGACAAGGAAGCGGATCCCGTCGGCTGGTTCGCAAGGATCGTAGACGCGCTTGGTTTTTATCATCGACATTTCCTTGCCGGGGAAGCGCAGTCCAAAGTCCTCGGCACTTCAATGCATCCCCTTGATGAATCGCACCAGGACCAGTATTACAAGCAAGACAAGGTAAAACCTCAGAAAGTAGAGAGCTACCTTAACCGTTTTCGTTACTTTGACTCGCGGCATATCCGTTTCCTTATCAGAGCTTCGCGCGGAGCACGATGCCCTTCATGACATCATTATAGTCGATCACTCCCAGAATGTGGTCCTCGCCGTCGACAACGGGAAGCATCCGGTAATGATATTTGGCAAACATTTCAACCAGGTCCTCCCGGTTGGCGTCTTTTTCCGCTGCGACCACCGGTGAGATCATTATGTCGCCGAGCGCGGTCTCGTCAGGCGAAAGGACCAGTTCTCTCAGGTCTACGACGCCGACCAGGGTCCTGCCGTCGCCGTTTACCACGTATACGTAGGAAATGGTCCTCGGCTCTCGGCCTGTCCTCCTGATGTCTCCCAGCACCTCGGCCACCCTCGCCTCCTTTGGAACGGATATGTAATCCTGTGACATAATGTCATCGGCTTCCGCCTCCCTTTCGGAAAGAATGCTCCGCACTTTTTCGGCAACCCGCGCTTCGAGCAATTCCAAAAGCTCACGGGCATCGTCGAAGGGCAGCACGGCAAAGAGGTCGGCCAGCTGAGGAACGGTCATCTCGGAGAAAATTTCGCGGGCCCTTTCTTCCGAAAGGTCCTCGACCAGTTGCCGTTTTGCTCTGGGCTCGGCTTCCGCAAGCGTTTCGGCCGCTTTTTCGGAATCGAGCACCCCGAACAGCGCCTCCTGCTCCTCGCCCTGCAACTCTTCGAGAACGTCGGCCAAATCCTCGCTTGGTAACTCCATCACCTGATTTCGGGTGATCGAGAGCGAGACCTTGTCGGTTGCAACGACATCCTCGACCGAGAGCGGCTGAACATATTTCCACGGGATCAGCCGGTCCTTGGTCCACTTGAGCTTTTCGAGGCCCACCCGGCGAAGAAAGCCGTTAAATGAAATATCGACGTCGGCAATAAACAGCCTTCCCGCTCTATCGACCAGCAGAACGTCGTTCACCACCTCGCACCTTCTGCCGTCCAGGTCGAGGATGGTGCGTCCCATCAAGTGCTGATCGACCAGCAGCCACCCCGCCTGGTCCACGAAGGGCGGGTAGGCGCCATCTCCGGGAGGTTCCACGAAGATCGCGTCGTCTTCGATTCTTATTACCTTTTCCCACGGTATGAATTCAGTCGGCTTGCCCCAGCCGTGTTCGATGTATATGCCAACCGATTTCGGATAAGGTTCCTGCAGGAGGAAAACGAGGTCGGTAAGCTTGCCGATCCGGTCCTTGATCTTTCCGGCGCAAACCCGTCTTCTCAACAGTTCCGAAAAGTGGAACAACCGATAGGTTCCAGCACCTGCCGGGAGTTCGGCGGTATGTATTCCACGATTGTTTAAAGCGAACATGACGGCCTCCTTATCTATTTAAAAAGACCGGGAAAAAGAGTTTGCACACCCAGCAGGGTCGACATTATCGAAACAACGCCCACTATCGACCAGTTCATGATGTTTTGCACGCGAGTGTTGACATGTTCACCCATAAAGTTGGGGTCGTTTAGAATCAGCAGCAGGAAAACCAGGGCTGCAGGCAGCAGGGTGACGGCGACAACCTGGACGAACATGGTGATGGTTACCAGAGGGGCGCCGGGAATCAAAACGATCGCCCCTGCGGTGAGAAGCATCAAAAAGTAGATGCCGTGAAACCATTTGGCGTCTTTTACATTGGCGTTGAGTGAGTGTGCCCACCCGAAAACCTCGCCCACCGCCCATGAGGAGGAAAGAGAGATGCAAAGGGCGCCCAGGAATCCGGCGTCGAACAGGCCGATAGCGAAAAGTTTTTTCGCAAGCGTCCCCTGCCCCGCAGGCAGAAGAGGGACGATGGCCTCGGCGGTCTGCTTGGCGTCCTGGATGATTACCTGCGGATGATGGTAGTAGAAAACCGCCGCAGTGGTGATGATGATGAATACGGCCACAATGCAGGTCGAAAGCGAGCCGATTAAGGTTTCGGTCTGTCCGAACTTGATGTCGTGAATATCAAGACCTTTATCGACCACCGCGCTTTGCTGAAAAAATATCATCCAGGGGGCGATCGTTGTGCCTATATTGGCCATCAGGATAAAGATCAGGCTCCCGCTCAGTCCTCCGGCAATGTGAGGACAATAGAAGCCCTTGAGCACCGCTCCCCATCCCGGCGCATAGGAGAGCTTCATTCCCCAGAAGGCCGCCGGAATGTATACGAGGTTGAAGGCGCAAAAGAAAAGGGTCAGCTTTTCGAAACTCCAGTAGCTGCCGCTAAGGATAACGGTGCAAAGGACAATGGTGACCACAACGTAGGTGAGCCAGCCCGGAATTCCGAACATCGTCATCGCCTCGATCATGCCGATGTATTCGGTGATAAGCGTTAGCCAGTTCACAAGGGCCAGATCGGCCAGTGAAAACCAGCCCCAGAAGGGGCCAAATCCTTCGAAGATCGCTTCGGCATGCCCGCGCTTGGTTACCGCCCCCAGGCGAACCGTCATCTCCTGGACATAGTAGGCCATCGGCAGCAGCAGGATGAAAAGCCAAAGCAGGGAAAATCCGAATTTCGAACCCGTCACCGCGTAAGTCGAGATGCCTCCGGCATCGTTGTCTGCGACCATTACGATTATACCGGGGCCAAGGACCGACAGAAAAATCACGAACTGCTTCCAAAAGCGGTTCGCCATGTGAATGCTTTTGCTGACCACATACATGGCATTCCCCCAAAACCGGATAAATTAAGATGCCCGCTTTACGGCAGCCGGAATTTCCACCGCCCTCGGATTTGAGGCCCACAACAGGATAGCTCCCGGAGGCTCTTGCCGGACGCTATTCTCTCATGGGTCCCGAAAGCTCTGCGGACATGTCTGCAAACGGGAGGCCGGAGGCAAAACGAAAATCAATTCCGAGGCTTTGAAGTTTTAAGCCCCGTTTGTGAGACCTTGTAAAACGGGAAAACAAGACGCCTCTTACCTTCCGCTTTCACCATCGATACATAATGGAAGAAGCGGCCGGCGAGGCGATGAGGAAGGGAAAAGCCTATCGCGTCACGGGCGCAACTTCCATCGAAGAAAATGGGCAACCTCCGCTACTGGGAGGCTGGCCGTCTTCCTGTTTCATTTCGTTTCTTTCTCCAAAGGTTAACGCTCCGGCCAAAGGGAATAAAAAAACCCCTTTCCCTCGGCCGCTGAGCAGGGAAGGGGCAAACCAGCAGAAAGCTCTCTGCCGCCACTATCCAATTCCCCACTCGTCCAAGCTTCAGCACCGCATGCCGTAACGAAAACAACCACCCGTAGCCACCTTAGGCAAGCCCTTAATCCGGGAATGCCTGCTCTACCCCTGACCGCGTCTTTGGACGGAGCGGGGCAGTGGCCTGTGTGCAATGCGGGAGCCTCACCTACCGAGGATCTCACTGTGGGCAATCCATTACGCCCATTCACACCTTCTGTCAATCAATAAAGCTAAAAATCAAAAAGGTTTCCGTCAACCCGGAAACGGCATGTTTTTGACATCCCGCAAAAGCCGATTCCGGGCAAAATCCAGCTCATGCGGCGCGCCGTACCCCCTCCACGCCAAAATCTATCCTCAAATGTATCAGTCAACAACATTGAGGCCTTTGCCTTGTTGCGATTCTGAGATTCCGCCATATCATGTGAAATAAACAAATCGCAACGAAAGGAGGTGAAAAAGATGGACGCTCACGAGGAGGTCGAGTTGAGAAAAAGGCTGCCCCGGGTGGGGGATACGGTCCGGAGCAAAAAGTACGGGACATTGTGGAGGGTTATGGAAAAACGGGAGATGTGGGAGCATTCGGCCGATGATCCAAGGTTGGGCGATACCCGGCTGATTCCGGCGATCTATATCCGTTTCTGGAAAATCCAGGAAGCTAAGGTCCCGGGAATCGGCAAAA
>JAJYTC010000242.1 GCA_021793275.1 Deltaproteobacteria bacterium | reverse complement strand
GATTACAGGCACCGGCACTTTCCCCTTTCCAGGCTGTTCACCGCGCGGCTAGACAGCCAGGGCGGCCAGAATCATCTTGACCCCCGCGGCCCCCAATGCTGCTGCAAGGGCCCTGACGATCCACACCGCCTTGACCTTGGAGGAGAAATGCGCCCCGACCTGTGCCCCGAACACCATTCCGCCGCCAATTGCCGCCAGATGTATTACTCCCCACCAATCGAAAGAGCCGATGGCGACGTGCATAACAGTACTGGTGAAACACACGATGGCGATCATGAGCGTGCTGGTGCCGGCAGCGATAAAGATTGGAAAATTCAGCATATAGATAAGTGTGGGCACGATCAGCGCACCGCCCCCGATGCCCAGAAAGCTCACTATAAAGCCCAAAAACAGGAAAATCGTCATCCCAAAAACCGGATTATATTCGTACTCGAAAACAATCCCGTCCAAAGCCTTCGTGACCGGTTTGCGCATGGGAGAAGACTTTTTCTGCACCTTGCGCTCGGCCGGTTTGGAGCGCGATTCGGTTTTTTTCAGGAACATAAAGAGCGACAGGGCGATCAGAAAAACCGCGAAAACCCCTTCGAAATCGGAGCGTGGAACATACTTGGTGGCCATCGCGCCCAAAATGGATCCGGGGATGATCGTGATGGAAAAAAGGAGCGCGGATTTGTAGTCGATACGACGCTGTTTTGCGTAAGCTATCCCGCCGGAAATCGTATTGATGAGGATGCAGGCAAGGGAAACGGCAGCCAGTTCGCTCGGCTTACTGTGAGGGTAGATGAAAAGCAGCACCGGCATCAGGAGGAAACCGCCGCCCGCGCCTACCAGCGTGCCGTAGCCGCCTATAGTTAACCCAATCAAGGCCAGACCGGCATAGGCCAGCCAAAGTGAATGGAACATCCCAACGCCCTCCGCCACCTAAGGAATATCCGATGGAAAAGAACCGAAATCCTGAGCCTATCCCGCTTGTACATTACCATGTACACCAAGAACATTGCTTATGCCTGACCGAAACATTACCGCGACATTTCAGCAACATTACGTTTTTGCAATGAATGTTTACAATGGTTCGGGCGGCCTCTTTGCTTGAAAGGGCTTGTGGAGGAAAACGCTTGACAGAAAGGCCGATACGATGATTGGTTGATTTTTTGGCAACCCCCGGGGAATATGATGAGCCAGGCGGAGCCAGGCCCATCGACGCTCGATTCATTCTGAACGCAAAAAAAGGAAGGGTAGAAGATGGGTCAAGTCTACGAAAAGCTCAGGGAACATTTGGACAGGTTGCCGGGAGGGTTTCCGGCCACGGAAAGCGGCGTTGAGTTGAGAATCCTGAAACGTCTTTTCACTCCCGAGGAGGCCGAAATCGCGCCCTTTCTTGGAATGAAGCTAGAACCCGCGGAAGTCATCGCCCAAAAGGCAGGGATGGATACGGACAAGGTCGCTTCGCTGCTGCACAGCATGGCGAGACGGGGTCTGATCTTCAGCATCGAAACCCCGGATCGCCCCCACGTGTTCATGGCTGCACAGTTTGTCGTCGGAATATGGGAATACCACGTTAACGACCTCGACGAACCATTTGTCAGGGACATGGAGGAATATTCCCCGATATTGTTCAAGGAGGCATTCGGTCCCCTGCCCCAGCTAAGGACCATACCGGTGGGAAGGAGCATCCAGGCCGGCATGGAGGTGCTCCCGCACGAGCAGGCTGAGGATTTGGTGAGAAAGCAGAAAAAATTCCTGGTTGCCCCCTGCATCTGCCGGCGTGAACACGAACTGAAAGGAGGCGGGTGTGGAAAACTCATGGAGGCGTGTCTCGTATTCGGCTGGGGCGCCGACTATTACGAGCGCAACGGCCTTGGCAGGATGATTACCCTCGAGGAAACCCTCGACATCCTCCGCAAGGCGGATGAAGAAGGACTGGTGCTCCAGCCCGGCAATTCCCAAGATATTGTCAATATCTGTTGCTGCTGCGGGGATTGCTGCCAGGTCCTCAAGAATTTACAGCTCTATCCGGCCCCCGGCGATTTGTCGTCATCGCCTTTCCGGGTCGAACTCGACGAGGAGGCATGTATCGGCTGCGAGACCTGCCCCGAGCGCTGCCAAATGGGGGCGCTTGAAATGCATGGAGAAAAGGCGGCCCTAAAACCTGAGAGGTGCATCGGTTGCGGACTGTGCGTTTCCACCTGCCCTTCGGAGGCGCTGAAGCTGGTTCGCAAGCCCCAGAACATGCAGCCGGAGATTCCCAAAAACCAGATGGAGGCCTTTACCCTCCGGGCGAAATTGAGGGCGCAGGCAAAAGCCGGCCTTGCCGATAAACTCGAACGGTTTAAAAAGATTTGAGAGCTTGAAAAATCAAAGCGGGAAACATTTCTTGACATTTCGAAGCTGGTCCGATAGAAAGGGCGCATGATACCGACCGGTCGGTCTTATATCCAGCAAGGAGCCGCTCTTCCATGAAATTGAAACAGAGAATCATCCTGGAAGCATTGAGGCTCTTTTCGCTAAAAGGCTTTCTGAGCACTTCCGTTCTGGACGTCACCGCCGCCGCCGGCTGCTCCAAAGGAGGCTTCTACAATCACTTCAAAAGCAAGGAAGAGCTTTTTTTCGCCGTCCTTACCGAAGCTCGCGGAATATGGCGCGACCACAATCTCGCCGGTCTCGATCAGATCGAAAGCCCCGTGGGGAAGGTCAAAAAGCTGCTCGTTAATTTCAGGGACATCTATCTGCAGGACACCAACTGCTTGCCGGGCGGATGCATTTTCGTGACTTTGTCGGTTGAACTCGACGACCAGTTCCCCGAGCTGGCCATCGAGATCAGCAAGGGCTTCGACGGCCTGAAAAAAATGATCAACAATCTCCTGGACCAAGGGAAACAATCGAGGGAATTAAGCGAAGGGACGGACACGGAAGCCGTGACCGCAATGGTTTTTGCCGGGATCCTTGGCGCCACGGTCACCTACGGCGTGGACAAATCCCCGGCCGTGTTGGACCTGACAATCAATTCCCTGTGCGACTATTTGGATCGACTAAGCCCGGAGGCAGGCGTGGGTGACGCTTCACACACCGGCCGCCTCAAGGGCCTGTCGTAAATGTGAGCAAACTGTTTCACTATGAAAGCTGGGATGTGAAAGGAGAACTGTCATGGCCCTGATGACTCCGGAACAATTCGAAGAGAGTTTAAAAAGTCTCAAACCCCGGGTATTCATGAACGGGAAAAAGATTGAAAACGTCCTCGAGAACAGAAATACCCGCACGGTGGTCGAGGCCAACAAGGCCAGCTATGAATGGGCGCTGGACCCTCGCTACAGGGACATAATGACTTGCCACTCTCCGCTCATCGGAGATGTGGTCAACCGGTACACCCATGTCAGCGCAAACACCGACGACCTGGTGAAAAAAGCCCAGGCCGGCACCTTCACGGCGGAAATGCTGGGCACATGCATCTACCGCTGCGTGGGATACGATGCCTTTCATTCCCTGGCGGCAACCTGCTGGGAGATGGACCGGGACCTTGGCACCGAGTATTACCCGCGATTTATTGAATATCTGAAGATGGTCCAGCGCAAGGATCTCTCAGTGGCCGGTGCGCTCACCGAGCCCCGCGGAAAGCGCAGTCAAAAAACTATCGACTGGCCTGACCCTTTCCTGTCCCTGAAAATTGTGGACAAAAACAAGGACGGCATTTTCGTGCGTGGCGCCAAGATCAACATCAGCGGGGCTTTCGCCAGCCATGAAATGGTGGTCCTGCCCCAAGCCGCCCATTTCCAGGGAGAAGAGGACTACGCTGTCGCGTTCGCCGTTCCGACCGACACAAAGGGGATCACCTACGTATGCCAGTACTCGCCGTATTCCGCGGAAAGAGACGCCGCAGACGACATGTCGGAGTTGGGCAACCCGCGATTTGGCCAGAGGGAAACCTCCATGGTGATCTTCGATAACGTGTTCGTGCCCTGGGACCGTGTTTTTCATTGCGGCGAATACAAATACTCGGTGAAATTCGTCACCCGGTTTGCCAAAACACACCGCATGACCTGCGGCGGCACGTGCAAAGTGGGCTTCATGAATCAGATCATCGGGGCCGCAAGACTGGTGCAGGAATACAAGGGACTCGAAAAAGCCACCCATATCAACGACGAACTCATGGAAATGGTAGTGCTGAGAGAAACCGGACGGGCCTGCGGCCTGGCGGCGGCGAACAAGGGCGCCGAAGAGCCGGAGGGTTCCGGGGTCTACCTGCCTGACGAATTGATGGGCAACGTGGCAAAGCTCAACATCTGCAACGCATTCTGGCGCGTTATGGCCCTGGCCGGCGACATAGGAGGAGGCCTGATCGTGACAATGCCTTCCCTAAAAGAGCTGAATAATCCCGAAGTAAAGGATTTTGTGAACGAATTCTACAGCTTCGGCTCACAGGAACCCACCGAAAATATTATGAAAGTCCACAAGTTGCTCCAAAACTGGACAGCGGGCCAGCACGGCGTGGCCACCTGGCATGGCGCAGGCCCGGTCATGGCGCAAAAGATCATGCTTCAGCGCGTCGTAAATTATGATCACGAAAAAAATCTCGTAAAGCAGACCCTGAATCTTAAGTAGGACCTCGAAACCGCAGCTCGCTGTCAATGGAGGGGACCCTCCCGCCCCCGAAGGCTTCTATCGGGGGCGGGGCGGCTGTGCCGCACACGACTTGCCGTGCGACCGGGATGTCAGCGCCCATATTGGCGCCGATTGCCGACAGAACCCTGATAAGGATGGCTGGACTTCCGCGGAGCAGGACGCACCCCATAAAAGATATGAATTTATGTAGTTCTGGAAAGGCCTGGCAAACCGCGTCAGGAGATCGTATAGTAATGGTGAAATGGAAGGAGGAACGGGACTTCTCCTATCCCCCTAAAGGCCCTGTTCCA
>JAJYTC010000241.1 GCA_021793275.1 Deltaproteobacteria bacterium | reverse complement strand
GGGCATCAGGCCTGAAGGAAAGCCATAGAGATGAAACGCGAAGCGGAAATGCCGGACCGGAGCCTTGTGGCTGGGGATGGTGGAAAAGGTAGGGGAGTCGTGGAAGCTGACCTTGAGGCCCTGGAAGAATCGTTGTCTCTGACAGATGAAGAGGGCTCGGGAAGTGAAGGGGGAGGAGCGGCCGCTAAAAAATCCGACGGCTCCTCCGGGTTTCGGGTGATTCTTCTGATTTGCTTATCCCTGTTGTGCCTCCTGCTGGCCGCAGTCGGCCTGCATTTCATCAAGTCAAGGATAGATGGACCTTCTTCGATTCATGCGGCCAAAGTCGAATCCGCAATCAGCATAATTCGTCCGGTTCCTCACCCCACCTACCGGGTAATGCTGGATTTTCTCATAGCCTATCAAGTCCAGGGCAGGGAGATGATTACCGCCTTCAGAATGGAAGCTTTGTTTCGAAGTATGCTCAAATATAAGAATTTTAAGCAAAATACGGTACTCTTCCGGCAAACCGTTTATAATTTTCTGCTCCGTCAGAACGCCGCCGATAACACGGTGCAATCCTGGCATTCGGTTTTCCAAAACAACCTCCTCGACTTCATGAGGGTCAATCTGCCGGCGAGTTGTCCGGACAGAATCCGCCTGACCCAGGTCGAAAACCTCTGAGAGGCAGTGCCATGGAGCCTTTGCTCAAGCTTTTGGAAGCCCGAACTTCCTTCAACGCGATTTTGCAGATCGGGATCGACGTGATGATCCTCGGGTTGCTTGTGGTGGTTATGCGTGTTAGAAAGCCAAAAATGTCGAAAAAACACGAAGAGCTGGTGGCCTCTTTCGAAAAAATAGTGGAGGAAACCGCAGAGATATCCCGAAAATTTGAAGTCAATCTTGGAAAAAGACAGGAATTGCTCCAGCAGATAACGCTTAAACTGGACGAACGCCTTCAGGAGGGGCAGAAACTCTGTGCCAGGCTGGAGCAGCTTTCCAGGGTCCAAACCGAGACGGCCGCGATCAGGCATGCTTCAAAAGCCGACGCCATCATCCAAACCTCCGACCAGCAGAAGGTGCTTGCCCTCGCGCAGAAAGGACTCACTGCCGCCGAGATAGCCAAACGCATCAAAAGACCGGTCGGAGAAGTCGAATTGATCCTGAACCTGCGTAAAATAGCTTCTTAAACGAATAGAATTGAGGAATCGAGGCTTTTGCGCCCCGAATCCCTCAATTCCAATGTCTTAGGCTTTTCTTTCAGTATGAGCGCCGGCCGCCGCCGCCACCGCCCGGTCGTCCGCCCCCTGCGCCCCCGCGCCGCTCCCTGCCGCCGCCAAAACCGCCACCGCCCGGTCGTCCGCCGCCGCCTGGTCGTCCGCCGCCACCCGGTCGTCCGCCGCGGCTCTCGCGCGGCTTTGCTTCGTTGACCGTCAGGGTCGAACCCTGCAATTCCTTTCCGTTCAATCCCTCTATCGCGGCCTGTGCCTGTTCCTGGCTAGGCATCACGACAAAACCGAAGCCTCGCGATTTGCCGGTGAAGTTGTCCTTGATGATCTTTGCGGAATCGACTTCTCCGAAGTTTTCGAAAGCTTCGCGCAATTCCTGCTCGGTAGTCCCGGCAGACAGATTACCTACATAAATGTTCATCATTCCTCGTTTCTCCCATTAAGAGGGATAGTGCAGGGCCCAATCGAAAATCCCCGTTCCATTAAGCTCCAACTAAAACCACGCAGAGTAAAATAGTCATTCCCCGTGAACATGGAAAGACACGTACTCGACCCACGGCAGGAATTAATTTCCGATGAGCTGAGCGCCTAAGCCAAACGGACCGCTCACCCCGTCAATCTCCCGCCGAACCTTATGTCAGAAAATGAGCATACCGGTCAACTTTTACCGGCAAAATTTTCCTGGACCCACGGAATTGAGCTTGTCGAAGATCGCTTCCCGCCAGCATCCAAACAGATCGTCCCGCTGGCATCTTCGTTGCAGTACCTGAAGAGCGAGAGGAGTAATACCATGAAGCTGGAAAGCTATTTTGCGGCAGCCGCGTCCCAAGCAGAGCAAACTCAGATGGATATTATAGCGAACAATCTCGCTAATGCCAACACCCCGGGATACAAAAAGGACATCCTCAGTTTCAGCGCCCTTCTGGGCGAGATTGAGCATACCGACATGTCCCAGGGACCAATCCGTACAACCGGCGACAAGCTTGACGTTGCTCTTTCGGGAAGCGGCTTTCTGAGTGTCAAAACCAACCACGGCATCCTTTACACCAGGGCCGGAGACCTGGCTGTCAACGGCTCAAAACAACTGGTTACCCAGGATGGCTGGCCCGTGCTGGGAAAAAATAATTCTCCAATTGAGGTAAACGATGTCTCGCAGCTTCGCATTACCAGCAATGGTCAGATTTTTGACGGAAATAACGCTGTCAACCAACTCGGACTGGTCGACTTCCCCCCAAACAGCCTGCAAAAGGTGGGCGGCGGGTATTTCCAACCTGAAAATGCCAATGTTCAACCCCAACAGGCAAACAACTGCACCGTTCGCCAGGGCGCGCTTGAGCAAGCCAATTTCAATCCGGTCCAACAAATTGCCAAGATGATTGTGGCCACGAGAAACTTCGAGGCCTATCAGAAGACGTTGCAAGACGCCTCCAACCTCGACTCCCAGCTGATAACGAAAACCAGCGGGTAGGGCTGAAGGCTGCCGATTGGCGCTTAAGGTCCGATAACGGGCCTGAGAGGAGTATGTAGCCTATGATGAGATGTCTTTGGACGGCAGCCACGGGAATGGCTGCGCAGCAGACCAACATGGACGTAGTCGCCAACAACCTGGCAAATGCGAATACGACGGGCTTCAAGGAAAGTCGCGCAAATTTCGCTGACCTGATGTATCAGACGATTGTGCCTCCCGGTGCTGACAACGCGAATAATGAACAAGTGCCAACAGGCATCCAGATCGGGATGGGCGTCGATACCGCTTCGGTGGAAAAAAATTTCACTCAGGGCAATTTTACCCAAACCGGCAACAATCTCGATTTGGCAATACAGGGCAACGGCTTTTTTGAAGTCATGCGCGGCAACCAGTTGGCCTACACCCGCGACGGCAGCTTCTCGGTCAATCAGAACGGAAACATGGTCGATGCCGACGGGTATATGCTGCAGCCTCAAATCACCCTGCCCAATACGGCCGTCAACGTCAGTATCGATCCTTCAGGCGTGTTGACGGCCACCGACTCGCAAGGACAGGTAGTGCTAACCACCAACTTGCAGGTCTATCTTTTTCCGAACCCTGCGGGATTGCAGTCCGTAGGCGACAACTATTACATTACGACGCCCGCCTCGGGTAATGTAATCACCGCCCAGCCGGGAGGGCCTCAAGGCGGCGGCACGATCCTCCAGGGTTACCTTGAGGCATCCAACACCAACGTGGTCGATCAAATGGTGGATATGATCCTGAGCCAGCGAGCCTATGAAGCTGACTCGAAGGTCATGAAGGCGGCTGATCAAATGATGCAGATGGCTAATAGTGTGGCGCCGTGATGAAAGCGGGAAGCGAAGAACGAGCAAGGAGAGATGGCATGCGTTGGGTTATTATCGCGATGCTCACAGGTATTTTTTCCCTGGTTCCACTTTTGCCGGCAACGGCGCGGGCAACCGGCGCCGTCATGGCCCCGGCAGCGGCCCGGCCCCTTGAGGAAATCCGTATCAAGGCCAACGTCATGGTCCGGGACACAAACGTCTCGCTTCTGCAAATCTGCGATCCGGCAACGCTGCCCGAAAAATGGAAATTGATCATGGGGGCCCAGGACATAGGGCAGGCTCCGCCGGTCGGGTCCGAAAAGTTCGTAGACCCCGCCCAGCTTCGCTCCTACTTGGTGACCCTGCTCAATTCCCACGGGGTAAATCCTGCGGGTGTAAAGCTCGATATCCCTTCAAAGATCGTCGTGACGAGCCAATCGACCCGCGTGTCGCAGCAGTGGATGGAAAACGTGTTCAAAAAATACGTTATGGAAAACACTCCGTGGCAGCAGAGCGATATAACCATTGAAAATGTGCGTTACTCGGGTATCCCGGTCGTTCCGATGGGCACTCTGACTTACACGGTCACACCCGTCACTTCCGCGCAGAATCTGATAGGCAACGTAAGTTTAAGCGTCAACCTCTACGTTGACGGAAAGATGGTGCGCAATTTGAATTTGCTCGGACGGGTCAAGCTCTTTCAAAACGTCTATTTCGCCTCGCGCCCCCTTAGGACAAATCACATCATTTCACAGGCGGACCTGGAAGTTCACAGAATGAACGTTACCGACTTCGTCAACCGCTACGCTACCCATCTCGGCCAGGTCGAAAACCGGCGCGTGCTCTATGAAGTCGGAGCCCATCAGCCATTGGAGCTCTCGGAGCTCGACAAGCCGCTTGTGATCAAACGGGGCGATCCGGTGAGAATAGTCTACGAGTCGCCGGGACTGTTGGTGAGTGCAAAAGGGCGCGCCAACGGCGATGCAGGCATCGGAGACACCATTGCGGTTACCAATGCCTCGTCGACCAAGACGATTTATTGCAAAGTTGTGGATGGTCAAACCGTCAGGGCCATTCAATAGCGGCTGGATCCTGGAAACGCGCCGCTTTTGCAACGGACCTGCGGTCGCAATGGGGGCACAGATGCCTTACAATCGAAAAAGAAAAAGAACGGAGGTCTCCGCGAGTCTTCGCGGGATGGACTTTAAGGGGCTGCTGGAAGCCTTCCGCCTTGCCGCAGCCGCAGCGATGCTGCTCCTGCTCGTTTCGGGTTGCGCATCGATGCAGGCTCAAAAGGCGCTGAAGCCTCCCCTTACGTCTCCAACACTCATGTCAAGCGCCAAACCTCTTCCGCCGGCCGGTTCGCCCCCCGACTCTCTTGATCCTACGGGTTCTGTTTGGAGTCCCGGCGACGGT
>JAJYTC010000240.1 GCA_021793275.1 Deltaproteobacteria bacterium | reverse complement strand
CAAGAAGTTCCCGGATGGACACTGCTAATTTATAGCGGGCCGCGTCCAGTCCCGGCTTTACAAAAACTCGGAATCGTTCTAAATTCCTAAGGTTGAAAATAGCCTGCCCGTTCGTGAGAATTTTTCCCGGATCGGCTTTCCCCATTGTTTCGTACGGAGTCGAATCGATGCTCGAGCTTTACAATACGATGAGCCGCGAGAAGGAAATCTTTCGGCCGAAGAGCAGCCCCGTCAGGATGTTCACTTGCGGACCATCCATCTATAGCGCCCCCCATGTTGGAAATTACCGGACGTTTATCTGGGAGGATGTGCTCCAGAGATATCTCGAGTATCTCGGACACGATGTAAAGCGCGTAATAAACCTGACCGATGTCGAAGACAAGGCCATAGAGGAAGCGATGGGGCGGGGCATGCCGGTCGGTGAGCTGACCGGCGGTAACGCCGAGCGGTTTGTCGATGAAGCGGGGCGGCTGCGGATAAAATTGCCCGAGCCGATACCTCGCGCCTCTACGAGTGTGGATCAGGCTGTTTATCTCATTGGCCGGCTGCTGGAAAAAGGCTACGCGTACCGGCACGAGGGCGACATTTTCTTCGATCCTCTTAAATTCAAGGGGTTCGGAAAACTGTTTCGACTGGACATGAGCAAGTGGCCCTCGGCTAAAAAGCGTTTCAAGCTTGATACCTATCCGGGACGCAGGTGGAACCTTGGCGATTTCATCCTCTGGCATGCATGCGGAGATGACGATGTGGTTTGCTGGGACACGGAAATAGGCAGGGGAAGGCCTTCGTGGAACATTCAGGACCCGGCGATGATATCGGAAAATCTGGGCTATTCGCTGGATATATTTTGCGGCGGCATAGACAACATATACAGGCATCACGATTATAATATCGCCGTGATGGAATCCGTATCGGGTGAGGAGCTCGCGCACTACTGGCTCCATGGCGAGCACGTCCTGGTCGGTGGAAAGAAAATGTCGAAAAGTCTCCGCAATATAGTCTATCCCGGAGATATGATCGACCGGGGGTTTTCCTGGGAGCAAATCCGCTTTTACCTTCTGTCGAAGCATTACCGCAAAAAGCTCAACCTCGACCTGGAGGCAGCTTCGGCGCAAGGCGCGAGGCTTAACTCCATGAGAGAAATGGTGAGCGATCTGGTGAGCCGGGGAAGCCATGGACAAACACGGCAAAAGGAGGCGGTAGCCGGCCTGATCGACTCCCTCAAGGTTTCATTCGAAAAATCTATGAACAGCGACCTGGATGCGCCTTCCGCCGTCGCAGGCCTCTTTGACGCAATCCGCCGGTTGCATGATATCCATAAATCCGGCGGCATAGGCGAAGAAGATGCGTGCATGATCGAAGACCGGTTGCGAAAGGCGGACTCGGTGCTCCAGTTTCTGTTTTAACCGGGCACAAACTCCCAGGCGTCGCCTGTGGGAGTTTGGCGGACCTGGAGGCGCCCGCGCCATTCGCGGTCGTTCTGCTCCGGGTGGTCTTCCCTGCAGTGCGATCCTCTTGTCTCGATTCTTTTTTGCGCCGCCTTGAGGATTATCCATGCCACTCGCGTGGCCGAAAGAAGCTCGATTGCGCCCGCATCCCCGGTCTCATCGGGAATTTCCCGGATGCCCGCCGCAATTTCCAGGATCTTTATTTGACCTTGGAGAAGGCCGGCGTCGTCTCTTAATATTCCGCCGTTTTCCCACATGACCCGCTGAAGTCTTTGGAAAAGATCGGGTTCGGTCAATGTGAGGGACCCCCACTCCAGGCGCATTTCCTTGACTTGCTCAGAAACCTTTCTCCGTGCGCCGGCCCCCGCGGCCCGGTCTGCGGCTGACTTTCCTGCCCGCGCTCCGAATACCACCGCCTCGGCCAGTCCGTTTCCCCCTATGCGGTTTGCGCCGTGCACTCCGCCCGCGACCTCTCCGGCAGCAAAAAGCCCCGGCACGGAGGTTGCGCAATCGCGGTCGATTACGATTCCTCCCATCGTATGGTGAGCGGCGGGAGCGACGCGCAGCGGTTTTTCGAAGCCCCCGCATCTTACTCCCAGCATATGCTTCAAAGAAGCCGAGAAGGGGTCTATCTGCCATTTATCTTCGGGAATGGACCGCAGGTCGAGATAAACTTCCTGCCCGTTTCTGTAGATTTCCCGGAAAAGCGCCTGCGAGAGCCGGTCCCGCGCTTTTACGGCCGCCGGCCGCTCGTCTATTGCATATTTTTCCAGTATGTTCTCGCCGCTCCGGTTTACCAGAAGCCCCTTGTCGGCGATCCTTGGCGGGACGACCAGAGGGCCGCGTCCCGGTTCGGCAAGGCACAAGGGATAAAACTGGACGAATTCCATGTCCTCTACGGCAGCGCCGGCATCGAGGGCCAGCCTGCAGCCCTCTCCGAGCATGTGGCCCGGATTGTCGTTTCGAAGGTAAAGCGATGATGCTCCACCGGTTGCCAGCACCACGGCCGAAGCGCTAAATGCGGCCCATTCGCCCGATGCGTTAAGCCCCAAGAGTCCCCAGGAGCCGTTTTCGACGCTGAGGCCTACGGCAGTGATCTTTCCGATAAGGCGCGCGCCCAGCTCCAGGCACTTTTTCAATAGACAGCGAACGATTTCTTCGCCCAAAACGGGCGCGCGGCCCAGGGCGAAAAGGAAGCCTTCACTCAGCTCGGCCTTCATGCCCCACCGCAGCAGTTCCTCGACCCTTGCAGGCGAGTCTTCCGATAAAGCCTCGGCAAGCTCTCGCCGATTTATCCCGCGCCCGGACAAAAGAGTTCTTTCCAGGTGGGCTTGGACGGATGCTTGGCTACCGCTCCCGCCGGCAATCACTCCTCCGCTTACCCAGGTGCTGGTCGCCTTGCCCGGAGCTCCCTTGGACAGGACTATAACGTTTAGTCCCGCTTCCCGGGCTGCAATCGCCGCCCGAAGTCCCGCCGCGCCGCTGCCGACCACCAACACGTCACAATCGATGATTTCCATGCCGCCTTTCTCCTTCGTGATACGCGCACAATGCCGTTCGAACAGGTTCCAGCGAATGGTAATTTACAGGAAGCGGTATGGAAATGATAGTCCGGTTTCCACCTCGTGGCCGGGCGGTGGTTGCCGGCTGCTTACCCTTGGCCCGTGGATACAATATGAGTTGATTATCCGGAGGTTTTGATTTAATCTTTACAACGGTTAAAAATTGAATATGGCCGGGGGGTGCTCCCTTGAGCGGGGGCTGAGAAAAATACCCTTGGAACCTGATCCAGTTAATGCTGGCGGAGGAACGGCTGAAAGAAGTTTTCAAAAGGCTGTTCTTTTTCGGAACAGCCTTTTTGTTTTATAGGCCGAAACCTCGCATACAAAAACATTTGCGAGGCCTCCAGCCTTTTTTTCGAAGGAGAAGAATCGATGGCTACGCAGCTTGAATCTGCCAGGGCAGGAATTATTACCGATGAGATGAAGAAGGCGGTCGAAAACGAGCCGGTTTCCGCCGAGCAGCTAAGGGAATCGATCGCCGCAGGGCTTGCCGTTCTTCCAAAGAACGTAAATCATTCGTTTTCAGTTCTCAAGGCCGTCGGCAAGGGCCTCAAGACCAAGGTGAACGCGAACCTGGGAACAAGTGGCGAATGTTGCTCGATGGACTTCGAGAAGGAAAAGCTCGATGCCGCCCTGAGGGCTGGGACCGATTCCATAATGGACCTTTCCACCGGGCGCGACCTGCCGGCCTTCAGGAGCTTCTTCCTCGAGAATTCGCCGGTAATGGTAGGGGCCGTGCCCATCTATTGGCTGGCCGCCGAGATGGTTAGCCGGCACCGCTCGCTTGAGTCGATGGATGCAGACGAGCTTCTTAAAACCATCGAATATCAGTGCGAGAAGGGAATCGACTATATAACGGTGCATTGTGGCGTGACGCTGGAATCGGTCAAAAAACTCGAATCTTACGAGCGCATCATGCCCTGCGTTAGCCGTGGCGGCTCGATTATCATGAACTGGATGCGCAGAAACGGTAAGCAAAATCCGCTTTTCGAATATTACGACGATCTTCTCGACATAGCGTACAAATATGACGTGACGCTTAGCCTCGGAGACGGCTTTCGGCCGGGCGCCATCAATGACGCTACCGACGGGGCTCAGCTCGAAGAGCTGATGATCCTCGGCGACCTGGCGAAAAGGGCGCGCAAAAGAAATGTCCAGGTCATGATCGAGGGGCCCGGACATGTGCCTCTTAACCAGATTACCGCCAATATCCTTCTCCAGAAAAGACTGTGTGACGGCGCGCCTTTCTACATACTCGGGCCTCTTCCGACCGATATCGGCACAGGCTACGACCATATTACCTCGGCCATAGGGGGCGCGATCGCCGGCGCCGCCGGGGCCGATTACCTGTGCTATGTCACGCCTGCCGAACACCTGAGCCTTCCCACAGCCGATGACGTGTACCAGGGGGTTATGGCCTCGCGCATCGCCGGCCATGTCGCCGATATCGCAAAGGGACTCCCCGGAGCTGCCGAAGCCGACCGGCGCATGTCGATCGCCCGCCGGGACCTCGACTGGGATGCCATGGTTCGTGAGGCCATCGATCCGGATATTGTGAAGAGGCGGCTGCAGATTACCCAGGACCGCGAAGGCTGCTCCATGTGCGGAAAGCTTTGCGCCGTTAAGCTCAGCAGGGGGGTGTAACTCAAACGGCCGGCGGACAGTTTTATCGGGCCTCGACAGCGCTGTCGAGGCCCTTCCTGGTTTTGCGTTCCATAAACTCATACATACTTAAACATGGTTGGCCTTTTCCTATGTCGTCATTCCGGCAGTCCCGCTCTTAGCGGGACTCTCGCCTTTGGCTATTTGACAGCATAACAAACGGCTGATGGTAAAGACTTTTCGAAAAAAACGCTGTTCGTTTTCTCTTTTGCGCAATCGGCGAAGTGCCTTAAATTCACTCCCATTG
>JAJYTC010000239.1 GCA_021793275.1 Deltaproteobacteria bacterium | reverse complement strand
CTCGCGTTTCGACCTCGATCGCCTGGGAGCGGGTGTTTTCAGACCTTCGCCTCGCCAGTCCGACGTGATGATAGTGGCTGGAACCATCGCCAAGAAGATGGCGCCTGCCATTCAGATGCTGTGGGACCAGATGCCCAACCCTAAGTGGTGCATCGCTATGGGCAATTGCGCCATTTCCGGCGGTCCCTTCGAGTACGAGGAGCAGTATGCGATTGTTCCCGGGGCGCATCTTATCGTTCCGGTGGACATCGTGATTCCGGGATGTCCTCCGCGTCCCGAAGCCCTCATACAGGGTCTGCTGGCCCTGGAGGACAAGATCACCGGAGGTGAGGGCAGGAACATGCTGCGCCGCTTCAAAAGGGTCTCCGGAGGCGTAAACTGAAATGAAGATAAATGATATCGAGGCAAGAATGCACAGCAAGTTCCCTGAATCGCCCCTTAATCGGGACGATACGGGGGGTACGGGGGTACAGTGGTCCATAGCCGTGCCGATCTCGGGCATCAGGGATGCGGCGACGGAGTTCGATGCCGCCGGTTTTTTTCTCGAATCGATAACCGCCTTGGATTTCGAGGATACCTTCGAACTGGTCTATCATTTCAACTGCTATGAACCCGGCTCCAGGGCGTCGGTAAGAATGCTGTGCGGCCACGATGAGGTCCCTCCTTCGATCTGTGACATCTTTCGCGGCGCGGTTTGGCTTGAACGCGAGGTGCACGACTTTTTCGGAATCAAGTTTTCCGGCAACGCCGATATGCGGCCTTTGCTGCTCCCTGAAGACGCCGACTATCATCCTCTCAGGAAGACCTTCGGAAAAGTTGGCGCATATCACAAGCGGGAAGTGATTTATGGATGAACTAGAAAAAATTGAGGGAAACGAAAGAGTTTATTCCTTAAATCTTGGGCCGCAGCATCCCAGCACGCACGGCGTTCTGAGGATTCTCCTGGACCTGGACGGCGAGTATATCGTTAAGGCAGACCCGGTAATCGGATACGGCCACCGGGGTCACGAAAAGATGGGGGAAAACCGGCAGTACAAGCAATTTCTGCCCAACACGAGCAGAATGGATTACCTGTCGGGAATGCTCTACAATCACGGATTTGTCCTGGCGGTTGAAAAGCTTGCCGGTATTAAGGTCCCGGAGCGAGCGAAGTATATTCGTGTGATAGCTTCGGAGTTGAACCGCATATCGAGCCACCTGCTTTGGTTCGGGACTTATTTGCTGGACCTTGGCGGAATTACCCCTTTCCTCTACGCGTTCGACGACCGCGAGCAAATTCTTGACATTCTGGATGCGATAAGCGGTTCCAGGCTCACTTACTCCTACTGCCGATTCGGCGGGGTCTCACGCGACGTCGATATGAAATTCATAGAGATGACCCGCGCTTTTCTAAAGCGTATGGAGGCGCGTTGGGTCGATTATGAAGACTTGGTGACCAAAAACGTCATATTCATTCACCGCACCCGGGACGTCGGGGTTATCAGCTTGGAGCTGGCGAGGCAGTACGGGGTTACGGGGCCAAACCTGCGCGCCTGCGGAGTTGCCTTTGACGTTCGCAGAAGCGAACCTTACGAGGTTTATGACAGGTTTGATTTTGAAATCCCCACGGGCTCCAAGGGCGATGCGCTCGACCGCTATGTTGTTCGCTTCAGGGAAATGCAGCAGAGCTGTCGTATCATAGACCAGGCGCTTGAGCATTTGCCGGAAGGGGAAATCATGACTCCGAAGGTCCCGCAGAAACTCAGTCCACCCAAAGGCGAAGTGTACACAGCCTTCGAAAGCGCGCGCGGTTTGACCGCTTATTACCTGGTGAGCGACGGCAGCCCCGGTCCCTATCGCTGCCATATACGGGTCCCAAGTTTTGGCAATTTGAATGTTTTGAACGACGTGCTTCCGGGAACTTTGGTAGCAGACGCCATCGCGATTCTTGGCAGCGTTGACTTGGTTATTCCCGAAATAGACAGATAACGAAGTGGTCTTCTCGGGCCGAATGCGGCGTTAAGCCTTTTTCAGGAGGAATAAGAATTGTCCGAGGGCTTGTTGGGTTCCGAATTGTTCCGGTTGATTTTGGGCCTGGTGATCGTATTGGCCTTTTCGCAGTTGAACGCTCTTTTTCTGGTGTGGCTCGAGCGAAAAGTGTCCGGACATATTCAGTTGCGCCCCGGTCCGATGGAGGTCGGGCCTCACGGTCTACTTCAGACTATCATAGACGGCGTCAAGTTGGTGGGCAAGGAGCTGATCATGCCTCTCAAGGCGGACAGAAAGCTTTTTTTCCTTGCTCCCGTTCTCGTCTTCACGCCGGTGCTGGTTGGGTTTCTGGTGCTGCCTTTCGGCCCGGGGCTGATCATCCATGACATGAACGTTGGCGTATTACTGGTCTTTGCGTTCTCTACCATCACCGTTCTGGCGATTCTTACCGGTGGGTGGGCCTCAAACAATAAGTATGCCCTTCTCGGTGCGGTCCGGTCCGTGGCCCAGAACGTCGCCTATGAAATCCCGCTTCTGCTCGCTGTTATGAGTGTCGTGCTGATGGTCCATTCCCTGAGCTTTTCGCAGATTGTGGCGTCGCAGAAAACCGTGTGGTTCGTTTTCATTCAGCCTTTGGCATGCCTGATTTACCTGATAGCGGCAACGGCCGAAACCAATCGTGCTCCTTTTGACATTCCGGAGGCGGAGTCTGAACTTGTGGCCGGATTTCATACCGAATACGGCGGAATGGGGTTCGGGCTTTTCTTTCTTGCTGAATACACGAACATGTTTATAGTGTGCGCCGTGGCCACGAGCCTCTTTTTCGGCGGCTGGAACGGTCCTTTCGGAATAAGCCTCGGGATACCCGGGGTTTTCTGGTTTTTGATCAAGACCTACTTCTTGATTTTCGTCATTATGTGGGTGCGCTGGACTTTTCCTCGCGTGAGGTTCGACCAGTTGATGAACTTCTCCTGGAAGGTGCTGATTCCGCTCAGCCTTGTGAACCTCGTGATTACGGCCATAGTTGTCAAGATTATCTGATTCTTGGAGTTTGATCTGAGATGGGCTACTTTAAAGACATATTCAATGGCGGTTTGAGTCTGATCGAAGGCATGGGTGTAACCGCGCGCCGGCTCTTTCGTCCCTTGGTGACTGTCCAGTATCCGCGCAAGAAAATCCCGCTTTCCTCGGCCTACCGAGGCCATATCGAGCTGAAGATATTCGGAGAATCGGGTACACACAAATGCATCGTATGTCTTAACTGCGAGAAAACCTGCCCCAGCGGGGTCATTCGTGTGCAGGGTGAAAAGCTGAAGGAAAAAGGCCCCAAAACACTGACGAGCTACGTCATCGATTTCAGCAGATGCTCGCTTTGCGGCCTTTGCGTGGAAATCTGCCCCACCTCGACCCTTAAATACTCCAGGGAATACGAGTTGGTCGGCGAGACGTGGGCTGATTGCAAAATAGACCTGCTGGCAAGACTTGCGAGACAGGTCGAAGAAATGGAAGCAGAAAAGAAGACTCAGGGGATTGCGGCCTGATCGATTTCGTAACACATTCGAGGCAAGGGGACATGGATGGAGACTTCCGGCCTTAACTTTATTTTGCAGGCGGCCTTCTGGGTTACGGTCGCGTTGACCGTTGCAGGTGCTTCGATCGCGGTTTTCCCTCGCAACATTCTCTACAATGTTCTGGGGCTCGCGTTGGCGTTGACCGGCATCGCTGGTTTCTATTTGTTTTTGGGCAGCCTCTTTGTCGCCCTCATGCAGCTCCTTATTTATGTGGGCGCTATCTGCATAGCGATCGTGTTTGCCATAATGCTTTCACGTCCGCTCCACATGGAGGCGCTGCCACGGCCTCGGGCTAAAGTGTGGTTGGGGATTCTTGGCAGTGCGGTTTTTTTTATTGGTGCTGTCAGCGTGGCTCTCAAGACAAAATGGTTGCCCGCGGCAGGACATGTATACAATTCGTCGCAGTGGTCGGTCCAAAACATCGGCAATGCGCTGCTTACGCGTTATGAGCTGGTCTTTGAAGTGATTTCGCTTGTGCTTCTCGTTGCTATCATAGGCGCGGTTATTACCGCCGGATTCAGCCGGAGGATAAGTTCGTGAACTGCCTGTCAACTTATTTGATCATTTCGGCCCTTCTGTTTTCACTGGGCCTTCTGGGGATACTGCAGCGCCGCAACCTGATCGGCATGTTGATATCGGTCGAGCTTTTGCTGAACGCTGCCAACCTGAATTTCATGGCCTATAACAGGTTCCTCGTCTCGGATCCCGTTACGGGGCAGGTGATCACGCTTTTCGTCATGGGGTTGGCGGCGGCGGAAGCTGCGATCGGCCTTAGCATCATTCTCGCACTCTACCGCAAGATGCACTCGATAAATATCGAAGCTGCTCAGAAGATGAAAGGATAGAACCGCTATGGGGGCATTGTTTACGGACCCTGTCCTGTTTGCGACCGTTCTGGGTACAAACCTTCCATTTCTTGCGATGGCGGCTATTTTGATCTTCACCAGATCCAAGCCCAAGGTATCCAGCCGGATTTCCGTCGGGGCCATCGCCGTCTCGGCAGTGTGCGCGGTTTACCTGCTGGCCAGACTCTTCAGCTTTCCGCCTCTTCAATATCAGACCCTGTGGTTTAGCTCCGGAAAACTCAATATAGCCGTCGGCTATTATCTCGACCCGCTGAGCTTGCTAATGTTGACCATCGTCGGCATTATCGCCTGCCTGGTGCAGATTTACTCACTGGGATATATGGCCGGAGACCCGGGGTACAGCCGCTATTATGCTTTTCAGTCCCTTTTTGCATGGGCCATGATGAACATGGTTATTGCGGACACCATGCTCCAGTTGTTCATTTTCTGGGAAATGGTGGGGCTTGCGTCCTATTTTCTGATCGGTTTCTATTACGAAAAATGGAGCGCCTCCCAGGCCGGCAAGAAGGCCTTCGTGATGAACAGGGTTGG
>JAJYTC010000238.1 GCA_021793275.1 Deltaproteobacteria bacterium | reverse complement strand
TCTGGTGCGGATAGTCCCGCATCCTTATCTCGGGAGATGGAATCCCGGCCATGCCAAGAAGCTCGATCACCCGGAGGCGCGCCTCTTTTTTCGAAATACGCCTGTGCCGCAACAGGACTTCGGCTATCTGGTCCTCGACCCGGAACACGGGATTGAGCGAAGTCATCGGCTCCTGGAAAATCATCGAAATCTCGTTTCCCCGGATCGATTGCATCTCGCTGTCCGAAAGAGCGAGGAGATCCTTTCCCCCGAACCAAATCCGGCCGCCTGAAATTATCCCGGGCGGGGGCACGAGCCGAAGAATGGAAAGGGCGCACACACTTTTGCCGCATCCCGATTCGCCGACAATTCCAAGCACCTGCCTTTCAGAAATTGTGAAGCTGACCGAATCCACCGCTCGAGCGATTCCAGCTTCGGTCATAAAACATGTCTTCAATTCCTTTACTTCGAGAAGGGCTGAATCCATCGATCTCCATTCCGGATCATAGCGGCATAGCGTGGAGCGGGAAGCGCGAAGCTCACATTCTCGTACCTCCAGCCTCGCGGGCAATATTACGGCAACCCGACAAGTATACTTGTCGCAAGTTTCTTTAACAAGCACCCGGGCGGGGGGCAAGAAGCGGTTTCGCAGCCCGAGACGGATAGAGGTGCGCACGTATCGTAACCGAAGTGCGCAAAAATCGTAACCTTCACGTTTGGCTACGCCACACCATAGCCATCTTTTTAAATGATATTAGCATCTTATGCGATGGTACGCTTATTGCCAATAGGAGGGCGTCGCTTGCTGATTTCCTCACGAGCGCCCCGGACGCAGGGGCATAGTAAGGTCGGCAAGGACGCTGAATCGACATTTTTCAGGAGAAACAGAGATGAAAGGCATACTCTGCAACGCTGAATCGGCTATATCGGTCGAGGGGGCTGAACAGCAGGCTTTGGGAGGGTTTCCCCATCCGGCCTCTCCGGCGCCTGCGCGAAGCGACAGGCCACTGCGGCCGCATCTGAAACTTGAAGGCGCAAGCTCGAGGAACTCGAGGCGCATCCGAGATATTCTGCGAATGCCGGCGGAAGAGCCCGCACTGCGGTCGATTTTCGACAAACCGAAATCGACCAGCGTGGCTGAGTTCTATCTCAATCCCCCCAGGCAGATTCCAGTACGGGAAGGTGTCCGGGCAACCGCCAGGGGAAAATTCATATACGTCGGGAAGGAAAAATTATACATTCGCGGCGTCACTTACGGTCCTTTCAGGCCTGATGAGCAGGGCTGCGAATACCACGACCCGGAAACGGTAGACCGCGATTTCGCTCAAATGGCGGCAAACGGCATCAATGCCGTAAGGACCTACACCGTACCGCCCAGATGGCTTCTCGATACGGCTCAGAAGCATAATCTGCGGGTGATGGTAGGGTTGCCGTGGGAAGAGCATATTACTTTTCTGGACGACAAGAAGCTGGCGAAAGATATCGAAAGGCGCGTTCGCGAGGGCGTCAAGGCATGCGCAGGGCATGCGGCAGTTCTTTCCTTCACCATCGGCAACGAAATCCCCTCGACAATCGTGCGCTGGCACGGTCGGCGCCGCATCGAATCGTTTCTCGAACGCCTCTATAAAGCAGTAAAAGAGACAGACCCGCAGGTGCTGGTCACCTACGTGAATTTTCCCACCACCGAATACCTGGAGCTTCCTTTCCTTGATTTCGTTTCTTTCAACGTATACCTGGAAACGAAAGAAAAGCTGGAGGGGTACCTGGCGCGCCTCCAGAGCCTTGCGGGCGACAAGCCCCTGGTCATGGCTGAAATCGGCCTGGACAGCATGCGAAACGGCGAAGACAAGCAGTCATCCACTTTGGAGTGGCAGATCAGGTCCACCTTTGCCACAGGGTGCGCGGGGATTTTTGTCTTCTCCTGGACCGATGAATGGCACAGGGGCGGTTTTGATATCGAAGACTGGGGGTTCGGCCTGACCGACAGAAACCGCAACCCCAAGGCGGCGCTTGCCGGGATAAGCAAGGCTTACGCCCAGGTCCCCTTCCCCGCCGATCTCGATTGGCCGAGCATTTCGGTTGTCGTCTGCACCTACAATGGCAAGCGCACCATCCGCGACTGCATGGAAGGGCTCAAACGGGTCGATTACCCCAATTTCGAAGTGATCGTGGTAAACGACGGTTCGACCGACGGCACGGAGGTAATAGCAAAAGAGTACGGCTTCAGGGTCATTTCCATTCCAAACGGCGGACTCAGCAACGCCCGTAACGTCGGAATGCGCGCATCGAAAGGTGAAATTGTGGCCTATATCGACGATGACGCCGTTCCGGATCCGCAGTGGCTCACATACCTCGCCGCGACTTTTCTAACCACAAATCACGCCGGGGTCGGCGGTCCCAACATACCGCCCGTAGATGACGGCGCCGTAGCCGAATGCGTTGCAAACGCGCCCGGCGGACCTATCCACGTGCTTCTGACCGACACCGAGGCGGAACATATTCCAGGCTGCAACATGGCTTTCAGAAAGACCGCCCTCGAGGCGATCGGCGGCTTCGATACTCAGTTCAGGATCGCAGGAGACGATGTGGACCTGTGCTGGAGGATTCTAAAGCAGGGATGGACCCTCGGTTTCAATCCGGCTGCGATGGTATGGCACCATCGCCGCAACTCCGTAAAAACCTATTGGAAACAGCAGTTGAACTACGGGAAGGCCGAAGGTTACCTGGAGCGCAAGTGGCCGGAAAAATACAATGCCGCCGGCCATGTCCCGTGGGCCGGAAGGCTTTATCTCAAAGGCTTCGAACAATTTATGGGGGCTTTCCGGGGCAGGATTTATCAGGGCACATGGGGAAGCGCGCTGTTTCAATCGATTTATCAGCCGGCCCCGAGCCTTTTCTGGTCGCTGCCTCTCATGCCCGAGTGGATAGTCATAGTGGCTGCGCTCGGTTTCTTTTCGCTGCTCGGGTTGCAGTGGCACCCTCTTCTGCTGGCGCTTCCTCTTTTTATCCTGGCCGCTTCGCTTCCGGTGGTGCATGCGGTGTCGTGTTCGTGCAGACTGCCTTTCACAAATTTCCCCGTTTCGCAACGGCGCAGACTCAGGGCGCTTACCGCTTTCCTGCACGTTATCCAGCCGCTGGCGCGCCTTTTGGGAAGAATAAAGCTTGGTCTGACCCCCTGGCGCAAATGCGGCATGGCCACCGGCATAGCATTTCCTCTGCCCCGGCCCAAGACCTTTACGGTCTGGAGCCAGCAGTGGCGTTCGCCGATTACGTGGCTGGAATCGGTCGAGAAAAGCGTCACGTCCCTTCGGACAGTCATACTGCGCGGCGGCGATTTTGACGGCTGGGACCTTGAACTGCGCGGCGGGCTTTTGGGTTCGGTTCGCATGCTTATGGCGGTCGAGGAGCACGGCGGAGGAAACCAGTTCATCCGCATAAGGAGTTGGCCCCGCTGCACGCCTGCAGGCATAGTGATAACCCTGTTTTTCGCCGCGCTGGGGGCAGGGGCCGCGGCCGCCCACGCCTGGATTGCGTGCGGAGCGCTGAACGGAGCCGCCATCGTCCTTATGATGCGCGTCCTGATCGAGTGCTCGTCTGCGATGTCAACGCTTAGCCGGGTGATGAACCATAAGGAATAATCCTTAAGGCAAATATCGGACCGCGAAACAGGAAACTCCTGAGCCTCTTTCATGTTGCCCCCCACTGCCCCCGCCACAATGCGTGGCGGGGGTTTCCTATCAGTGCCGGTCGGCTGTAAAACCTGAAAAAAACAAAAGACAGAAGCGCGGCGCGCCCTTCACTCCCGCCGCACCCACACAGGTTCCGAAACGCCGGCTCCGCTTTTTCGCACCGCCTGCTTTTTCGTTGTTCAAGGCTTCGACACGTGGTTAAATAGCTTGTTTGCATGTCCGTCATGCAGGCAAGTCCGGGACATCTACAAATTATTCGAGATTTCACCAGGGCCTGAATACAAGTCACGGGGGATGGAGGGCGACAAGTGGAGCAAATCTGGCTAAAAAGCTATGACCCTAAGGTACCGCATTCCATAGAGTGTCCTGAGACTTGCATGCCGCAGGTCCTGGAGCAGAATGCGAGGAAATTTCCCGGCCACCTCGCCGTCGAATTTTTCGGCGCCAGGCTTACATACCGGCAGCTATGGGACGAGGTGCTGCGGCTGGCCAACGGCCTCAAGCGGATCGGCGTAGAAGAGGGGACAAAAATAGCCATAATGCTCCCGAACACCCCCCAGTGCGTGATAGCTTACTACGCGGCGCTCTGGCTGGGGGCGACGGTTATAATGACGAACCCGCTCTATGTCGAACGCGAACTTTTTCATCAGTGGACGGATTCCGAGGCGCAAATCCTGTTCATCCTCGACCATCTCTATCCGAAAGCCGAAAAGGTCCTGCCCAAAACGGCCATTCGCTCCACGATCGTTACCGGCATAAAGGATTACCTGCCCTTTCCTCTCAGGTATCTTTATCCTGTCAAAGCGCGATTTAAAAAGCTGTTCATGGCGGTCCCCTATGATGGAATCCGTCTTTTGAGCTTCAAAAAGCTGATCGAAGAAAACAGGCCGGACCCGATTGGTTGCGCGGCGCGACCCGACGGTCTGGCCCTTCTTCAGTACACCGGCGGCACCACCGGGACCCCCAAGGCCGCCATGCTCACCCACAGAAACATCCTTTCAAACGTAATACAGCTCGTTTCATGGCTTCCCGATCTGGATTGGGGCAAAGAACGGACTTTGGCCGTTCTGCCCTTTTTCCACGTGCTCGGCATGACCGTGGCCCTCAATTTTTCCATCTACACAGGCTCTGCCGTCGTCGTAATGCCGCGCTTCGAGGCCGACGAACTCATAAAAACGATAAAAAAGAAAAGGCCCACCGTCTTTCCGGGGGTGCCGGCCATCTATATCGCGCTTATGGCCCATCCAAAGGTCGATTCGTTCGACCTGACCTCGATCAAGGTCTGCGTCACGGGGGCAGCGCCTATGCCGGTCGATGTCCTGC
>JAJYTC010000237.1 GCA_021793275.1 Deltaproteobacteria bacterium | reverse complement strand
TTGCGGTTGGCCTTTGTAGGAGCGGCTTCCAGCCGCGATGCGGTGCCTCCCCGATCTTGAACCTGACATGGTATGAGCCCGTTTTTACGCCCCTCCAATGTTCGGTAATCAATGACGGTCTTAGTAAGTAGGCTTTCCCTTCTTTAGGTGGCAATGATACCGATTTCTGTCGAGCTTCCCATAGTTTGGCCAACTGCCCCTGATGGGCCCTAAGATTTCGATTTCCCGTAATAAAAAGATCAGCTGCTCCAAGACGGCTTCGGGCAGAGAATCTAGGGGTATGCTCACATCCCGACTCTACCGATTTGGGAGCAGACCCCTATTCCAACTTTTCGTGGGAGATGTACAAAAATCCCTTTTTGCCCTTTCTGGTTGCCGTTTCAGTTTGCCGTTTGGCAGGCAATATCGGGCCGTGGTATTCTGACAATTGATAGAATCAGGGAACCTGGGTGTTCAAGACTGCCTGAGGGATGTTTTGTTGAATATTCGCAAGCTTGGAGATTCAGAATTATGGGTGCACCGACAAATCTACCGGCAGCTCCGCCCCTGTGGGTCGGTTATTCAAATGCACACACGCCCGAGTCGACCGAACCGACCATTATCGCCGCGCCTCCAGAACCAAAGTCCTCAATACCTATTTCCCTTATGAATTTTCTTGGAAAGTTGAATTGCTATGAGTCGTGGCAAGTGGAGTACTGGAATTGCCAACAGACATTGCTCGGAACGGATTGTTTCAATCAAGTAGAAAAAGCGGGCAAGAATTGTCTTCAGAACGTGGACAAGCAATATCCCTACTGATCCACCGGAGAATGGAGGCACGGATGGTTTCGGACACTCTGGCCTGCCTTGTTGCCGGGCTGATAATCTGGATAGTTGAAATTCCTTGTCCAAAGCTTTCCCTCACCCTTAATATGTTGACTGTCTCATTCGTGATTCCATTGATAATTGGTTTTTCATTTTCGATATGGACAGGAGGGAAAATACGCAAAGCCATATGGCTCTCAGCAGGATCGCTTTTGGTCCACTACCTTATCCTTATAGTTCGTGGAGCCATATTCTATTCCTGGCAGAGGTCGTTAGAATTCTTAGCAACTACGTTAAAGGCTTTAGGGCTTGCACTGGCAACGGATCTCCCGGCTGTCCTGTTAGGCTGCTTTATCGCCTTTTGGGCGAGGCACCTTTGGCTTCGCACCAGGTCGGGGAGGTAAGACCAAAACCGCGAAAATTCCACGGGACTTCGGCGCCATCTCTAAGTTTTGAAAAAGAGGTGGAACGATGAATTGTCCCGCGTGCGGTTATGCGGAAATGTTGGTGAAAGCCTCTCAAATTGGTGCAGCGGCATCCCGACTTGAATGAGATTCGCAACGCGGGCACTTGATTGGCTTAGCGTGCTATTTTTTGTGCGCCGTGCAAAGGCACGGCTTTTCAGCGGGTGCGAATCCCGCCCGGCAACTTTGGCCGTTCCGTCCGGCCGTCCGGGGTCACCCCAACCGACGTCACTGATCTTACTAATAGAAGCCTAGGGCATGTTTCGATAAGTATCCGAAATCATTGACCGCGCATCTCAATTTTCCCGCTGTTTTCGCATCTGCAACTGCCTGACAGATCTGCCCAACCCCTGTGCGCCGACTGGCAAGTTACACGAACCGCCGGAGGGCCTCGTCTGGAGTAAACTGCGAACGGTGTGTCACGTACGGTCGCAGCAAACGACCAAACCAAACCGACCAAACTGGGTCCGACTCTGTTTCGACGGTTATCCAAGTTCGATGTTTCCGCGCCGTTTCGGGTTTCGCCAAGAGCATCAGGGGCAGGATCATGCACATAGGTGACGGGATCAATCATTGCGGAAAGGCCAGGAATGATTCCTGCCTTATCTCGCCGAGCCCTGAACAGGTTGGATGCTGGCTCGAAAAGCGCACCGCTTACCGGCGGTGAAAAAGAAAGCAGCAAGATACCAAGCCCGTAAAGGAGTCATGGCCCGGCGTTAAGCTCGGGCAGGATGCGCCGGGCCAGGCAGAGCAAAACCCCGCCCAATACCCCTATCCGCCCGATTTGGTTGCATCCCGGGCCTCGAGCTTTCCCTTAATGCGCTTGAGGCGGAAGATGTCCTCCTGCTCGAGTTGATCCAGGGCCTGTTGAATAAAACGGATCTGCCCGCGAGTGCCGGGGATTACCACCTGCTGCAGGGCGTTTACCCTGCGGGCTGTCTTTTTGATTTCCTCGGCGATGCGCCGCAGACGCGCCTCGCTGTTGGCCACCCGGACAAGGACGGTGCACAGATTTTGAAACGCGGCCTGAGCGGCTATCGTCCTGCCCCCCACCCCCAGCGGGCTCATCACGGGTTCCTTGGAGAAGCTTACGAGCAGCCGCGGCACCTTGATCCCCCAAACGTTTTCCATCTCGGTCTGCGCGTCGAACCTTACAGGCATCCCGAGCGAGAGGGTCTCGACGTTTTCGGGGCCGTCGAAGGATCTCGCCAGAACAATGGTCCGATGCGCTTCCCGAGCCGCTTTATAAAGCTGCTTGCGGATTTCGATGGCTTCGTGCGCGTTGGTCAAAAACTCCTGTACGAGGGCGTCCCGTTTTTTTTCCAACAGCTCCGTGCCCCTGACTGCCAGGCCCAGCTGGCTGCGCCAGGCAATCAGGTTCATCCTTGTAGGGCTAGTGTCGGGCATAACTCTACCTGCTCGTTTCTTCCTGCATACTCCATAAATCCTGGAGCCGTGCGCCGTAGTACTTGCCGATGTGGTCCGCGGAAATGCGCTTCAATTCGGATTCAGGCAAGATGGAAAGCAGGGACCAGGCGAGGTCGAGCGATTCGTTCAGCTCCCGGTTCTGCTGGGCCTGGTGGATGAAATTCTTCTCGAAGCCTTCCGCGAAGTTGAGATAGCGGCGATCGTTTTCCGTCAAAGCCTCCTCACCGATGATGGCCACCAGTTTGCGCAGATCCACCCCGTTGGCGTAGGCGGCGAAAAGCTGGTCGGAGACCTGCTTGTGATCTTCACGGGTTTTCCCTTTTCCAATGGCGCTGTTCGCCAGCCTGGAGAGCGAGGGCAGAGGGTCTATGGGGGGGAAGCACCCTTTGCGGTGCAACTCGCCTGAAAGTTGGATCTGCCCTTCGGTGATATAGCCGGTAAGGTCCGGAATCGGGTGCGTGCGATCGGCGCCGGGCATGGACAGAATGGGGATCTGGGTGACCGATCCCGGTTTTCCGGCGATTATCCCGGCGCGTTCATAGATGGTGGACAGGTCGGTGTACATATAGCCCGGGTAGCCGCGGCGGCCGGGGATTTCTCCCCGGGAAGCCCCTACCTCGCGCAGGGCTTCGCAATAATTGGTCATGTCCGTTAGGATCACCAGCACATGGAAGTCGTGTTCGAAGGCCAGGAATTCAGCCACCGTCAGGGCCATGCGGGGAGTCAGGATGCGCTCCACCGTGGGATCGTCGGCCTTGTTCAAAAATAGAACCGAACGCGACAGCGCCCCGGTCTTTTCGAACTCATTGATGAAATAGCTCACTTCCCGCTGGGTGATCCCCATGGCGGCAAACACCACTGCGAAGGGTACATCCTCGCCCGGCACGGTGGCCTGACGGGCAATCTGGGCTGCCAGTTCATTTGCGGGCAGTCCGGGGGCTGAAAAGATCGGCAGCTTCTGCCCTCGCACCAGGGTGTTCATGATGTCGATGGTGGAAATGCCGGTCTGGATAAACTCGACCGGTTTGCGACGGGCCACCGGGTTTATGGGCATTCCGGCGATGCCCGGCCGTTTTTCCGCGATCACGGGAGGCAGATTGTCAATGGGTTCGCCGATGCCGTTGAAGCGGCGTCCCAGCATATCCTTGGAGACGCCCAGGCGGGCGACGTTCTCGACCAGGCTGACCGAAGTCTGTGCCAGGTCCAGCCCCGCAGTTTCTTCGAACACCTGAATGACCGCGTATTGTTCGGATACCTCGATTACCTGCCCACTGCGCAACCTGCCGGCCCCGTCCCTGATCTCCACAATAGCGTTATAGGCCAGTTCCCGGGCATCTTCGACGAACAGAAGCGGTCCCGAGATGTAGTTGAGCGAATTATACTGTCTTTTTAACAACTCCATGGCGACTCCTCAGCCCCGTTGCCCGAGATTGCCGGCTATTTCCCCCAGCACCTCAGCCAGGTAAGCCGGGAACTGATCTTCCGGAACGAAACGGGCCCGGGCAATTTTTTCCAGCACCGGGCTCTGGATCAGGTCATCGACGAAAGTCCCGGTTTTTAAAGCCTTTTCCGCCTGTTCATAATAAGTCAAGATCATCTGTATGATGCCCTGGGCCTTTTCCATGGAACAGTAAGCGTCGTATTCGTGGTAGGCATCCTGCTGCAGGAAGTCTTCACGGATAATCCGGCCGATTTCAATGACCAGGCGCTCTTGATCCTGCAGGGCGTCAGGCCCCACCAGTTGCACCATTTCCTGCAGAGCGGCCTCCTGCTGCAGCAGCCTGCCTAGGGCGTCCCGCATCTGCGGGTAGGTAGCCCCGAGGTTGTCTATGTACCATTGTTCCAGCAGAGGCACATAGAGTGAGTAGGAGCCGTTCCAATTAATGGCCGGAAAGTGCCGGCGATAGGCCAGGGAGGCGTCCAGCCGCCAGAAGGTGCCCGAGATGCGCAGAGTCGACTGGGTGACCGGCTCCGACATGTCTCCGCCCGCAGGCGATACGGCCCCGACCACTGAAACTGCCCCGCGCTCGCCTGCCAGCGTGGTAACCAGGCCGGCCCGCTCATAAAACGCGGCCAACCGCGAGGACAGGTACGGAGGGTAGCCTTCTTCGGCGGGCATCTCCTCGAGCCGGGAGGAGATTTCCCGCAGGGCTTCAGCCCAGCGGCTGGTCGAGTCGGCCATCAATGCCACCGTATAACCCTGGTCGCGAAAATATTCGGCCAGGGTCACGCCTACGTAAATGCTGGCCTCACGGGCCGCCACGGGCATGTTGGACGTATTGGCTATGAGCACTGTGCGGTGCATCAAGGGATCGCCGGTCTTGGGATCGATCAGCTCCGGGAACTCC
>JAJYTC010000236.1 GCA_021793275.1 Deltaproteobacteria bacterium | reverse complement strand
CGATCCGTAGACATTGCGAATAGTCAGTCCGAGGGCGTCTTTGAATTTGTTGACGGTTGCCGGCGATACCGGGGCCCCGCCGCTGTAAGCCTTCTTGAAATGGGAAATATCGAATTTTTTAAGGTCCGGATAATTAAGAAGGGCGATATAGACCGTGATAGCGGCAACGGTGAAAGTGGCGCGATATTTTTCGATCAGCCGCAGCACGTCTCCGGCATCGAAACGGTGGCAAAGGATCATCGGGATCCCCAGATGAAAAGCGGCGCCCAAATGGGCGACGATGCCGGTGATGTGAAACAGGGGCGCCACGCCCAAAACGGTATCGGTTCTATCGAGCCGGCAGGCCTTCTCATAGACGCAACTGTTGTGGATCACGTTGCTGTGGGAGATCATGGCGCCTTTTGGCGGTCCGGTGGTGCCGGATGTATAGACAAGATAGGCGAGATCCTCGGACGCCGGATCGGAAAAAACGGATTCACCCCCGAGATTTTCGCGGACCATGGTCATAAGGTCCCGAGTTTCGGCCAGAGGGGATTTTTTTGCCTTGCTCAACTGGAGCGGCGCCGCCTGCCCCTCTTCGAGACCCAAAAGATCCAGCGGAGAAGTGGTGATCACCTCGACATCTTTCCTCCCCTCTACGGCGCCCCGCACCATAGTCGGATAAATGTCGTCCTGACAGATCACCACCCCTGCACCGGAATCCTCGATGTAATACCGCAACTCCCTTGCCGTATACATCGGGTTCAGCGGCACCGCGATCCCTCCCAGCATCCACACCGCCAGGGGAGCAAAGACCGCCTGCGGAATATTTTGCATATCCAGCAGGACCCGGTCGCCTCTGCGCACCCCCATTTTTTGCAGTCCCCCGGCCAGAGCGGCCGCCATTTTATGTATATCGTTATAAGTATAGACTTTGTCGAAATAACAGACGCACGGGCTTTGCGGGTTTCGGCGGCAGGCGTCGCGAAATTCACTGAGGATAGTGGCGCCTGAAGCAGGAAAAGAAGCGTCCATCCCTTGGGGATACGTCCGCGTCCACGGTCTATCCTCATAAAAAGAAGCCATCGGGACCTCCTCTCTTTGAAGAAAGCGGCGTTTTGCTTCCGGCTACCAGATCGTCCAGCCTCCGTCGATAAAAATGGTCTGGCCGGTTATGAAATCCGAACCGCGCGAAGCGAGGAAGATGATCAATCCGGCGAGTTCTTCCGGCTGCCCCCAACGACCGGCCGGAGTCCTGTCCACGATGAACTGATAGCGCTCCGGATCGTTTCGCAACTGGGCTACAAGCGGCGTTTCAAAATAAGTCGGCCCGATGGCGTTGACCTGTACCCCCTGTTTGGCCCATTCCAGGGCCATGACCTTGGTCATTTGCATCACTCCGCCTTTGCTCGATGCGTAGGCGAGTTGAGTGGGAAGCGCGACCGCACCGAAAATCGAGGCGACATTGATCACTTTGCCGCTTCCTCGCGACAACATGGCGGGCACCACCGCCCGGGCCATCAGGAAGTAGCCCCGGAGGTTGGTATTGAGCACCATGTCCCACTCATCGGCCGACAGTTCGAGGACCGGCTTGCGAACATTTACGCCGGCATTGTTTACCAGGATATCGATTTGACCGAAGGTCTCGAGCGTCGAGGCAACGCTGTCATCTATGCAGGCTTTGTCCAAAACATCCGTGTAGAAGATTTCCGCCCTGCGCCCCCGGGTTTCAATGAGGGACTTGACTGCTTTTAGATCGTCAATATTGCGTGCATGCAGGGCGATATCGGCGCCCGCACTGGCCAGGGCCACGGCAAAAGCTTTGCCAAGCCCTTTGGATGCCCCGGTCACCAGGGCCACCCGCCCGCTTAGATCGAATAGTTCGTTATTCATGACTGCTCCTCCCTCGGTTTTTGAAGTCTCAGTCCACGATTCCCGCAATTTTTTTGGCCATCTTCTTCTTCATATCCAGTTTACCCAACCGTGCGTACATTACTTTCTGCGTCTGAGGAGAACCGGCGCCGTGCATCGATTCGACCAGCGCCGTGCCGCCGGTAAGATTTTCGATCAGCCGCAGGATCCGTATGCGATTTTCCGTAGAAACGCCTTCGACTCCAGCCAGATACTTTTCCACCAGCTTTCCGACTTCACGACTCCTTAAATCGTTTTCAAAAGGCATCGTGGCAAGTATTCCGCCCGCAACGTCGTGCGCCAGCCGGGAGATTTCATAGACGTGACGGGTAACATTGTGTTTCGTACAGTTGGCGAGGAGCGGATCGGGATAGTAGGCGCCGCTTGGCGTTTTCGATCCCATCGCGGAACAGGCGATCGAACCCGCATAAAGGGTCTCGGCCAGGTGCACCATTTCGGCAATCTTTTCTTTGATGTGCGAGGCCTTGCTCGTTCCCTGGTAATCACAGGCAACGGCGCATGCCCCGATGATCACATCGGCCACCCCGCCCTTACAGCCGCCGTAATTCTGGCGGTGCAAAGTGGCAAAACGCTCCACGAGTAAACCCGCAAAATCGGTTTCCCCGCACATGAACACGCGTTCCCACGGCACGAAGACGTCTTCGAATATGAGCAGCGTCTCTCCGCCCACCAGCCCGAAGTCAGGATTGCCCGCATCGAGGCGGCTGCCAAATTTGCGCTCGTCATTGGTCTGCCGGCCGAAAATCTGCACCACGCCGGGAGCGTTGAGCGGCACCGCGCATGCCACGGCCCAGTCTTTCTCCTCCTCACGCAGCGCCTGGGTAGGCATGATGAGGACCTCGTGGCTGTTGGCCGCCCCGGTCTGATGGGCCTTGGCGCCCCGAATGACAATGCCGTCCTTGCGGCGCTCACTCACATGGACAAAGAGATCCGGGTCCGCCTGTTGCGACGGGGACTTACTGCGGTCCCCCTTGGGATCGGTCATGCCGCCCACTACCATCCGGTTTGTGGACTGGATCGTCTTGACGTATTCGATGAGGCGTGCGTGATAATTGCCGCCTAGCCGCTGATCCATGTCAAAAGTGGTCATGAAAGTCGCATTGAGGGCGTCCCATCCGACACACCGCTGAAAGCAGCTCGCCGTTTCATGGCCTATGGCACGGAGCAACTGGACTTTCTTGATGAGATCCTCGACAGACTGGTGAATGTGAGTGAACCGATTGATGCGCTCCCCGGTAAAATTGCTTACCGCCGTGGCGATGTCTTCGAATTCGGGACGAAGGGCCATTTCATATGTTTTGGCCGCAGAGTTTATATGGGGTATGAACGCCGGATGAACGGTTACGTCTTCAACTCGCTCGCCGTCATAATAAATGACGTGCTTTTGCTCTCTGAGGCTCTGAATGTAGTCCTCTTTGGTAAGGATCTTCATCGCTTTACTCCTTTTTCGATCAGCATGTCCGCCACACGTTGAGGATCGATGTCATCAGTTTTAATGGAAACAATCGGTACCGGACCCTGCAAATGTTCCTCAGGGCAGGCCTTCGGGCAGCCGCTGATGAGCAGTATAGCCTCGACCCCACTCTCCCGGATCGAAACCCACTGTATCCGGTCTCCGGCTGCAGACTTTATCTTTTCGAGGTATTCCCGACGCTCGTACGTAGGATCGCATCCGCCACAGAACTTCACAGCCACCTTGATCATGATTGCGCTCTTTGCCGCAAAACCGCGATTCGCTTTCCGGCGCAGTGAATGTTTGCCCGCTTCTTTAGCGCCGACTCTTTACGGCGGGGAGCAAATTCCATGCCCCTTGAAAAATCCCCGGCCCCGCCCGAAAAACATGCCCTCCGGCTCCCTTGGTTGCCCATCTGGAAAGGATTTTCAAAAACGGCTGCTCCGGATGACGAATACGGCCAAATTGTGTACGGGGAGTGCGTGTAAAACATTTCATCACGCGCGTTGAATATTTCAACACAGGGGCCTGAGTCCTGGTGAAAACCGCCCGCCCTGAGTCTTTGATCGGCGCAAGAGTTACAACTTCAAAGTGACGACCACCGATCCCGGATTTTCGGGGTCGAAATGTGAGGTGAAACCCAGTTTTTCTGCAAGCCTGAGCATGGCCTTGTTTTCGATCAGTACGTCCCCGTATACCTCCTTTATGCCCAGGCTGCGCGCGTAGGCTAGGATGCGCTCCATGATCATCCTGCCGACCCCCTTGCCACCCAGGTCGTGACGCACCAGGATGGAAAACTCGGCACGTTCGTCATCAGGGTCGCAGAGCAACTGCACATGCGCGTAGAGTTCCTGTTCACGCGCGTTCGCCGGCGCGGCAAGCACCAACGCCATTTCCCGGTCGTAGTCGATCTGAGTGAGCCTCGCCGCCTGGCTGTGCGAGAGCGTGCGCATGGGATGCAGAAAACGCATGCGAATTTCTTTTTCCGAAAGACCAGAAAAGAGCGTTTGAAAAATCGGCTCATCTTCCGGCCGTATCGGCCTCATTTGGAAAGCTCTGCCGTCGGGCAATAACAGCTGCTCCTCCAACTCTTTCGGATAGGGACGAATGGCCAGCCGGTGACCGGCCGGCAGATCGCTTCCGGCTACCCTGGTTCGTGCATCCACAGCCAAAACGCCGTTCATGCTCAGCAGCAAATGGATTCTCAACTCGGCTATCTCGTCGATGTCGCATATTATCTGCGATACCTTGACCAGGGTGAACGTAAGGCCCTGCATGTCAATACCGTCGAACGCCTGCCCCTTCCGGGCACGAATAATGAGTTCTTTTGCCAAATGCAGGTTTAGCGGGGGCAAACCATATTCCCCCTTATCGAAAAATTCCGCATCCGTGAAACCGAAACTCAGCCAGATCACCGGGCCGAATAGAGAATCATCGAAGGCTTCGGTCACCAGTTCGTAAACTTTCCGACCGTGTCCCCGAGATTGGTCCGAAACCGGTGCGCCTGACACGCGACCGATGTGCCGGCCCGACGCGGTTCCTCTACTGAATCGAGCAGTCGGGATCGTGTAGGCATCGAGGATAGTGCAAGATTCGCCCGGTGTTAGCCAGTCCCGTCCCTCTGCCAGCGCCCGCTCGACTACAAGCCGTGCCTTGCGCGTATCGGGAGTGAAGGATTCCGGG
>JAJYTC010000048.1 GCA_021793275.1 Deltaproteobacteria bacterium | reverse complement strand
GGAGGCCGAAGGCCTTCCTGAAAGGCCCTGTCCGGCCCCACGGGAAGGTAGCTGCGAAGCTCTCTGACGGCCGGTGGCGCCCGATGGCCGCTGCGAAGTTCTCGCTCCCCCGGTGCGAGCCGCGGGCAACTGGCTCGGGCTTCTGCCGCGAAAATTGTTCCTCGATCCCGCGGCGCTTTGTTTCCAACCGGCCGCTGCATTTCGAGTTGAGACGCTGCCCCTTCGGGCGGCCTGGTTCCATCTGCCGGTCTGATAATGGGATACCCGGTTGCCGTTGATATTAAAATTGCGGTTGACATTGACATTCATGGTCCCGCCATTCCAGTTCCAATGTCCCCAGCCGTTGTTCCATGCCGCTCCGACGGCCACGCCGGCGGCAAAACCAACCACCCCTGCGGCGACTGCCCCTCCGTACGGGTAATAAGGATAGGGAGGATATGCCGGGTATGGCCAGGCCCCATAGACCACCTGCGGATTATAGGAAGGTACGTAGACCACTGTCGGGTCGGCGGGTTGGATTGCTATCGTGTTCTGTTGAGCTATCACCTTCTGTTCGTTCGAACTTTTAAGATTGCCCTCGTCCTGCGCCCTGGCCCGCAGTGTCTGGATGGTGTTCATGACATCTTTTTGCTGAGCCAGGAAAGCCGTGTCCAGCGCCTGCGTCCAGTCGAGCTTTTCGCTCATCATGGCAAGAACTTCCGGGAAAGGAACCAGCGCTTTTACGCTCAGGTCCCAGTTCATCTGCTGCAATGCAGCATTGAGCTGGTCGCCTTGGAGACCGCTGTTTTGCTTTACCCACCGGTCCGCCGCCACGACTTCCAGTGGAAAGGTGGATGCCACCAGTACGTTTGCAAGCAGGGAATCGGGATAAAGGGCAATTGGAGCAAGCATCTGGCTCAGTTCTTCCTGCCCGAACGCAGAACCGCCGCCTGTTTGCTGCCCCCGGAGCTCGCACGGGATCGCCAGGAGAAATAGCAGCAGCGCCAATACAGCACGATTGAATGCGGGGATTCTTTTCATAACCGGCCCTCCTTGACTCTACGGGCTTGACACGCGCGCCCGCACAGCCTCAGTGAGTTTATCCGCTTTGCATACCCAGCCGCCTCCCATGGCCTGGTAGATCGCTACCAGCGAAGCAAGGGCGGAGCCCTCGATCTGGGCGTAGTTGAGCTCGGCCGGAAACAGTTGAGCTTCGGCGTAGAGTACTGTCAGATATTGGGTGTAGCCGCCGTCGTAGAGCATGACGGCCAGTCGTTCGTATTGCCTCAGGGCCTCTACGAGCCGCTTTTGGGCTTGAAGTTGGGCGAGCAGTTGCGCATGAGTCGAAAGCGCGTTTTCGACGTCTCTGAACGCGCCTATAATGGTATTTTCGTAGGAGGAAAGCGCGGCATTGCGGGAGGCTTCGGCCTGCTTAACCTGGCCGGCGATCGCTCCTGCGGTGAAAATCGGTCCGACAAATGATCCCGCATAGCTCCAGATGCGGGCAGGACCTGTAAAGAGGTTGGACAGGTCGGAACTGGCAGTGCCAAAGGAGCCGGTCAGCGATATTGCCGGGAAATAAAGCGCTTTGGCCGCGCCGATCTGGGCGTTTGCCGCTATGAGGTTCTGCTCGGCCTGCATTATGTCGGGCCTTTGTTCGAGTAACTGTGAGGGCAGGCCGGATGGAACGGCGGGAAGTGTAAGGTGTGGGAGCGATTCGCCGCGCCGGATCTCACCGGGATTGCGGCCGAGAAGGACGCAGATTGCATTTTCGGACTGAACTATCTGGGACTTGATAGGCGGGATCGCAGCCTCGGCCGTCTCGTACTGGGACTTCGCCTGTTCGAGGGTCATTTGGGAGATCTGCCCGTGTTGGAACTTGAGTTCGAACTGCTTGACGGATTCGCCGTATGTGCGGAGGCTGCTTTCGGCTATTTCGAGTTGCTTATCGAGGGTGCGAAGCTCAATGTAGCTGCTCGCTACCGAACCGACCAGGGAAAGGATAACCCCGCGGCGCGCCTCCTCGGTTGCGAAAAGGTTAGCCCTGGCAGATTCGGTAAGCCGCCTGATGCGGCCCCACAAATCGAGCTCCCAGTTGGCGCCCGCAAGGAGTTGGAAAGAAGATATCGGGTTTGGTATGTTGACCGGCAGAAGGAGCGCATCGCTTTTGCTCAGCCGCTGGCGCTCTGCGCTGCCGCTGTAGCCGACCTGGGGGAAAAGTGTCGCGCGTGTCTGCATAACCACGCCTGCGGCTTGTTCGATGTTGGCGGTTGCGGTCTCGAGTGATTTATTGTTCACCAGAGCTTCGGCTATGAGAGAATCGAGCACGGGATCGTTGAACTGCTTCCACCAGGCAGTGTTGGTGGTGGCTCGCGCATACTTTTCTTCAAACCGGAAGGAGTGTGGAGTGCTCACTGCGGGACGGTGATAGTTCGGACCAATCATGCAGCCGGCGAGCAAAACGGCCATGAGGGTGAGAATCAAGCGGCGCATGTCAATTTTCCTCGATGCTCTCGTGCGGTTCGCTCGCAGGCAGGCTTTCGCCTGGCGGCGCAAGCTTTTTACGGGCCTGTATGCGCTCGGTCCATTTATCGAAGAGGTAGAAAAAGAGCGGCACATAGAGCATGGCCAGCGTGGCTTCGCCAATCATGCCTCCCATAATGCCCGTGCCTATGGAATGACGCGCGTTGGCGCCCGCCCCCGTGGCGATGGCAAGAGGCAGCACTCCGAAGATAAATGCGAGCGAGGTCATGATGATGGGCCTGAACCTTTCCTCGCCGGCTCGTATGGTGGCGTCCATGATCGATAGACCCTGTTTTCGCAGATCGACGGCGAAGGTAACTCTTAAGACCGCGTTTTTTGCCCCCAGACCGATTAGCACCAGCATGCCGATCTGGAAATAGACATCGTTTTCCAGGCCTCGCATGGCGTTGAAGGCGAGGGCGCCGAGAATGCCGAAAGGCACGGCGGTCATAACCGAGCCGGGAAGGGTCCACGATTCGAACTGGGCCGCCAGGACCAGAAACACTATTATGAGGCCGAATATGAAAGCCGATGCCGAGGTCCCCCCTGATTTTTTTTCCTCGTAGGCCATACCCGACCAGGCATAGCCATAGCCGGCCGGGAGCACTTCCTTTGCGACCTGCTCCATCGCCTTTATCGCTTCGCCCGAACTATACCCGCTCGCTGCGCTGCCTGTAATCTGGGCCGCAGGGAAACCGTTGAAATGGGGCACAAGGTCCGGGTCCTTAGTGAAATCGGTCGTAACCATGGCCGACAGCGGGACCATCTTCCTGTCAATCGATCTCGTGTAGAGCCTGGTCAGGTCGGCGGGGTCTTTGCGAAATGGCGCATCCGATTGCAGTATGACATTCCATACACGGCTGTACTGGTTGAACTGGCTGACCTGGATGGAGCCGAACTGGGCCTGGAGGGCGCTGTACACATCACCTATCGGGACCCCGAGCAGCACCGCCCTGGAGCGGTCCACATCGGCGCGCAGTTGCAGGGATGAAGCGCGGAAAGTGCTGTTGAGGCCCGAGAGCTCAGGTCGTGTGCGGGCTTTTGCGAGGAATTGCTGGGTAATATCGTAGAGGCGCGCCGGATCCCCGGCCGTTTTGTCCTGCACCCAAAACTCGAATCCGCCTGTCGTTCCGATCCCCGGTATGGCCGGGGGCGCGATCGGGATAAAGAGTCCCGTCCTGATGTTTCGGGCCTGCGAGGCGACCTCCCTTAGAACGGCGAAACTATTCTCCTTGCGCGCTCGCGCACTCGATGAATAACGCTCCTTGAAGTCTTTGAGTTTTACGAAAAAGGTCGATACGTTTGACTTGTACTGGCTGTCTATCAGGCTGTATCCGTTGATCATCGAACGGCTTTCCACGGCGGGGTTTTTTTCGAAAAATCGGTCCACAAGGCTTGCCGTCGCGGATGTGCGGGTCAAACTGGCGGCGTCGGGCATGACAATCTGGGCCATTACATAACCCTGGTCCTCGTTTGGCACGAAGCTCGTCGGAGTTGTCCGGAACAGGTGTACAAGGCCCCAGATCATAAAGGCTAGCAATATGAATGCCACGCTCATCCGTTTTATCATGAACACCACGGCGTCGCCGAAAGCCAGGGTGAAGCGATCGAACAACCGGTTGAACCAGGCGAACGGGCCTCTTTTGGGCTGACTCGGGTGCTTCAGCATCATCCCGCACATGGCCGGCGTAAGAGTCAGCGCGAGGAACCCGGACAGGGCCACCGAGATGACTATGGTGATGGCGAACTGCTTATAAAGCTGACCGGTGGTTCCGGGAAGGAAGGCGGCCGGGATGAAAACCGAAGCCATGACCAGCACGACAGCTATAAGGGATGTGCCGATCTCCTCCATGGCCTTTATAGTGGCTTCCTTGGGAGGCAGGCCGACCTTGACCATGTTCCTCTCCACGTTTTCCACGACGACGATCGCGTCGTCGACCACCATGCCGATGGCAAGCACAATCCCGAATAATGTCAGCAGGTTTACCGAAAAACCCAGGGCGAGCATTCCGCAGAACGTTCCAATCAGGGAAACGAAGATGGCGGCAGTGCAGATGATCGTTGCACGGAAACTCTGCAGGAAGAGATAAACGACAAGCACGACCAGCAATACCGCCTCAAACAGGGTATGGATAACCTCCTCGATTGAGAGCCGCACAAATTCGGTGGTGTCCAGCGCGACCGTATAATCGATTCCGTCGGGCATGGTGCGCTTCAATTCCTTCATGGTATCGAGCACGCCCTTTGCGACTTCGAGTCCGTTTGCGCCCGGCTGCTGGTAGACGATTATCGGGGTCGCCGGCGCCCCGTTGAGCCTGTTATCGTCGATGTACTGCCTCCGGCCGACCTCGGCCCTGGCGACGTCGCGGAGCCTTACTATGGCGCTGCCGTCCTGGCTTGCGCGCAGGATGATGTTGTCATACTGGGAGGGTTGGATAAACGGCGGCTGGGTCACGACAGGGTAGGTCAGTTGCACATGCTTGTCGATCGGCTGCTGCCCGACCTGTCCTGCCCCCCATAAAGCGTTTTGCCTGGAAACCGCATTTTGGATGTCGGTCGTTGTTATTCCAAGGGAGGCCATCCGGTCCGGATTCATCCAGATGCGCATCGCCTGGTCGGGTACGCCGAAAATCTGCGCCTGTCCGGCCCCGTTTACGCGTTTGATCGCATCCAGTATGTACACGTTCGTATAATTGGTCACGTACTCGGGACTGTAACGTCCGTCCTTGTCGTAGACTGCGATAATCATCAGGGGGCTCGACGATTTTTTCTGTACCGAGACCCCGTATTGCACGACTGCCTCAGGGAGCTGCGGGGTGGCGAGATTGACTCGGTTTTGCACCTGCACCTGGGCGATGTCGGGATCGGTGTTCAGGGTAAAGTAGACCGTAAGGGTCATCTGGCCGGTGCTCGAACTTGTCGACACCATGTAGAGCATATTGTCGACGCCGTTTACCTGCGCCTCTATGGGCGCAGCCACCGAATCGGCTACCGTTTTCGCATCGGCGCCCGGATATGTGGTCGTCACCTGGATCTGTATCGGTGTAATCGTCGGGTATTGCTCTACGGGCAGTGCTTTCATCGCCACCAGCCCGGCGATCACGATGATAAGAGATATAACCGTCGCAAAAATCGGCCGTTCGATAAAGAACCTGGAAAACATGACTCAGCGCTCCTTCGCTGTCCGCCTCTTTTTGCTCAATCGGTTCCGGCCGCGCCCGCCTCGGGCGAACCCGGTTTTTTTATCGCCGAGACAGCCTTTACCGGTGTTCCGGGACTAAGGGCCAGGGCTCCATCGATCACCACCCGATCGCCTGCTCTCAGGCCGTCGTTGATAAACCAGTCATTCGCATACGCATCGCCTATGGTTACCGGGCGCGGCTCGACCTTGTTGTCTTTTTCCACCACCCACACAAAATGGCCTTTAGGCGACTGGTGGACGGCGCGCTGGGTGATAAGGACTGCGTTCGGGCGAATCGCTCCCTTTATGCGCACGCGAACAAACTCGTTTGGTCGCAGCCAGTTTTTGGGATTGTCAACCGTGATGCGGACCAGGAACGTTCCGGTCTGGGGGTTGAACATGGGATTGGCAAAGGTCACCTCTCCGGTGTGGGGAAAAATCGAGCCGTCCGCCAGCACAATGTCCGCCGTGTACCTCTCGTCTTTTGGTTCCCGAAGCAGCCCTTTTTCTATTTCATTGTGGAATTTCAGCCTGTCATTCTCAGAGAGGCTGAAGTTTACGTAGACCGGCGTTGTGACTGCGACGGTGGTCAGTTGACTGTTGGCAGGATTCAGGTAGCTCCCGTCCTGTTGCAGGGCGTAACTGGTGATGCCGTCAACCGGCGATTTGATCACGGTGTAGGAAAGGTTCAGTTTCGCTTGTTCGACAACCGCCTTCGCCTGAGCGACAGCGGCCGCGGCAGACTGGTACTGGCCGACCGCATCGTCCAGTTCCCTTTGGGAAAGCGCGTTGGCGGCTGCCAGGGGTCTGACCCTGGCCAGGTTTTTGCGCGCTACCTCACACGCTGCGTTGCGTCGTTGGAGTGCCGCTTCTGCCTGGTCGAGCTGTGCCTTGAAAGGTTTTTGATCCATCAGAAAAAGTGTCTGCCCGGCTTTTACCATCGCTCCTTCGGTATAAACGCGCTTTTCGAGAAACCCTGAGACCCTCGCCTGGATATTCACTTGCCTCGAGCTCTGCACTTGAGCGACGTATTCGAAGGAAACCGGCGTGTCCTTGGGCGTAACCGTCATCTCAGTTACTTCGACCGGACCTTGCTCCTTTGCCGAGCGACCCTCATTGTGCTTTTCACAACCGCAAACAGCGAAGATCATCACAAAAACCGGCAATATGGCCACGGCCCGCAGCCGAAAACAATGGTTGTGAGGCGCCCTCCTGTGCTCCAGCCAGAGTGCAGGATGCAAAGTCATGCTTCTGTCTCCCATGGGTATTTGCTTATTTTGCAAATTCGCTCTGATCTTTATCCAGTGTCCGGTCTTGCCTCGCGGTGCGCTCAGCAGGGATGTTCCCTTGTGAGCCAGCGGGCATCCCCCGATGTATGTCAATCTAGGAAAGCCAACCATAATGGGAAGTAACCAGGGATATGTTACAGTATACTTGTATTACGTTGACTGAAAAAACATCAATATCTCTATCATAGGATGTTATCAATACATGTAAGAAGACTGGATATGATTTAGCCGGCATATACGCGATATCTTTAATCCATCAAGTGGTTCGAGCAGGTTACCGTAACCTGTACTGTGTAACCGTAAAAACAGGTCGAACAATGATGACTGCAGGCTATATAGGAATTAAAGTGCATACGGTTCGGCTGTTTGCCGTTAAAAAGTGTTTGGTGCAAGGCTGTCTTTGCCTGTGCCTGATTATGGAGGGCAGCAATGATTTTGTTCGAATCACGGAGTAAGAGTTTCGGTGTGATGCTCGTCGCCCTGGTCCTATCGGTTTTTTTCCTGAGCCTATCGGCAGATGCCAGACTTCCTGTGCGGGGCCCTACGAACTGGCCAAGCGATGTGTACAAAAACGGTGGGAAGGCGCCGGACGCCAAGGGGCAGAGGATGTTTCGGTCCCCGGCCGAGGCTGTCAATGCATTGATTGGAGCGATGAGCGCCTATGACGAGCAAAAAGTTACGGACATCCTGGGGTCGGAGGGGAAAAAATTTGTTTTTGCAGGCAATTCCGCAGCCGAAGATAGAGCGGCTTGCGACCGCTATGTCAAAGCATACCACGAAAAGAACCGGATAATGAAGGTCAGCAGAAGCGAAGCGGTTCTTAAAATCGGCAAGGACGAAAGGTCTTTTCCGGTTCCGATGGAGAAGGTGCGGGGCTACTGGCGGTTTGCCGGCCACAGCATAATCGAGCGCTAGGGTTGCATCGGGAACTGAAAGCGTGCTTTCGCGATGCAGCCTGAGTGCGCCTGATCATGTGTCCGTGTCCCCGCGGAGTTTTAAAGCGTCTTCAGGCCGGCTTTTCGCAATCCTTCAAAAAAAGTGGAGGCGAGGTCGGGGTCTTTTAAGAAAAATCGGGTGATCTTTCGTCCTCGGACGGGGAAATCAGGCCTCATCGCAAGCAGCGCCTCGACGCCGTTGCCAGCCTCGTTTGTTTTTCCAAGACGGCCTAAAGCTGCAATACGCGCAAGCGGCGCCCAAAAAAGATGCGGCGGGTTGAACTTTTCGGCCTCATGATAAGCCTCTTCAAATTTGCCTTGACGAAAATAATTGAGATATGGGGCCAAATGCAACCATCCGGGGCGATACGGATTGAGGTCCATTCCCTTCTCGAGCAATGCCAGACCTCTGTCCCACTCGCCATAGAGCGCAATGGACCAGCCAAGTAAGGCGACAACGTCGGGCAAAGTCGGATTGAGCAAAAGAGTTTGTTCGGCCTCCCGAAAGAAAAGCTCTCTTTGTCCGGACACAAAAAGGACGTACGAGAGAAGTGCTCTTGCAATCTGGTTTTCCGGCTCTGCGGAAACTCCCTGCCGTGCCAAGGCCAAGGCTTTCTCCAGCACCTCCGTATTTTCAGGGCGCATCAACGCGTATTCATTGGCATGGAGAAATGCCTGGAAAGATAAAGAAACTGCGGATGCAGGGTCGCTGCTGCGAGCGTGCTCCAGGACCTCCATGGCTTTGGCGTATGTCTGTTGAGACAGGTCGATCAGATATTGGCTAAACCTGGTAAAAACCTCGTAGGTTTCACAATAGGGCGAAGGTCCGGACCGGGATTCTTTCGAGAGTTTTCGGGCAATGGCGCCAAAGAACCCGCCAATCTTTCCGGTAACTTTGCGGGCGATGTCCTCTTGCAAATGTATTACTTTTTCCGGTTCAAAACTATATTTGTACTGCTCTGCCCATATTTGCGCCAGGGTATTCGCATCAATCAGCCTGAGCGTAAACTTGATGGTATCCTTTTCTTTTCGAATACTGCCCACCAGCAGGAACCTTGCAACAGGCTCCCGCCCCGCCTGTCTTGCCCCGCAAGGCTCTTCCCCGCGGTACATCGCGGGGTGAGAAACGGAAACCTGCAGGCCGTGACACCTGGCAAGCCCGGTCATAAGTTCCTCGGTAAGCCCCCTTGCGACGTGCTCGATATTTGAGTCATTTGTGAGGTTTACAAGGGGAAAGAGGGCAATTGAGGGAAAATCCGCGGAGGCAAAGCGGGAAAACTCTGAAGGGGCAGGCGATAATTCGCTCTTTGCCGGCGCTGTCCCTGGCGCCGGCCAATGGGGCGTCTGCAATTTTTCCGGGATGATTTTCGAGAAGGACGGTATGTAGCTTCCTTTTGACATCTCGATTCTCAATCGATCCTGCCCGCCGCGCCCCGCGTAGTAGCTCTGCAAAATTCTCCGAAGTCTTCCTGCCTGGATGCGTACAATGGGATCTATCGTCGGATCGAAATCCTCTTTTCTCCCGAAAACCTGAGTAGCGATCGTATAGCCTTTGATCTCTCCGGCTCTGCCGGCAAGAGTCTCTTCAACGACGTGGCTGAGAAACCCGCAGATCATGGGCTTGTTTTTGAACTCCGGGCTGTCGAGGATATATCTGAGCTGTTCCCTGACCGCTTCTTCGGAGATATCCGACATTTTTCGAGACAAGGGCCCGCATCTTCCATGCTGTCGGGCGGACATGGCGGTATTGCCGTTAAGTTCGCTCCGCTGGATATGGAAACCGTCTGAAGAAACCGGAAAGGGGTCCTGTGCTGCTCCCGCCATTTCGCGCATAGGTTGGTTCCTCACTGAGAAGACAATAAGGAGACGGTTTGCGGAAGGGAATACAGTAAAATACTAATTCCTCTGTTCAGCCCTTCGCTTTTTACTACGGCTTCATTATAATTTCGGAGCGACACAGTCGTGCAGTTGATTCTGCCCCCGGCGCCGGCGATCGCGTTCCGGGTGATACGGCGCTTTTGTCTTCTCGAAAAATTTCTTTTTTTTCTAAAGGATGCCGCGCGTGAATGCCAAGCTGACGGTTAAATCCAAAATATGGATAGAGGACGAAAAAGGAGGGATGGTTTTTGGCGTAGGACGACTGCTGATTCTTAGCGCGGTCGAGGAGTACGGGTCGATCCTGGCTGCCGCCAAAGCCCTGGGCATGAGTTACCGGGCCGTATGGGGAAAGATCAAGGCAACGGAGGAACGGCTAGGGCAGCCGATTCTGGAAAAGCAGACCGGCGGGGTTCGCGGCGGCGGATCGACGCTTACGCCGTTTGGCAGGGTCCTGGTCGAACGCTTCCGGCAACTGGAAGACCTGGCCAAAACGTCCACGGACACTTTCTTCCATGGCGTTTTCGACGCAGCGATGCAGTCCCCTCACGATGCGATCACATCAGGCCGGTGAGCGAGATCAGTTTGAAGAAAGCCGCCGCCATCAGGGCCGCTGCCGGGATGGTCAGAATCCATGCCACGGCCATTTGTCCGGCAACTCCCCAGCGCACCGCCGATAGCCGCTTGGAGGAACCGACACCCAGGATTGTTGCTGAAATGACGTGAGTAGTGCTGATCGGAGCGCCCAGAAAAGAAGCCGTCAAAATTACCCCTGCCGCCGATGTCTCTGCCGAAAAGCCGTGCACCGCTTGAAGGTTGAAAATCTTATGGCCCATGGTCTTGATTATCCTCCAGCCGCCTATGGCCGTACCCAGGCCCATGCACGTGGCGCAGGTCAACTGCACCCAGAAAGGCACCGACATATTCGTAACCTTGTGGCTGATAAAAAGGGCCAGAGTAATGAGCCCCATGGTCTTTTGGGCGTCGTTGGTGCCGTGGCTGGTAGCCATGAAAGCCGATGAGAGCATCTGGAGTTTTCGAAAAGCTTTGTTGACTTTTCGGGGGTGGGCATTGCAGAAAATCCAGGAAAGAGCCAGCATCAGGAGATATCCAACCACAAAGCCGGCAAAAGGCGAAACCAGCAGGGGCAGAAGGACCTTGTGGAAGATGGAATAAAAATTAAGGGCGTGCGCCCCTGTGTAGGCAAGAGTGGCGCCGATCAGCCCGCCGATCAGGGCGTGGGAGGACGAAGAGGGCAGCCCCAGGTACCAGGTCAGGATGTTCCAGGCGATGGCGCCGAAGAGGCCGGCCAAAGTCAGCGCCTGGCAGCCTCTGATCATGCCGGGATGAACGATGCCGCTGCCTACCGTCTGGGCTACGTGCGTCCCTATTAAAGCCCCGACCAGGTTGAGAACGGCCGCCATGATGACCGCAGCCATCGGTGAAAGCACTTTGGTGGAAACAACGGTTGCGATGGCGTTTGCCGTGTCATGAGCCCCGTTGGTAAAATCGAAGGTCAGGGCCACGACAATCACCACCACCAGGGATATTGGAATCTCAAGCATTCTTGAGCACGATCCCTTCGATGGATTTGGTCAGTTGCCAAGTCCGGTTAAAGAGCTTGTCTATTCGGTCGTAGATTTGGGTCCATTTGACGATGTCCATGAGGTCTGCGGGGCCTGATGGAAAATCGTCGTAAAGCTCTCCCAGCCCGCTTAGCAAAAGCATCTCGCACTCCTTCTTGAGGTGTTTTAGCTGCGCAACGGTATCCGATACCTCTTTACCGCCGCCGAGCCTTCCGAGCATAACCCCGATGCCGATAACCATATCTTTTACGTTCGCAATCGTTTTCCTGGCCGGGAAACGGATCTCGGAGACCTCATAGACCCCGATGCGGTTCGAGACGGCCTGGATATGATTGAGAATGGTTTCCTGGGAAGAGTTGATCTCGTGGATGTCCTCGCGGTCGATAGGCGTTATGAAGGTAGTCGAGAGTTCCCGGCGGATGGTGCGATTGATCACATCGCCTTCGGCTTCAAGGATGTTGATGGCCTGGCACTGAGTCTCGCAATTCCCGAATTCGCGCACCATCTTATCAAGCACCGTCGCAGCATTGACAATAATACGGTTCTGTTCGCGGAACAGCTCGAAAAATTTGGGAGATTTTGGAAAAAAGCTAAAAGACATAGCCCCCCCGCAGGTCAAGGCATCTCGTTATCATGGAGCAGTGCCCGAGGCAGTTCGTTGCAGGCCGGCCTGGCGGCTTTGATCAGGTTGTGAAAGTGATTATTTTCGATTGCGTAAACTACCATATCACCACACCGCAGGCCAAATGAAATCGTAAAGCGGATGGTCTCAAGGAAGCTATGTCAGCGGTTCGTTCAAACTCTCCAGTTCGAATGAAAAATCCTCGTATCGAATTCTGTTCAAACAGCAATAGTCCTGGTCGATATCGAAGAGCTCGCTCATGGATTTACCCAGTGTCTGGCAGAGCAGGATACGGTTCACCCCGGCGTGGCCGACTATAAGGATATCGCCGCTAGTCGAGTAGATCGCGTCATAAAATGCGGGGATGACCCTTTGTGCGCAGTCCAGGAAGCTCTCTCCCCCCGGCGGTCTGAAGTGCACGATGTCCCGTCCCCTCTGGTCGTACTCTGCGGGATATCGACTGCGAACTTCCTCGAAGGCCAACCCCTCCCATTGTCCCAGGGCGACTTCCCGAAAGCCGGAGGTCGCCGTTGTCCGGATCCCGTGAAGATTTCCGACGATTGCCGCGGTATCAAAAGATCTGCTCAGATCGCTGCAGAAGATGGCGGCAAGCGGAGTGCGCCGAAGCTTTTCGGCCAGCGCTTCGGCCTGCCGGACGCCTTCCTCGCTCAGGGGCAGGTCCGTGTGGCCAATATAGCGTTTAACGTCTCCCGGATGGTGGACGGCCCCGTGCCTTGCGAGATAGATGTTTCTGCGGCCGTTCAAAGCCGCCCGCATACTCTTGCCGTATTTTCGAACGAGGGCCTCCGGCGGACTGCCGAGGATGCTCTCCAACTGCTTGTTTATCGCCTTCGCATCCCGCAGGCGTCTTTCTACCCCCTCGAGCGCCTCGGGCCTGGCCGCAAATTTTTTGAGCGGGCCGTCAAAGCGTTCCTCAAGGCTTACCAGCATGTCGCCTTTGACGAACTTGTCGGCCATGTGAACCACGTCCGACTCATCGAGGGGTGTAAACCGTTTGGGCTCGATATCGGTGTGCGAGGCCACTATGCGCGCAACCCGGCCGTAGCCGATTTCTTCGAGGATCTCGGCGCCGGCCGCGGAGTGGTCCGGCTGCCCCTTGGCCAAATCGTGGAGCAGCCCTGCGGCCTTTACCAGTTCGAGATTCAGAACCAGACCGGCCGATAGCAGGTGAACGGCGAGAATCCTTGCCACTTCGGCAACCATGCGGCTGTGGGCGATCACTTCCTCCGAAGCGTTGCGGTTTCTAAGAAGCGCGATGCACTCACGATCCGTGGGAATGTCTTCTCTCGATCCGTAAGCCTTGAGTTTGAGATAATCCATCCGCGTGTTGCAGTTCATCACAATGGCCTGGTCGATCACATCGAGATCCACAGCCTGCTCTTCATACCTGCCGAGGAAAGCCGCAAGGCCTCCTTCGCAATCATCCGGCAGGTTCGCAATGAGTTCTGTCGAAATGATGGGCGGATGGCCTCGAAGACCTTCGAAGCGGGGATAGACGATCCTTGCTCCGCTGCTGCGGCAGGTCGTTGCCAGAGCGGCTATCGTAGCCGGTTTTACGAGCGGGATGTCGACGGGGAGTACGAAGAATGCCCCTATTTCCGGCTCCAGGCTTTTTACTCCTGCCAGAACGGATGAAAACATCCCCCTGTCATAATCCGCATTGAATATATTCCTTGCCCCCAGCCTGTCGATGACCGGCCCTATTTCGCCTGCCCTGTGGCCGACGACCACCCTGACGTCTTCAATCCCCGCGCGGCGAAATCGCTCCACAACCTCATGTGTAACCGTCGATTGTCCAAGCGGCAGCAGGGGCTTGAAATCGCCCATGCGCGACGAATATCCGGCGGCCAAAACCAGTGCGGCGATTTTCCCGCGTTTCTCGAAAGTCATTTACAAAGCGCCTTTAGTCGAAAGTCAAAAGTCGAATGTCGAAAGCCGAGAGAGCTCGGATTATTTATGCTAAGCCTCATCTCTGCGCCATCCGCGACACTGCGGTGGATTTTTTTCATTTCTGCTGTGCACCCGTGCGCCTTTGGTCGGCTATCCTTCTTTTGCCGGGGCTCGGTGTGAATTGCCGCTCCAGGCGAATAGCGATGGAAACGCGAAGGGCGCCCTCCCTGATTGCGGCCCGGACGGCGGCAGCGGCCTCGATCGCGCTCCGAGCGCTTTCGGCCAATTGTTCGCTTCCACCTTCCATCGCCTGGATTTCTATATGAAGGCGGTCCCTGTCTGTTTCTCGGGTAAGGACTGCACTAAAATCGAGAAGACCGGGCAGCCCGAAAAGCGGTTCATCCAGGTCGGCCATGCTGAGCGTGCCCCTCGATCCCAATTCGACACTCCCCTCAAGCCGCAGTTTTACCCGCTCCATGGTTTTCAGGACAGTGCCGCACGGGCATCTTCGGGGAATAAACCTGCCGAGGTCCCCGGTCCGGTAACGGATGAGGGGCATGCCGCGCCTGGTGAGCGTCGTGAACACAATTTCCCCCGGTTTCCCTTCTTCCACCGGCGTCCCCGTGTCCGGATCGATAATTTCGAAAAACAGGTCCGCCTCGCGCATATGGTATCCGAAATGGGCCTCGCATTCCACTCCGCCCCCGTATCCCATTTCGGTCATTCCATAGTGGTTGAAGACCTCGCATCCCCATATATTTCGAAGCTCTGCTGTTATCGCTTCGGGGACGTGGTCGGTGGTAAGAAGCGCGTTACGCACGGCGGTTTCACGGCTTGCCCCGAGCCTGGCAAGAGAGAGCGCCTGCACCGGGGCGCCCACCAGCGTGTCCACCCGCTCGCGTGCTATGAGGTCAAGAGTGCTCCAGGGGTCTTTTATGGGCCCGTGCGGAATTCCAACTGCTCCCAAACGGCCGAGGCCCTCTACGAGCAGTTTCCCGACGCTTCCCGGCCGCTCTGCCGGCAGAAGAATCAGCACCTTATCCCCCGGCCCCGTAAAGGTGGACATCCCATGCGAGAAAAAATCGATTGTCAGCTCCCGGTCGTCCTGGGTGAAGTATATGCGCTTCGGGTCTCCCGTGGTCCCGGAGGTGGGTAGAGTCACCACCCGGTTGATTTCGCCCCGGGAAACACAAAGAAACTCAAGAGGGTTTCGCCGGATGTCCTCTGCCGCGGTGAAAGGCAAATCGGCCATATCCTCGAGCCGGGAAAGCTTGTCCTCATCCAGTCCTTTTAGATGGATCCTGTAGAAAGCGCTTTTCTTCGCTGCCAACCCGACGGTTTCACGCAACCTTTCAAGCTGCCGGGTTTCGATTGCCTGCCTGGTGAGCGGCGGGCCGCCTGCCGGATATCCGATTTTGCGCGCGATCCAGCTTTCGAGCGGGGTAATTTTCATATGCGGCTGTCTTTCCAATTCCTTTTACCTTCGGTAGTAGGACCGTCCCGTGGTGTCGGTAAGATTATAAGCGCAAAAGGGAATCAGCCTTCCCTGCGCATCCACCACGTGTATGCAGCAATCTCTGAGACGCTCCAGGTCGAGGTTCCAGGCGTCCTGGAAAGCCATGCCGGAAATGCACAGCGAATGGGTTCGGGCACGATCGAGGAAATCGTCCCAGCCGCCCAGAGAGGGAGCGTTTTCCATTTTATCTGTCGCATCGGGCTGCGACCAGAACCTGCTTACGAAACGGCGCGCTTTTGCAGCCCCGGCTTCGGCGGGCGAAGGCCCGGAGCAGCACTTGGCCGGATCATGGCTGGTCCAGGCCTTGAGTTCTCCTGCGGACAGGAGGACGAAATTTCCGTGAAAGGAGCAAAGCGCGTTCTCGCATCCCGGAGGCTGGAAATTGTGCGCCTTGAGCCTGCCTTCGGTCTGGCTTTCGATCTCTCTAATGACTTCCGGTATGGTGATGCGTGGAGGAGGCGAGTTCGATCCCGGGTATCTGCCGAAATAGCTTACCGGCTGGAAATGCACTCCACGGACGGCAGGCATATGGCGAACGGCAAATCGGATTATCCCGCCGATCTCATGGATGTTGATCCCGGGGGCGAGGGTAGGGACAAGGACCACCCCCAGCCCGTGCTCCGCGCAGTGTTCCACGGCAAGTTGCTTTTCACGAAAAAGCGAGCGCCCTCTCAGAGCGATGTGCGAAGCGTCTTCGATCCCGTCGAACTGAAGGAATATGGAGGACGTGCCTGCCTCTTTTAATACCTTCGCGTAGTTTCTGTCCCGGGCGAGGCGCAGGCCGTTCGTGTTGATTTGAATGAAAGTAAAGCCGAGGGAGCGGCCAAGGGAGACGATTTCAGGAAGATCGTCCCGCACGGTCGGCTCGCCTCCGGAAATTTGAATGTTGAACGGCCCACCGGCTTTCAACACGCTGCGGTATGATCGTTCTATGGCGTTGAGATCCGGGTCTGCCGAGCGTTTGCCCGCCCCGCTGTCGGCAAAGCAATAGGCGCACCGCAGGTTGCAGCGCCCGGTTACTTCGATCAGGGCGGTGCACGTCTGTTGGCGATGTTCGGGGCAAAGGCCGCAATCCCATGGGCAGCCCTTTTCGACGGCGGTGAAAGGCGATTTGGGGTAGGCGGGGATTTTGGGCCGCCGCCAGAAGTCAAAAAACGGCTCGCCGCGCCATATCGGGGTACGAAATACTCCGTGGTCCGGGCACTCCTTGCGGAGCGCGACTTCGCCGCCGCAGAGCACTCGGAATGCGTCCAGCTTTCGAAAGCACTGGGGGCATACGCTTTGAGTGGCGGAAAGGACCACTTCCTCGCTCATGGAGTTCCGCCTGAAAGATCGAAGCCGTGTTTAGCCAGGAGGGCCTTAACCTCGTTATAGGTGCCGAGGACTAAGCCGGGACAGCGGGTGGTCCGGGCGGCGGGGTCGTCTCCCAGGATGTTTTCGCAGCGGATCCCGCCGTAAGCTTGGCCGTATTCGCCTGAGAACCATTCCACAAGCTCGCTTATCATCAGATTGAGGCGTTCGTCTTCCTCTTCGTCCGCGGTTCCTCTTCCGGCGTAAAGCCCGAGCAGGCAGGATCCTCCCGTAAGGGCGCCGCAAACCTCGCCCGAAAAGCCCAGGCCTCCCGCAAGGCCGGACATCGCGCGAACCAGGTCCGGGTTTTCCTTGCCTTGCGCATCGAGGCCCATGATAAGAAGGATCTGACTGCAGTAAAATCCCTGATGCGCCAGTTGGATCATTCGGATCATTTCTTCAGTCATCTTCCACTCCTTGCAGAAAACGGTTCGCCGGCCTTCCTTGCGACGGCCAAAAAGTAGCCGGGTCTTGCCGAAAACAGGGCGGATTGAATCCGGGCGCCCTGCTCGAGGCCGGGCGTCTCCGTCGAGCAGCCCCAGAAGGTTTCGAGCCGACCGTGCTCGAAAATGAGCCGGGCGGCGAATTCCTTCAGCGCCCGCGAATGGTCCTCCCAAAAGATCACGTTAAATCCACAACCTTCAAATCTTTCGATCCACTGTTCCTTGGATACCGCGCCGGTCAGGCAGCTTTTGAACGGCAGTTCCCGCAGGCCGGCGGCGCCGGGAGGGTTACGCGCATAAACGTCGTGGATGAGCAGCGCCCCTTCGCTGTCCAATACCCTGAAACACTCGCCCAGGGCCTCCTCCACGTCGCTCATGACCGAAAGGCTGCATTCGGCCAGAACGCCGTCCATGGAACGGTCGGCGAAGGGAAGCAGAGTTCCCGTAGCCCCCGCCAAAGGAAGCCCGGGGTTTTTCGCGCGCCCTTCGCTCAGGAGGAGCATCGACGGGTCGATCCCGACGGCCCGGAACCCGCAGTGGTCGATCAGGTAACGCAAGGCTGCGCCCGTTCCGCACCCGATATCCAGAAGCCGGCCCCCGGGCTTCAAAGCGGATACTGCGAGGGCTTTTTTCGTCAGCTCCAGTCCTCCGGGTCGGATAAGCCCGCCCCCAATCTCGCGAAGCGACGGGTTCTCATAGAGGCGGCATATTTCAACCGGCATAACGGTTCGTTTTTCTCCGGCAAAGCGGCTTCAGAGGGAATCGGGCTAATCGCGCGCGAGGATCGTAGTCATCCCCATGCCGCCGCCTACGCACAAGGTCGCAAGCCCCACATCGATGTCCCGCTGCACCCCGGAATTGAGCGCCTGCATGGAAGACGAGCACTGTCGCTGCACGGTGAAGGCCGGAACTTCAAAAGGGATTCCGGCGGCAAGCTGTGCGGTGCGGGCGGTATTGGCCTCGTCGAAACACTGTACGCAGTCGCCTGCGATAATGTCGTCGAGCAAATGCGGGTCCAGGTTGTTCGCCCGTCGCAACACTTCCTTCATGACGTGGGCGGCCATGCGGTGGGCGCGAACGTCTTTTAGCGCTCCGCCGAACTTGCCGATGGCGGTCCGGGCTGCGGAGACAATCACTACATCGTTTTCTCGACTCATGACGAATACTCCCTTCTCACAGCGAGCCGGCAGTTCTTCAATCCCCGCGGGGGCGCGCTGAAACGTGTAAAAGCGGTGACTTTTCAAGCCAATATACACCGAAAACGGGAAAAATTCGAATTCCGCTTATACTATCCGGCCGGTGTGACGATACGATATTGAGTCGATCGAAGATAGGAAGAGAGGCGGGGTGCGGTTTTTTGTTCCTCGCTTCCCGCTTCTCTTCGTGATGGGGAAAGGCATGAAGAATATCATCATATATCTCGCTCTCGCGATGTCCGTTATTGTTTTCCTGCCGGACTGTCCTGCCGGGGCCGGCGGCTTTACGGCCGATACGGTCGGCAAAGTTCTGCGCGCAACGGTCACAATCTATGTTTACGATCAAACCGGAAAACAGATAGCCCAGGGCAGCGGTTTCTTTTTCAAAGAATATGGACATCTGATCACCAACTACCATGTTCTCGGGAAGGCATTTGCAGCCAGGGTGAAAACTTTTGACGGCAGGGAGTTCAATGTGGAATCGATCGTTGCCGAGGATAAGCGGGACGACGTCGTAGAGGCCCTTGTGGATATGGTGTATGGCTCGGCGCCCTACCTGATTCCTGCCGCCGCGTCGCCCGGGCCGGGAGATCCGCTCCTGGTTGCAGGCAGCCCGTTGGGGGTCGCCAGGGTGACGAGCAGAGGCAAGGTGATACAAATCGCGGTAATACCCGAACTGGGTAAATGCATCGTGCATGACGCCCACGCGGCGCACGGTTCGAGCGGCGGTCCCGTGGTGAACCCCGAAGGTGAAGTGATCGGTATGGAAACCGCCGGGCTGGTCGGCAGGCCGAATGTCGATTTCGCCATACCGGTGGAACGGTTTTCCGGTTTGACTTCCTGCTACCGGGAACTCGAAACCCTTAAGGCCCTCCGAAGATCGAATGCCGCTTCAGGCGTTGAGGTCAAATCTTCAAATATCCACTCTTCGAATATCCAATAGCAAGATGACCGTTAGAGGAGGTTATTAAGTTTGCTCTGATCGGCGCCGCCAAAACAAGGGATTGGCCGGGGACGCTCGTGTTTACTTTTTCGGGAGATCAGTTGATAATGACATTGAGTGTCTTATCCCTGCAATTTGCAGCGGTTGTGGTTACTTTTATCCGACTTATGTCCGGGTATGAACCCGTTAATGAGATGATAGGAGGTTGTCCGAGAACGTCTTCGAGTGGTCTTCCGTCTTCGTAGGAGCGGCTTCCAGTCGCGAGAGGCCTGTCGCGGCTGGAAGCCGCTCCTACGAAAACCCGCTGATTCGCAATTCTCGGACAGCCTCCTAGTAGCGCGGAAAGCTATGGGATTCATCGCTCGCACAACTTGATAGCCGCAGTGAGGGGGGGCTTAAAAGTTGGAATGGGAGTACGAACCAGATGAAATACCCAAGCGGAAACACTCCTGGGACGAAGATGAAGCTGGATTTATCATTATTGGTGGTGTTCCCGTTGGTAAATGTCCGAAGGGAATTTCCAACGAAACTGCCAGGGAAATTTTGAATACCGGGATAGAATGGAGCCCGAAGCGTTGGGACCATGAATACCCTCAAAGAATTTATACAATATATCAGAACGTCATCTACCGGGCTGTGCCCACGAATCCCGGAAAATCTTACCACGGCTTTCCTGAGCACCCCGACTCGTTTCGGGAACTGCCAAGCGCGCTACGGAAAAAGATATTGGAACACGCCGAACGTCTGGGGTGTCTTGAAGAGGTCCGTAAATGGTTGAAGAGCTAATCACATTCGGAAATCGATCAGGCCTTAATGTCTATCTGTGTTGGACGGAATCCAGAGAAAAGTCTCCAAATCCGGCAACGGCTACGCGGGGTTTCATTCGACTCGGGCTGGGAGACCGTACTGCGTGGGGAGGTGAAAGTGATCGGGGGGGTGAGCCAGGTTTAGAGTGGACGTGGATCGATCTGCTCGAATTCCTTGGCGAGGTATGGCCCTTCCTGGAATGGGAAGAGGGATATCCGTTAGGGTTAAAGCCAATGACTCCCAGCCTGATCCGAATCGCCGCTGAAGATCGATGGCAAGATCTGCCCGAGGCGAGAGTTGAAATTGAAGAAGAGGAAATTTACGGTTTTGAGGAGACTCATGATCTTGCCCGATCATTTAAAGGCGCAAGAGTTCCCTCGGTATTTCTACTGAGAGAAGGGCGCCGGATGTGGATCTCCACTCGCGAGCAAAGCATTTTGCGTCCATTTGATGAAACCATGGAAACCCTCTCCAATCTTGGGAACGTAATCGCAAACCGTCTTGAAGGACTCTCAGATGGTAGGTCTACGGCGGCGATCAATATGTGGAAAACGCGCCGGGACCACAGTCGCCAGCGGCTGGCAGAAATCGCCACACGCCTCCCGGCCGAGGTATTGCGAGCGTTAGGCAGCCTGGATGGAGTTTTCGAGTTGCCCCCTGGCGGATTTGAATGCACTGAGTTGTTAGCAGCCGCGCGAATGACGGAAGGCCAGCTTTCAAACACCAGCCTGAAGGCGATTTTCGACTCGATCAGGCATATTCCCCGTGCCTCACAAACCGCGGAACTGGATAAACTCTCACAAGAAGCCGAGCGGCTGATTAACGAGTCTGGAAAGGTTAAGCCATATGATCAAGGTTACTTCCTTGCGGATTGGCTCGGCAGAGTTTTAAAATTGATGCACTTGGATTACCCCTACGAGCCAAGCGAGATCTTGAAGCATATGGGTGTTTCAATACATAGTATTGAAATACCTGAGCAGAATATCGATGCCATTGCCTGCTGGGGGCCGCGCCATGGCCCGGCGGTTATCGTCAATGCGCAGGGGGTCCACTCTCAGGAGGAGAAGGGGCAGCGATCTACGCTGGCGCATGAGATATGCCATCTTCTCATAGACAGGACCGGTGCGCTTCCCTTGGCGGAGATATTGAACGGGAGCGCTCCTCACAATGTTGAGGCGAGGGCCAAGGCGTTTGCAGCCGAACTCTTGCTTCCTCGTAATCTTGCTTATGATAGAGTGGTCAATGCGTCCGATCCCGAAGACGCCGTTAATGAGCTGCGGTCAGCAGGCCTCAGCAAGGAGATCATAGCATGGCAGGTAAGAAACGCGGACTTCCCCCTTCCCCCGGGTGTCTATGATCTTTTGAAAAGCTTTGTAGGTGATCCTGCAAAATTCTAACCGGAAACTCCGGATGCCGGCTCCCACATCGAATACGCCTTAGCCGTTTCAAGCCGGCGGCATTTGGGGCACAGGGCGCCAAGCGGCTGGTGGCCGGCTTCGACGGTCCGCTCTACGAGGTCCCGTTGCCCGGCGGTAACGAATGGTGTTTGGCAGACCGCACACCGCTGCAGTTCGCGGCGCGCCTGCCACTCCACCATCTCGACCTTTTCATGAGTAATCTTTGCCTTGATGGCGCCGGTAGGGCAGACCGAAACACATGCCTGGCAGGCAATGCAATGCTCGGATGGTTTATCGAAGGGAACGGCTACGCGGCGCTTTACACCCCGCCGCACAAACGAGACGGCGTTTACTCCCAGGGCGCTGCAGGCCCGGACGCACCGTCCGCATAAAATGCAAAGTTCGTCTTTTTTGGGAATAGCGGTCGGTTCAGCGCCAAGACCGGCGGCAAGCGCCCGGATCTCGGGCGATTGCGGGGCGCGGGCGAGGAGCAGTTCGGCAACCAGTTTGCGCGCGCTTTTTACCGCCGGGCTTTCGGTTTCCGCGACAAGCCCGTCGATTGCGGGCATGGTGCAGGAAGAAACCAGGCCCGGACGAAACCCGCTCTTTATCTCCACGAGGCAAAGCCTGCAGGCGCCGTAGGCGCTGAGCCCCGGATGATGGCAAAGCGTGGGGACAGGTATACCGTTGCGGCGCGCGACGTCCAATACCTTCTCACCCGCTTCGGCTTCCAGCAATCGACCGTTTAACGTTATCGCAGCCATCCGCCCTCCCTCACACAACCCGAATTGCGTTGAATCTGCATATGTCCTCGCAGGCTTTGCATTTGATGCAAAGAGATTGGTCAACCTGGTGAGGCTCCTTTTTTGTGCCGGAGATGGCCGAGACCGGGCAAACGGCGACGCAGGCCGTGCAGCCGGTGCAGGCCTGCGGGTCGATCGAAATGTGCAGGAGGGCTGAACATACGCCGGCCGGACAGCGATTCTCTGTGACATGGGCCTCGTATTCGGCCCTGAAATGCCTGAGGCTTGTCATCAAAGGATTGGGCGCGGTCTGCCCCAGGCCGCAAAGAGACGCGGCGGCGATCCCCCGGGAAACCTGCTCGATGGCATCGAGGTTTACGCCGGCGCCCTTTCCGGCGACGATGTCGTCCAGGACGTGCGACAAATAATCGATCCCTTCCCTGCAGGGCGTGCATTTGCCGCAGGATTCCTCCCTGGTGAACTTCAAAAAATAGCGGGCCGTGTCCACCATGCATGTGCGCTCCGACAAGACGATCAGGCCGCCCGATCCCATGATCGATCCCATTTTCTGCAAGGCTTCGTAGTCTGCGGGAAGATCGAAGGCTTCCGAGGGGATACATCCGCCCGAAGGGCCCCCGGTTTGGAGGGCTTTAACCGCAGCGCCTCCGCGACCGCCTCCCCCCATGCCGTGGACAATGGCGGCAAGCGGTGTGCCAAGGGGAACTTCAACCAGTCCGGTGCGGGCCACTTCGCCGACCAGGCAGAAAAGCTTGGTCCCTTTGCTCTTTTCGGCGCCGAAGCCTCCGTACCACTCCGCGCCCCTGTCCAGGATGACAGGAACGTTGGCCAGCGTCTCTACATTGTTTATGCAGGTAGGCTGCCCGTAGAGCCCCGCTTCCGATGGGTAGGGAGGCCTCGGGTCCGGTTCGGCGATTCGGCCTTCCACCGAATGTATGAGCGCGGTTTCCTCGCCGGAAACGAAAGCGCCGGCGCCGCTCACCAGGTAGAGGTCGAAATCGAAGCCCGATCCCAGGATGTCCCTGCCCAGGAGCGCGGCCTCCTTTGCCTGCCCGATCGCTTCACGAAGCCGTTTTTGGGCCAGCGGGTACTCGGCGCGCACATACAGGATTCCCGTTTGCGCCCCTATGGCGTATCCGCCGATAATCATCGCTTCGACCAGGGCGTGAGGATCGCCTTCCATGAGGCTGCGGTCCATGTAGGCGCCGGGGTCTCCTTCGTCGCCGTTCATTATGATGTATTTGGGCGATGAAGGGCTCTTTCGAGTCATTTCCCACTTGAGGCCGGTGGGAAAGCCCGCGCCGCCCCGGCCCCTCAGGCCGGAGCTTTTGATTTCGTCGATGACCTGCTCGGATGACATGGCGCCGAGCGCCTTTGCAAGGGCCTGGTAGCCGCCGCAGGCAACGTATTCTTCAAAAGACCCCGGATCGATCAGGCCGAGATTTCGCGTGACTATGCGGATTTGCCCCTTGTAGAAGGGGTGATCGGATAGCGGCGGGACATCCTCGATTTCCGCTCCGCCGACTTCCCTGCGCCCGAGAAGGTTGTCGCGCGGCAGGCGGCCCTCGCGGAGCTCTGCGACCATATCGGCGCAGCGGTTCTCTTCGACCGGTCCGTAAACGAAGGCCGCTTTTCCGGGCAGTAGGATCTCGACCAGGGGTTCGGCGCCGCAAAACCCCAAACACCCGGTGGCTACGATCCGGCACTCGACGCCCTGGCGTCCGCATTCCACCTGGAATGCCTCCATCACGGATTGCGCGCCCGCGGCCAACCCGCAGCTCGACATGCCCACCGCTATTCGCGGTACGGAAGGCGTAAGGAGTTGACGCGACGACTCCGCAAGCCTTTTTATGGAATCCGCGTCCTTAATTTTCACCGTCGCCCTCTTTGAGATAAGGTTTAAGAATGCCGGCAACGTTTTTCTGGCGCACGCGGCCATAGGTCCGATCGTCGATCCGGACCACCGGCGCCATGCTGCAGCATCCCAGGCAGCGAACCCTGTCGATGCTGAAAAGACGGTCTTCGCTTACCCCTTCATCTCCGATCTTAAGGTCCCGAAAAAGCTTTGCGCTCAACTGATCGGCGCCCAGGACGTGACACGCCGTTCCTTCGCAAACCTGTATGTGGTGAAGGCCCGGAGGCGTCAGGCGAAAAAAGGAGTAAAACGTTGCCACGCTGAAAATCCTGCTCAAGGGGATATCGAGTTCGGAGGCAAGCGTTCTGATCCCTTCTTCCGGCAAATAACCGAAGGTCTCCTGGATTTCCTGCAGCGCCCCTGTCAGCATCCCCGGTGTTCCTTTCCACCGTTGTGCAATCTCGCCGGTCTTAATGCCTATCTCGCTATCCACTTCAGGCCTCCCCGCGCAAATAATCGCCGGCCAAGGCTTCAACCACGGCCAGCCGCTTCGTTTTGCCATACACATCGGGGTCGACGTAAACAAGGGCATGTGTTGGGCAGGCGTCTACGCATGCCGGCCTTTCACGCTCCGGGCAGCGGTCGCATTTGACCGTGACGCGCGATTCGGCGCGGCGGCCCATCATGCCGAAAGGGCAGGCCTGAACGCAGAGCAGGCATCCTATGCATTTCCGGTGGTCCTGCAGCACAAGTTGGCTGCTCTCGTCCCGGTAGGTTGCGCCGGTGGGGCAGGCCGCCACGCAGGGGGCGCTCTCGCAATGCCGGCAGAGCACCGGGACGGCGAGGTTTTGCGCTGCTTCCACGTAGAGCCTCTTTCTTGGTTTTACAGGCTCGGAGATCGCCGCGAGCAACTGCTTTCCGGCGGAATGTTCCACTGCGCAGGCTATTTCGCAGGTATGGCAGCCTACGCACCTGTCGATCCGGATAAATATTTCCTTTGTTCCGGGCATGATCTGCTCCTTCGCTTGCTGCTAGAGTCCCAGTCCGGCCCTGCGCTCGTCTATGGCCTTCAACAGCTTGTCTGCCGCCGATTCGGGGTCGAGATCCACGATGAAGTAGCCGCCCGTGAGGTCCTTAACCGTTTCGGTCAGGATCTTGGCGACCAGCGGGGCGCCAAGGACGGGCACGTTCACGCCCACATGCGTGGGAAGCCCGGCTGCCACGGCATAGGTCCCGATCGACACCGCCTTTTCGGAAATCGCCTCGGCCGCCGAAGCCACTACCGGCAGCTTCGAGGTGTCCACGCCAAGCTTTTGTGCTACGGCAACGGCCAGCGCTACAGCCCTGGAGTTGTCCACGCAGGAACCCATGTGAAGGACCGGGGGCAGGGGACCGCCCAGGTTATTGGCTTCGCCGATAGCGGTCAGCACCGCCTTGATGCCTTCCCCGCAAAGGCTCTCCACGTTTGCCGGGTCCATCAGGCCGTGGCGCATCAGTGCTCCCGCGCCGCATCCTGTGGCAATTACCAAAACGTTTTCTTTCAGCAGCTTGCGGGCCATCACGACGAAGTTATTGTCCTGCGGGACCTTTACGTTGTTGCATCCGGCAAACAGGCAGACCCCGCGAATGTTTCCGCTGACGACATTGTCGACGACCGGCTGCAGCGGATCGGCGGGATTGACTTTGGACAGGGCGCCGACAATGGCTTCGACGGAAAATCCCGCAACGACCCTTGTCGTTATGTTGGGAATGTCCACCGGCTTGCCGCTGCGGCGGGTGAAGTTCCTGATCGCGATGCCGATGATTTCCCTGGCTGTTTCCTCCGCTTTTTCCTCTTTGAAGCCAACGTGTTGGGCGCCGGGGATCTTTGCGTTTTCCATCGTCGTGATCACCTTCGATCCCATGCAGTCGGCTATCTGAGAAACGGAGGGCATTATGCACTGGTAGTCCACCACCATGGCGTCGACCGCACCCGTAAGGAGCGCCGTTTCCTGGCTTACGGAGTGAGTGCATGCCGGAATTCCGTGGCGCATCATGACTTCGTTTCCCGTGCAGCATACACCCACAAGGTTGATGCCCGAGGCGCCCGCCTTTTTGGCATCCTTTTCCATCTCCGAAGAAACGGCTACGATGACGTCGGAGAGTACCGGGTTATGGCCGTGAAGGGCAATGTTCACGGCATCGGCTTTTAAAACTCCCATATTCGCACGGGTTGCGACCGGTTGCGGAATCCCGAAAAGGATATCGGAGAGGTCGGTCCCCATGTAGCAGCCGGCCAGGTCGGCCAGCCCGCAGCGCAGGCCCGCCAGGAGCAAATTGACCGGGTCGGCGTCCACGCCGTAGAGCGTGCGGTGCATGATATCCGAAATTTCGGTGTCGATGCCCCTTGGCACTATGCCCAGGCCGCTCAGCACCTTGACCCGTTCGGGGGGCACGACCGTAGCGGCCCACAGGACGGGGGTGTCCTTCTCGTGAAAATCGGCGATCGCGGCCCTGGCTACATCGAGGGCGATCGCGTTGTCATCGCGTTCATCAACGGGAATGCCGATTCGGCGCGCAACCTGGCGAAGCTTCTCGGGCGCCTTTACGGAGTAGGCCGGCGCCTGGCCCGTTGCCATTTTGATCATTGTATGAGCTACGTGCCGGGCATGCCCGGCGTGGGCCGCCGTGCCCGCTGCGATTGCGCGGTCGAGGCCGCGGGCCGCCATGGTGTCCGCCGTCGCCCCGCAGATGCCGGTTTTGGGTTCATCGCCGAAAGGATCGATGCGGCATGGGCCTTGGAGGCAGTGGCGGCAACAAAGACCGGTTTCGCCGAAGCCGCACTGAGGGACCATTTCCTGGTAGCGGTCCCAGACGGTCTTAATCCCCATGGTCTGCGCTTTGCCGATCATCTGCTGAACGGCTGGATCCAAGCTCTTGTTCCGGGCCATAAGCTGTCTCCTGTGCTGTAGGTTTTCAATGCGGAAAAGATCATGGCCCCTCGCGGCGCCTGTGGTTGTTTATGCGTAAAGTGCGTGAGCGGCCGGACCGGGCGATCAGTATAATAGAGCGTGCTAATAGCGGGATGCGGTCTGTAAGTCGCTCTCACTATACAAAGAGAGCCTGTGGCTGTCAAGAAGCCGGAAAGGAGACTGTTGTCTTTGATATGGACAAGCCGACCGGGACGATTCATAATAAAAAACAACGGCCGTTCCCTGTGCGGTGCGATCAGAATTCACTATCCGGCTCTTAAGACTTGTGGAAACATTCGATATAGGCGATCTTCATATAACGCTCGACAGGCAG